>JAIQFJ010000106.1 GCA_020073325.1 Terriglobia bacterium | reverse complement strand
TACATATCGCGCCGAGCAGCCGGCCCAAGTCGCGCAAGCCGCGCCGCCTCCGCCGCCGGAACCACCGCCGCAGCCTCCTCCGCAAGCCCAGCCGGAACCTGCTCCGCAGACCTCTCCTCCGCCGCCGCCCGAGCCTGCGCCCGCCCCGGAGCCCACTCCCGAACCTGCATCGGCTCCGGCACCGGCGCCGGCTATGCCCGCAACCGCGGACAATTGGCTGACGCTCGTCGCTATCGGTGGCGGACTCGCCGGACTGGGTACACTTCTGCGCCGGAGATAGCGCCATGCGCTCTTTCTTCGGGTGGATTCTTCTGATCGGCGGTCTTTCGGTCGCGCTGGTTGGATTGTGCGATGCCGGTGTTGCATGGCTCAGCCAGCACCCGCTGATGTACGACTCATCCACGGGTGTGGCGTTGCCGCCCGGATTTGCGGCGCGGCTCTCGATGCCTCGGCTGGACAGTTCGCTTTATGTGGTCGAGGCCAAACACGCGCGCGATCTTCGTCGCGGACCGGGATACATACAAGGCTCAGTGAAGCCGGGCGATCCGGGAAACTGCATCATCGCCGGACATCGCGACCTGCATTTTCGCGTGCTGAAAGATATTCGCGTAGGTGACGAGATTGAGCTCGACACCGCGCGCGGCCATTTTACGTATCGCGTCGCTGCGACGGAAGTGGTCAGTGCGACAGACCGGAATGCGCTGAAAGCGGTTTATCCGCGACAGTTAACTCTGGTCACGTGCTTCCCCTTTTACTACGTCGGGCGCGCGCCGAAGAGGTTCATCGTAACAGCTTATCCGTTGGAACATTTTTAGATTTTTGAGAGGGGTATGAGAACATGTTTCGAAATCTAATGAGGTTAGTCGTGTGTTCGGCTTTTTGTGCTCTGGTTTACGCACAGACGCCGCCTCCCGCCGCGCAGGGCACGTTATCAGGCAAATTGAATGGAATCGCCGCGGGCAAAATGGCGACGATCATTCTCACCAATCTGAATACAGGATCTTCCGAGCGCGTGGACATCGGCAGCGACGGATCGTTCACGGTTTCGCTTCCTCCCGGAAATTATCGGGTGGAAGTGCAGCGCGACGGCTTTAAACAGACGGCACAGCAGAATCTGGAGGTGGTGGCCGGCAGGACATCTCAAGTCAGTCTGACGATCGAGGGCGGGCCGACGATTGAGGCGATCGAAGTGAAGGCGAACGCACCCGCCGCCGACACCACACCTCCGGAAATCGGCCGTGCATACACCAGCAGCACGGTGCGAACGCTGCCCGTTTTCGATCGCAATTATCAGGAGCTGATCGGACAGATGCCGGGGATCACGCCTCCGGTCTCCGCGTTTCCGCTGACGTTCGATCCCCAGGGCAATCGTCAAGTAAACACGAACGGCCTGCCCGCATACGCGAACGACCAGCTTTCCGACGGCATCTCGATTCGCGAGCCGAACACGCGGGATCTGGCAATTCGCGTTCTGCCGGACGAAGCCGTGCAGCAGTTGAACGTGATCTCGACCAACTATCCGTCGCGCACAGGCTTTGCCTCGGGATCGGTCAACGATGTCTTCCCGCGACCCGGGACCAACGGCCTTCACGGCAGTCTGTTCGGATACGCCACGGATGATTTCTTCCGCACGCGCGATCCGTTTGTCATCGGCAATTCGCCCGACCCGACTCTGCACGACAGGCAGTTCGGCGGGACCGTCGGAGGCGCCATCATTCCCGACCGCCTGTTCTTTTTCGGGTCCTACCAGGGCACGATCTATGACGGCAGCGCACCGCAGTTCGCCACCGTCCCTACCGCGGCGGAACTCGGCGGAAATTTTGGCAGCCTCGGCACGCCGGTCTACAATCCGGTCACCGGCGGCCCAACCGGAATCGGACGAACTCCTTTCGCCAACGGCGTCATTTCGCCGGCCAGCTTCAATCCCATCTCATCGGCCTATCTTTCGTTCCTTCCGTCCGCAAATATCGCGGGCGCGACAGCCAACAACCTGGCGCAGAATGTGCCTTTCGGCGATCGCGGCCAGGTGATCGACGGCAAGATCGATTATCACTTCACCAACAACGTGACCGGCTTCCTCCGCTACGGCTGGTCGAGCTTCAACGCGAATCAGGATTCGATCTTCGGACCGGTATTGGGCGGCTCGACGCAGGATACATTGCGCAACCACCACGCGTCGGCGAGCCTGGCGGGTAATTATCGCGGGATCATCGCTGAACTTCGCGTCGGCTATAGCCGCTATCGCAATCTGATCGACGCAAGCGCGCAGAGCGGACCGCTGGCATCGCAACTCGCTGGGCTCGGATTGATTTCGCCCGGCAGCACCACCGTTCCCAATGTCTCCATCACCGGGCTCGGCACGCTGGGCACGCCGCTCAATCTTCCCGCACGCGACGTGGATAACAACTACGAAGGAGACGCGAACTTCCATATCTATCGTGGGCGCAATCAGATTTATTTCGGAGTGAACGTCCGCGACGAATGGAGCACCGGTTTCCCGAACTTCCTGCTGGGATCGGCGGGCAGCTTCGCCTTCGCCCCCGGCGCGACAACCGTTCCCGGCGGGACGCTCACCCCGGGCACGGCATTCGGATCTTCGTTTGCGTCGTTCCTCCTCGGCGCGCCGCAGACCAGTGGAATTTTCAACCCGGCGGTTCAGCCGAGTTATCGCCAGCGTCAATATGCGGCGTTCATTGGCGACACGGTTCGCATGAGCCGCCTGACGTTGGATCTCGGCGTCCGGTATGAGGTCTACAGTCCCGTCGATCTAAATAGTGCGAGCCTTTTCACCCCTGGCGCCGGGATTACGGGAACTACTTCATCGCAGGGTGACTATCGCCTGGGCGGCGTGATGCCGCGCGTCGGGCTCGCGTTCCGACTGACCGACCACACCGTCGTTCGGACCAGCTATGCGATCTACCAATTCCCCCTGCCGTTCAGCCTGCTGCCGGTGAATTTTGCGGGCCAGGGCACGACATTGGGAATCAACGGAAGCTTTGGCAGCACTCCGTTCGTGGTGCCGGCGGCGACGATGACGGGCACCTCGAACGTGCCTTACAACGCGGACTCGCTGACGCGGAATCCCTACATCCAGAGTTATTACTTCATGATTCAGCACAGCGCGCCGTGGGGACTCCTGCTCGACGCCGCGTATGTCGGAAATCTCGGGCGGGACCTGCCGTTCATCCGGCAGATCAACGCGGCGACCCCCGGCAGCGGTCCCGTAGGCCTGCCTTTTGCGACGTCGGGCGAGACCGCTCCTATCTTTGAAGAGGGTAACGGCCTCACCAGCAACTACAACGCTCTGCAAGTGAACCTGACGAAGCGTCTTTCGAAAGGCGCTTCGTTCGCCGCCGCGTATACATGGAGCAAAGCTCTCGATTACGGGACGAACTTGACCAACCCGTTTAGCGTCGGTGCAAACTATGGACCGGCGGATTGGGATCGCACCCAGATGCTGACGATCACGCACATCTTCGATCTCCCGTTCGGCGCGGGAACGAATCGCTGGAATCAGGGGATCGCCGCGAAGATACTCGGGAATTGGAAGATCAACGGAGTTTTCCATTGGGCGACGGGAAGTCCGTACAACATTTTCGCGGATCCAACCGCGTGTGCCTGCCCGGGTATTCCGGCGGTCTATGCCAGCATGGCATCGGCATTCCCGATCAACGGCCAGGCGTCGTTCAATTCTGGCGCGTTCGCGCTGCCGGCCGCGGGATCGCTGGGAACTCTGGGACGCAACTCGGTTCGCGGACCCGATTTCACAGACTACAATCTATCGCTGCTCAAGACTATCCCGATGGCCGAAAATCGACAGCTTGAATTTCGCGCGGAGGCTTACAATCTGCTGAACAGCAGTCAGTACGGAAATCCTTACAACTCGGTGAGCCTCGGAAATTTCGGCCAAGCCACGAATCTCACGTTGCTGAACGGCCTGTTCGGCGGCGGGCCGCGCACGTTCGTGCTCGGCATGCGATTCCTGTTCTAAACCTGGAGGATAAATGCGCCGGAAGGCTTCGGTCTTCCGGCGCTTTTGTATTTAACGCTTCAGCCAACAGAAAAGCGAGCTATATTCCGCACCACATGGAAGTTTGTTCCACATCGTTCTCTTCTGTCCGGCGCAATCCGCGCGTACTTACTTCGCTTTTGTCGACATCTTCAAAGGTCTGAGGATTGCTCTTACGCGACGCGATGACTTCACCGCAGGTTCTCATTACCGGTGGAGCCGGATTTATCGGCGCTCATCTCACCCAGGAACTTCTCGATCACGGCTACTCCGTTCGAATTCTCGACAATCTCACTCCTCAGGTGCATGGGACGAAACGTGTCCGGCCGGATTATTTGTCACGTGAAGCGGAGCTGATCGTCGGCGACGTCCGCGATGCGGCTGCCGTGCGAAAAGCGTTGCGCGGAGTGGATGTGGTGTACCACCTCGCCGCGCGCGTCGGCGTCGGCCAGAGTATGTATGAGATTGCCGAATACACCAGCGTGAATAACTTCGGCACCTCCGTTCTGCTGGAACAATTGATCGAGCGTCCCGTGCGGCGTCTGATCGTCGCCTCCAGCATGAGCGTTTACGGCGAAGGCCTGTATCGCCGTGCGGATGGTTCGTTGATCGAAAAGGCGGAGCGTTCCACCGATCAACTCAAAGCCGGCTCGTGGGAACTGCGCGATGGGTCCGGCTCCGAACTCGCTCCCGTGCCGACGCCCGAGTCGAAATCGCCTTGCCTCACGTCGGTCTACGCGCTTTCGAAATTCGATCAGGAGCGCATGTGCCTGATGATCGGACGAGCGTACGGCATCCCGACGGTCGCGTTGCGATTCTTCAACGCCTATGGGCCATATCAGGCGCTCTCAAATCCTTACACCGGCGTTCTGGCGATTTTCTCGTCGCGCGTGTTGAATGACAAGCCGCCGCTGCTGAACGAGGACGGACGCCAGACGCGCGATTTCGTCAATGTGACCGACATAGCCCGGGCGTGCCGGCTGGCGCTGGAACGCGACACCGCGGTGGATCAGGTGATCAACGTGGCGAGCGGGCAGCCGGTCACGATCGCGGAGGTCGCGGCTCGCCTCAGCAAGGTGCTGGGCAAACGGCACCTGGCGCTGGAAATTACGAATCGTTATCGCGCCGGCGATATTCGGCACTGCTACGCGGACATCTCGCACGCGCGCGCCGTTCTCGGCTATGCGCCGAGGGTCTCCTTCGATGCCGGATTGCACACGCTCGCGGGATGGCTCGAGCGGCAGGTCACCTTCGACCGCGTCGATCAATCCCGCGCGGAACTCGAAATCCGCGGCCTGATGGTCTGACATGCGCTTCGCCTTGATCAACCCGAATTGGAGCTTCGAAGGGAGCATCTATTTCGGCTGCCGCGAGCCGCATCTTCCGCTCGAATTCGGATACACCAAGGCGCTTCTGCAGCGCGAAGGTCACAAAGTTCTGCTGCTCGACGCACAGCTTGGCGACCTCGATGAAACGGGAATCGCCGAAATTCTGAAGCGCTTCCAGCCCGACGTAACTGTGGTGACGACAGCGCCCAGCTATCTTTTCTGGCGTTGCCCGCCGCCCGAACTTGCGATTCCCCGGCGTCTGATCCGCGCGATCCATCCGTTCCTCGAAACAATCGTGGCGGTGGGACCGCACGGGTCAACCACGCCCTCCGCTGCGCTGGCGAAACTCGGGGCCGACGCGGTGGTGGTCGGCGAATGCGAGGAGATCATTCCGCGGCTCGCAGGGGCATGGAACGCCTTGCCGTCGCTGGTCACACAGGTTGCAGCGGACACAAGACGGCACGCCTCAGACATGACCAGCCTGCCGCCGCTCGAATGGCCCGAGGCGATGATCGCCGCGCACGATCATCATCATCATCGCTTCGATCATCCCTTCAATGGACCCGGCGCCGAGATGGAAGCTTCGCGCGGGTGTCCATATCACTGCACGTTTTGCGCGAAAGACAATTTCCGCGACGCGTATCGCCGCCGTCCGCTCGATGTGATCCTCGCCGAGCTCGACGGCTTGATCCGCCACGGCGTGAAGTACGTCTATTTCATCGACGAGATTTTTCTGCCGCGGCCCGATTTGCTCCAGGCGCTGGCCAGCCGCAGGATCCGGATCGGCATTCAGACGCGCATCGACCTGTGGAATCGCCGCATGCTCGATCTTCTTGCCGACGCCGGTTGCGTGTCGATCGAAGCAGGCGTCGAAAGCCTCACACCCGAGGGCCGCGATTCGCTCGACAAGAAATGCCGGATGAGCACCGGCGATCTTTCGGACTTGTTGATCTACGCCAAGCGACGCATCGCCTTCGTGCAGGCGAATCTGATCAAGACGGAATTGGACGACCCCGCGGCGACCCGCCAATGGCGCTCAGAAATGCGTAGTCACGGGGTGTGGGCCAACGATCCCGTCCCGCTGTTCCCTTATCCCGGGTCGCCGGACTACGCGCGGCGCTGGGGCTTGCCCGACGATCGCGCCTGGGAGCGCGCGCACAACTACTACCTCTCGCAATATTCCGGCTTCAGCGAAATACAGGACGAGCGTCCGCTTCCCCTCGAACAGCTCGAAAGCGCGTGACCATCCGCCGAGTCCTGATGACCGCCGACGCCGCCGGCGGAGTGTGGACTTACGCGCTCGACCTGAGTCGCGCGCTTGCGGCCCGCACCATCGATGTCACGCTCGCCGTCATGGGTCCGTCGCCCTCGCCCGCCCAACGTGCCGAAGCGCGCGGAATCGATTTGCGCGTGGGTGATTACAAACTCGAATGGATGGAAGACCCATGGCTCGACGTCGACCGCGCCGGGGATTGGCTGACGTCGCTCGAGCAGGAGATCGCTCCCGATATTTTTCACTTGAACGGCTATTGTCACGCCACGCTGACCACCCGCGCCCCGAAGCTGGTCGTGGCGCATTCGTGCGTGCTCTCCTGGTGGGAAGCCGTCCACGGCGAGCCCGCGCCTGCCTCCTGGAACGAATATCGAAAGCGAGTCGCCGCCGGAATCGCCGCGGCGGATTTCGTCGTCGGGCCCACGCGTGCGATGCTCGCTTCGATCGAAAGAAACTACGGACCGCTCGGTCCGTCGGCCGTGATCCCCAACGGACGCGATGCGCAAATTTTCGCGCCGGCCGCGAAAGAGCCGTTCATCCTCACCGCGGGTCGATTCTGGGATCGCGCCAAGAATCTGGACTCGCTGGATCGCGCCGCTCGTTCGCTCGACTGGCCGGTCTATGCCGCGGGCGAAGGCGGATCCGCCACCGAGATTCGGGCTCTCGGCCGTCTCTCCGCCCAGGATCTCCGCGCGTGGCTGGCGCGTGCATCCATCTACGCGCTTCCCGCCCGCTACGAGCCGTTCGGTCTTTCGATTCTCGAAGCCGCGCTGTGCGGATGCGCGCTGATCATCGGCGATATTCCCAGTCTTCGCGAAACCTGGGACGGCGCTGCAATGTTCGTGCCGCCCGACGATTCGGAATTTCTGGCGGACCAGCTTCAATACCTGATTCGCTCGCCAGAGCCGCGCGAGCGTCTTCAGCGGGAGGCGCGGATGAGAGCGGAATGGTTCACCGTGGATCGTATGGCCGGCGCCTATCAGTCCTGCTATTCCGCGCTGCGATGCCTCAGCCACCCGGCCGCGGTTTTCAACTCCTGAACGAATCGCCGATATTCCCGATCGCGATCCTCCGGCTGCGCGCGCAGAATCGCCGACGGATGAATCGTGACGAACAGCGTCCCCCAGGGATGTTCGTTGAATTTTCCGCGTAGCGGAGTGATGGCAACTTTCTTCAGCAGCAAAGCCTCGGTGGCCGTCACGCCCATCGCGATGATGAGTTCGGGTTCCACCGCGCGCATTTCCGCTTCCAGCCACGGACGGCACGCGAGGATTTCGGCGCGATCCGGTTTCTTGTGAATTCTCCGCTTGCCGCGCTCTTCGAACTTGAAGTGCTTCACGGCGTTCGTTACATACACCTCTCCCCGATCCATCCCGGCGTCCTCAAACGCGCGCGAAAGCAGCTTGCCCGCGGGACCTACGAACGGTTTGCCTTGCCGGTCCTCAACATCGCCGGGTTGTTCGCCGACCGCCACAACGCGGGCGTCTTTACGGCCTTCGCCGAAAACAGCCTGAGTCGCCCAGCGGTACAAATCGCATCCCGTGCAGTGCCGCACAGCCTGGCTCAGCACGTTTAACGACTTGGTCTCTGGAACAACCGCCGGCATCAGCCCTCATGCGCCAGCAGGCTTTCGATCATGTGTTTCACCCTCTCTCTCCGTTCCGGATTCACGATGCAGTTTTCCATCTGCTTCGCCAATCGTAACGTGAGCGCATATTCACGCGGCATTGAACCCAGGACGTAGTTTCTCGCACTCTCGAGATGCTCGCGCAGCAGCTCGCACTGGCTCTCCGCCGGATCACTCACCTCGTTGATCATGGCGTCCAATTCATCCACACCCGTTTTTAACGGCATCATCATAACCGTTTGACTCCGCAAACCGGCGCCCCAATACAAAGAAGTTGGCGCCCAAAATTGAAACGATCGCGTACTGGATCGGTCTAAACTTTCGGAAAGCCAGATCGCGACTGGGATCCTAGTTCGGCGACTCCCACTTTTGCTGCTACCCAGTCAGCCCGTCGCTAGGCGGACTGGCTGGGTTTTTTTCGTTCAGCGTCAGGACCTCCACCCCGCCTGTCCAAAGACGAATCGTGGTGACCGAAGCCATATCGATTCTGACGCGCAATGCAAGATCGAGCGGAATCGCAAGGTAGTGGCATACGGCGCAGCGAATCACGTCCGCGTGGCTGACAAAAGCCACGGGCGCATCTCCGAATTCCCGTGTCGAGCGTTCGAGCAACGCGACGATCCGGGCCTGCACTTCGATCATCATCTCGCCCCCCGGATATCGCGCGCCGCTGCGGAAGCGATGAAACGTTCGCCAGCCCTCCGTCGCCGACAAATCGGCAAACGTGCGGTTATCCCAGGAGCCAAAATCGACCTCGCGAAGCGTATCCTCGACGATCGGCGAAATTTCGCGCCCTTCGGTGATCGCCCGCGCTGTCTCGACAGCTCGCCCGAGCGGACTCGTCAGCACTGCCGCGAATGAAACGTTACGCAGCCGTTGCGCAAGCTCGCGCGCCTGCGTCTCACCTTCGGTGTTCAAGGAGGCCTCCGAGCGTTTTCCGAGCACCCCTTGCGACGCAGTCTCCGCATGACGAATCAGAAATGCGATCACGTCTTGAAGATGCGCGGAATGGCTTGGCTGCGATGATCATTTACCGTGAACAGAAACGAATCCTCCGAACCGCGGACGTGCTCGAATCCCCCCGGACGTCCGATGCGGATGCGCGAAGAGAGCTTCTCATCGCCTTCGGGGAACTCGAATGCGGAGTCGCCGACCTGCTTCCTCCCGGCTACCCCGCCGTAGCGAACCTGCGTCGAGCCGCACTCGAAATCGGCCGCGCTTTCGTCGATCCGTCGCGGCCGCTGCCCGATCTGCGCTTCGATCTGCCGCCCTCCGTCGAGGTCGGCGTTCCCGAAGGCTACGCCTATTACGGCCTTTTTCCCGAAACCTACGTCGATGCGACGGAAAAATTCTTCGCAGACGCGCGCCCCCGAAAATGTACGGTGATCGGCATCCGCAGCATCGGAACCAGCCTCAGCGCCGCGGTCGCGGGAGCGTTGCTTGAACAGGGTGTCGAAGTCGAGTCGTTCACCGTCCGTCCGACAGGCCACCCGTTCCATCGAATTACGCACCTGGGCCAGCCTGTCGACCCCGGCGCATTTCATCTCGTCGTGGACGAAGGACCGGGCTTGAGCGGATCCTCTCTGGGCTCGGTAGCCGAGGCGCTTCACTCCGCCGGCGTCCCCGATTCGCACGTGATTTTCTTCCCGAGCTGGCAGGCCGATCCTGCCACGCTCTCATCCCCCATGGCGCGCGATCATTTCCGCAGGCATCGAAGCTATGTCGGAAATTTCGATTTGGGCTTCGATCCGTGGATCGATCTTTCCGCCGGCCAGTGGCGAGCTTTTCTCGGCTCGCCCGAAATCGCGGTCCACCCGCAGCACGAGCGTCGAAAATTTCTCAGCCCTGATCGAAAGGTTCTCGCGAAGTTCGCGGGTTTCGGCTCACGAGGCCGCCAAGCCTTCGATCGCGCCCGAATCCTGCATGAAGCTGGATTTACCCCGTCCCCGCTGAATCTATCCCGAGGATTCCTCTTTACCGAATTCGTCCCAGGGTGTCCAATGTGGGGCCAGCATCCTGCCGGCGTGCCGGCCCCGCATCTCGCGACATATCTGAACTACATCCGGAACAATTTCCGTTCCCCCATTCCCGTCCCTTGGAATGCGCTTGCAGAAATGCTCTCGACGAATCTCGACGAGGCGCTGCACATCGACGCTTCCCCGCTCCTGCGCGTGCGACCTTTGATCGAAGACGCGCCGACCCATCACCTCGACGGCCGCATGTTGCCGCACGAGTGGATTAAAACACCTTCAGGAATTCTCAAGGCCGACGCCGTCGATCACGCCGACGATCATTTTTTTCCCGGCCCTCAGGACATTGCCTGGGACGTCGCCGCCACGATCGTCGAATTCGCGCTCCCCGATGACTTCCTGCGGTTCTTCGACACCGCCACACGACGACGCGTGCCGTTTTATCTGATCGCCTATAGCGTGTTCCGCCTGGCCTATTGCAGGATGGCTGAAAGCTCCGCACCCGCCGAAGCCGAGCGCTTCCGTGCGCTCGCCAGGCGCTATGAAACCGTTATACGAGCCTCGCCCCTGCTTCGCATCTCGTCTGACTAACGAAGCGATACCGCGTGATCTTCATGGAGCGAACCGTGCGAAGCATGCGGCCAGCGGTCAGCCCTTACAATCCGCCGACGATCTTAGACGCTGATCACCGGACACGGCGAATTGCGAATGATCCCGTAAGAATGCGTCCGCAGCCGGCCGAGCGTCTCATGCAGCACGCCGCGCCCGATCACGATCAGGTCCGCGCCATGACGCCGAGCCTCTTCCCGCACTCCTTCGGCGACGTTGCCGACCGCGACACACAACGGCGCATCCACTTCCGCCGATTGCTGTAGTCCCTCGATCGTCTTGCGCGATTCCAGCCGCATCTCTTCTTCGAATTGACGATCCGCCTGCCGCGCCGGCCAGCCTTCGATTCCTCGAATCACATGGACCAGCCGCAGCGACGCGCCGAAATCCTTTGCCAGCCGCGCCGACCATTTCATCAGCGGCACGCTGTTCGGCGTTCCATCCACCGCGCACAATACCGCCCGAACCGGCAGATGCTGCTGCGACGGAGGATCTTCCATGTGCGCGCCCGTCCACACCGGGACGTCCGCATCATGCAGCACCTTCGCCGTCACCGACCCCAGCAGCAGGCTGCGGAACGGTCCATAGCCGTGCGTCGGCATCATGATCAGGTCGACTTCGTTTTTCTTCGCGAAATCGACGATCACCGCCGACGGATCGCCCAGATCCGCCACGCGATCCACGCGCAGATGAGCGAGCTCTTTCACCAGCGACGTGTCCAGCTTCTGCTTCAGCTCGTTCAGCATCTCTTCGGTGTCGATCAGGATGGGCCCACCCGGATCGCCCATACCTGCCGCATAAACCGGCTGCGCGACGCTGATTAACGTGAGCTTGGCTCCGAAACGCTTCGCAAATGCGTCGATGTGCGGAACCGCGCCGCAGCATCGCGCTGAAAAATCTAGCGGAAAAAGGATGTGTTTAATATTCAGCATCGCACTCTCCTGTACGCTGGAGGTGCAATCGCCGAACCACGGCTTAATTGTTCAATCGATTACGTTTGCGTGTTCTCGCGGGGTGCCTGCACGCAAGCCTGCTGGGTGTGATCGCTCATTTTGGAGCCGAACACACAAAGTTCGAAGCGTCGTCGGTGCTGCCCGATCCCTTGTACTTCGCCACCTGCGGATAGGGGCACAGCGGACGCGTCCGCGCCCCGTTCTTCGCGATCACCTTCTGCGGCGCGACGCCCTCTTCCACCCACCGCTCCAGCGACTTCGTCATGCTGTGTTCCGGATCGAGCGCGTTCGGAGCGATCCCACCGAAATCGTTCGGCCCCGGCCCGCCTCCGCAATGCTGCATCCCCGGAACCATGTACAGTTCGACAAACGACGCCGACTGCTTGCCCATCTTCTTCTCGACGCTGGTGTAGTAATGGATCGTATTCACCGGAGGAATCGCCGCGTCGCTCCAGCCATGAAACAGAATCAGCTTCCCGCCGCGATCCTTGAAGACCTTCAGATTCGGATCAGTCGCATTGAAGTTTCGCGAGCCCTTGTCGTCAACGTATTTCGTGTCGCGATCGAAATCGAACTTGCGGAAATCCCAGTTCGCGTCGGAATACATCATGTCGGAGAAGAATCCCTTGGCAAACAGGAACTGAATGCTCTTGCCCGTCCCCATCCCCGTGATCCAACCCGGCCATCCACCGAATCCGGTTTCGCCTCCCGGCTCGAATCCGGGAAAAATCTCCTCGCCCTTCGAGTTTTTCGGACCGGCGTAGATCTTCTTCAACGCCCCGATCTGCGCCTCGGTCAGGCACGCGTCGGACTCGGCTCCTTTGCACGCCAGCACTGCCGGATCGAAGTGGCACCTGGTGGGATCGTCGATCACGCCGTCTTTCACGCCGTCGGAGGCATCGCAAGCCTCGACCGCCGCCGCTTCGATCGCCTTCATTTTTCCTGCCGGAATCGGCGCCGCATCCAGCGCCTGCATATTCCACACGAACCCGGTCAGATGATGCGTCAGATAATTCGCCGGAGCCCCCGCGACGATGCCGTCGTAATCCGCCGGATAGCGCTGCGCTTCGAGCAGCGCCTGCCGCCCGCCGTTCGAGCATCCCGCAAAATACGACCGCTTCGCGGCGCCGCCATAGTACGCCTTGACAATCGCCTTCGACGCGTCCGTCATCTCATGAATCGCGCGATAGCCGAAGTCGACGATCTTTTCGTAGTGATTCATCGCCCAATCGCCATCGGTCGCGCCGCCTTTATGACCCGTGTCTGTCGACGCCGTCGCATAGCCGCTGCGCACCCCCGCCGCGAGCAGTGCATATTGGATCGACCCCGCGAATCCGCCATTGCCGACGCCCTGATACTTCCCGTTCCATCCCGACTCAGGCAGCCACACCTCGAATTCGATATTTGAATCCCCCGACGGCTTGATCACTCCCTGCACCCGGCAGAACGCCGGCATGTCCTTATATAAGGAAGCCGCGCCCATCCCCGGCCCCGGCGCGAACGCACCCGCCGCGACGTCGGACGCCGTCAGCGTCGTGTCTTTCAACTTCAATCCCGCGAGCGCCCCGCAATCCGCGCCAAACAAGGGCACCGTCATCAGCAGCAAAATCGTTCGCATCATTCTGACTCCTGACTCCTGACTTCTGCTCCAGTATGATATACCCCATGCGGACCTTCCTTCTTTTCACCCTGTCGGTTTCGCTCGGATTCGCCGCGGACCTCCCCTCTGCCGCGCCGAACAGCGCCGGTTTTTCCTCCGACCGCCTTAGCCGCATCAGCGTCGTGATGCGCGACCACGTCGCCGCGGGCCGCTTGAACGGCGCATCCGGACTCATTGCCCGCAACGGCAAAGTCGTGTTCCGCGAAACCTGGGGCGATTATAAACCCGACACCATCGTCCGCATGTACTCGATGACCAAAGCGATCACCGGCGTCGCGGCCATGATGCTCTACGAAGAAGGAAAATTTTCCCTCAACGATCCGGTCTCGAAATATCTCCCCGAGTTCAAAGAAATGCGCGTCGGCAAAGAGTCGACCGACGCGGCGGGCAAGCACATTTACTACAGCGTCCCCGCCGAGCGCACGATCCTGGTTCGCGATCTTTTCCGCCACACCACCGGCCTCGACTACGCGGGACCCAAGGATGAAAAAGGCGAGCCCGTGTATAAGAAAATCGACATGCTCGGAGGCGCGCCCGATGTGAAGTTCGATCTCGCCGAGGCCGTCAAACGCCTGGCGAGCGTCCCCCTCAACGAAGAACCCGGCACGAAATTCCACTATGGCTACTCGGTCGACGTCCTCGGCCGGCTGGTCGAAGTCATCTCCGGAAAACCGCTCGATCAATTTTTCGAAGAGCGCATCTTCAAGCCGCTCGGCATGAAGGACTCGGCATTCTTCGTCCCCGAAGCGAAGTGGAGCCGCCTCGCCGTCCTCGAGACTCCCAAACGCGACGGCAGCGGCCACATCGAGCCGAGCAAGGGCTTCGCGCAGGAACACTACAAATACAAACCGTCCCTGATGCTCGGCGGCGCAGGTTCGGTCGGCACGCTCGACGATTATGCTCGCTTCGTCAGCATGCTTTTGAACGGCGGCGCACTCGACGGCACGCGTCTCCTTGGACGTAAAACGGTCGAGTTGATGCACGCCGACCATCTGGGCGCGCTGCCTCGCGCCGGACTGCTGCCCGAAGGCTACGGCTTCGGCCTGACGTTCGCCGTGAACCTGGGCCCCGGCAAATCGGCGACAGTGGGCAGTGAAGGCGAATACTACTGGGGCGGCGCCGCCGGCACGGCTTTCTGGATCGACCCGAAAGAACACATGATCGGCGTCTTCCTGATCAACGTCCTGCCGCCAACAAGCATCCCCGCCGGCGACCAATTCAAACGCATGGCTTACGAAGCGCTGGTCGACTGAAGGTGTTTCGCTCGATCTGCGCGGCGCTCACTTGCGTTGTCGCGTTCGCAAACTGGAACGACACCGCGACCGGGATTAATTTCGATGCGCTTCCCCATCTCCGTCTGACAAAGCTCCGCTCCGGATTCCTCAAAGACGGCGAACGCGCGACGTTCGATCGCATCACGGCAACGGCGGCCAGCGGGAATCAACGCGGAGTTGTGCTTCGTGGTATCGGGAAGTCCGGCCGCCACTGGGAGATCCACACCTTCAATCTCGACGAAGTCTACCGCGGCGACCTCGACGCCAACGGGACTCCAGACTACGTCTTCTTCGGCGGAGGCCCTTACTTCAATGGCCGCATGACGCCCCTGTTCTCTCTTTCGATCCTCATGATGGACCGCGACGGGATGCCCGTCCCATTTTTTACCGTCGTCTACACAGGCGAGAACGGCGACGGAATCAAACACATCCTCGATCTCAATCGCGACGGTCATGCCCAGGTGCTGATCAGTATGTACGATGAAATCCCATCGGACCCAAAGGCCCAGTTTTGCTCCGGCCACTGGACCAACCAGGTGTACCAATTCACAAATCTGGCCGCGCAGGAGGTTCGCGGCACCATCGGCGGTATCCAATTCCCGCTGGTCCACAATTGGAGCTATGGAGCAGCCGAATGCGGTGAATCTTCGCAAGACCTGAACCTGGATCGCGCTCCTGAGATCGCGGATCACGGCACGGGCAGCCGGGACTCGCTCGCACGAAGATTCGAAGTGTCGACAGCGCGATCGATATTCTGCAGATCGATCCGGTATCTGGTTGTCAATTCGTCAAGGCGCCTCTGCTCGTTTACGATCGGCCGCGCCTTCGCGAAATCGCATTTCCGAGTATGTGGAGTAGCGACTGGAGCGATCTCGCCGATCGCTTCCGCGCCGATGGAGCAACCATCGAACTCCGCGGGTTCCATCGAACTACGCGCGACGATTGCGGAGCAAACCTGATCTGGGCATCGCGCAATTGATGCGAAAATAGATCAATACGGGCCCTTAGCACAGCGGTTAGTGCAGCGGACTCATAATCTCACCAGGCTCCCGTCACCGAGCGAAACCGACTGAATCCATTGCCACTTGCGGAACCAGCGGTGTGCACCGGATGAAACCGGAGGACACCGAAAGGTGCACACAGGGGGCACACCGAATGGCTCTGTCCTATACTCGCGCTTGATGGACTGGCTCACACCAGAGCAGCGCTCCCGCAACATGTCCGCGATACGGTCCCGCGGCAACAAGTCCACCGAGAAGGCGGTCCGCTTCCGGATGATCCGCGCCGGCCTGTCCGGGTGGAAGCTCTGCACCGGCACCCTGCCTGGGAAGCCCGACTTCGTGTTCGAGACCGCGAAGGTCGTTGTCTTCCTCGACGGCTGCTACTGGCACGGCTGCCCGAAGTGCTACCGCGCACCGACGTCGAACACCGGCTACTGGTCCGAGAAATTCAGGCGCAACAAAGATAGAGACAAGCGCGTCGGCCAACTGCTGCGGCGCGACGGCTGGAAAGTCGTCCGCATCTGGGAGCACGAGATCAAGAGGTCCCCCGCGAAGGTCGTCGAGAAAATCCGGGCTCTGATCGTCAGCCCGCCATCGGGACGACTTTGCGAGTCCGCAAGCACTTCATGATCTGCTCGGCTACAGCGCACGCGACCGGCGGCGGGAACGCGTTGCCCACTTGGCGGTAGGCCGCGGTCTTGCCACCAACGAACTGCCAGTCGTCGGGGAAGCCCTGCAGACGCGCCACCATGCGGACTGTCAGTCGAGGCATGCCGACGAAGTCGGGTCCGGGAGCCTCGTTCCAAATGCCGATGCCGTCCACGTTCAGCGAGGCCCACGCCTTGCGCGCTCTCGTCGGTCCAAGATCCGGGCCGCCGTGCTTGTGCGAGCCGCCTACCACGGTGGGCGCGATCACGTCGGCTCGCTTCGCCCACTGCTTGGCTCCCTTCCAACCGTTCGCAGCCATCAGGTCTCCGAGCACCTCGCCGACTGTCGGCGCGAGCGCGAAGCCGGGCATCGGCCAGCAGAAGCTGCCTTGGAGATCCCGTCTAACCGCGACGAATAGAACGCGGGGACGGAGTTGCGGCACGCCGAAGTCCGTGGCGTTGTACATTCGCCAGTCGGGAACGTAGCCCAGCTTCTCAAGCTGCTTCTCGACGTGATTTCGATAGTCGTCGAAGACGGCATCGAGGATGCCGCGAACGTTCTCGATCATCACTGCCTTCGGCTGGCATTCT
>JAIQFJ010000553.1 GCA_020073325.1 Terriglobia bacterium | reverse complement strand
GAATCGTTTCGCGCTCAGCACGATTTCGGTTTGACTGTATTCCGCCGTGATTCCGAGCTGATCGATCGGCACGCGCTGGATCGGACGGCCCGCCGGGAATCGGAACGCCTGCGCAAAGGGCGCGTCCCCCTGGCTCCGATGCAGGCTGGCGGCAATCAGGTCGTGACCGGGCGGCCCGAATCGAAACGCATAACCGGCATCGACGAAGCGGCCGAGAATTTCTTCGACGCCGAATGCCGACGTGTGATTTGCGGGAATCGCGATGGCGATTTCCGATTCCGCGACTTTGTGCTCGCCCAGCCGGTACAATGCGACCCGCAGGAAAGCATTCATCGGCGAAGGCGCGTCGTTGGCGACATGCACGTCGATCCCGTTCAGTCCTTCGTCCGTCATCCAGACGGTTCGCGGAGCGAGCGCGCGCTTGAGGAACCAGTAGGCCGCCTTGGGTCGGCCGTCGGAATCGAGAATGCCCCAGCCGGCGCCCGGTTCAAGATCGGCGGTCCAAAGAACGATTCCGCCGCAGCAATTCGACCGCGCGCGCCGCCACTCGCCGAATACTTCCGCCATCACCTCGCCCGAAACCATTCGCGAAAGATCCCAGTAGCGGTTGGTGTCGGAATAGCGGAGCGCGGCAGGATCCACCGCGTAGAGCAGCTTCAAATAATGGTCACGGACATCTTCGAAATCCCACCCCGTGCCCGAATCGCGCGCTGCGCCGCGCTTCCAATGAAAGTGGACGGGAGAAATTCCCCCGCGATGCGCGGCCGCGATCCTGTCGAGCGTTTCAGGCTCGGGAACATTGGCGAAAGCCAGGCATTCAGAGGCGAACTTCACTTCGGCTCGACGCACGTCCTCCAGCGGACGCAGATACGCGCCGACTCCGAAATAATTCGCGATACCGGTTCTGGCGCGGAACGGCTGATCGCCTCCGCAGGGAGCCGACGGCACGTAGGGAACCCCGGGGCAGCAGCGCGCCGCGATGCGTGGCAGTTCTTCGCCGAAAAAAGATCCGCGGCCAAGTGCGGGATTCACGCCGAACATGCCGGTCTGCTGTTCGACCTCCGAATTTCCGCAAATCACCGCCGTGCTCGCGTGGCGCGAAACACGCGCCAGCTCGGCCTCGGCTTCCGTGCGCACCGTTTCATCGAAGTGCGGATCTCCGAACGGATAATCCAGGTTCGCGAACATCATGTCCTGCCACACCAGCAGGCCGAGTTCGTCGCACAGGCGATGAAAGGTTTCCGATTCGTAAATCATCGTGCCGGCGAGCCGCACCATATTGAAGCCGCCGTCGCGCAGCAGTTCCAGCCGGTCTCGCAAAACGCCGGGCGAGGCCGCGAGCGATACGACGTCGGGAGGAGTCCAGACAGCGCCGCGGCAAAACACGCGCGCGCCGTTGATCGACAAAGCGAGCCCCTCATCGCCGGGCGGCTCCGCTCCGGCGTCGATCGAGCGAAACCCGGCGGGAATATCGTCGAACGCGGCCTTCGATCCGTCGGCGAACACCAGCTCGGCTCGCACGCGATGAAGCGCCGGTTCCCCATGCGTGTGCGTACACCAGCGCGCGACGTTCGGAATCCGAACCGTGGCTCGCGCAAAGATACGATCGCGGGACGTTTCGAAAACGAACGGGGTGCTTGTTTCGCCGACGATCAGCCGTCCCGTTTGCGGCAGGCTGGCGGCCTCGAGCATCCGCATCGCCAGTTCAACATGCGCGACGCCGGTCGTGCCTTCGAGTTCGATCCTACGCGCGAACTTCTCGAGCGCCACGCGTCTGCGACGGAGCAGCGAGAGCGGCCGCCACGGGCCTACCGGCTCCGGTCCCGGGGAAAATCCAGGCGCGCGTCCGAGCATCGTCGTGCGGAACCAGCGCAGACTCTGTTCGCCGACGACGCGGGTCCGCCAGCGTGCCGCGGGCTGCCGGCCCCGGCATTCGCGCAGCGCGGCTGTGAGCGAGCCGCAGTCGACCGTCAGTTCGTTCCGCTCACGAACGATCGCGGTTACATCCAGGTCGTGCGAAGCGAACATCGAGTCGCTACGAAGAATCCGCTCGCCATTCAGCCGCACCTCGGCGATCGTCGCGATCCCGCCGATCCGCAAAACGATCTCTTCGCCCGCGCCGGCGGGTACGGCGGCGAACCGGCAACGGAACCGGCAGCTCGACTCATCGAAGCGAACCTCGTCCGTGATGCGCCACGTCTTCTGTTCCCGCATCGCCGAGGCGACCGTTCCCGGCACATTCGCGGGAATAAATGTTTCAGGCGTCGCAGACAGCTCCCACCCGTCCGCGAGCGGCACTTCGACAAGGACGCCGTTCTCGGCGACGGGAGCCGGCGCGATCATAGCGCCTCGCACGCGGCCCCGGCCGCCGATGTGTCGAGCGCGCGGATGGTATCTTTCCAATCCGCCGCCAACTGCCCGATCGCCGGCGTTGGATCGAACGCGCGCCGTCGTGCGAGCCTGAAGAGCAGGTTCTTCGCGCCGTTGACCTGCCGCGCGAGCGCGTCGACGGCCGCATCGCCTTCGCCGAGCCACTCCAGAAAATCCTTCGCCAGCTCAAACGCGGCTCCGCATTGCCGTACGGTGGCGAACGCGTAAGCATGATAGTCGTCGTCGCAACCCGCGAGCAGTTGCGGAAGATCGCGCGACAGCCGTTCGCCGAACGCGAGCCACGGATTCGCCGCGGGCCGCCGCTCCCACTGCTCGCGAAAAACTTCCCGAGCCGCGCTACGCAAAGCCTCCCCGGTGAGACGAGCCCCCGCGTCGAAGCGCGCCACTTCGACATACGGCGGCAGCACGTCCTCGGAAAACGCGCGGCCCAGCCGAAAAATCCCGCGATAATCTTCGCCGCTAAGTTCGTAACAGCCCGCGCCATGAAAGTAGCGCAGGCGCTCCTGCGCGGGATCGATCGCCTCGATCGCAATGGACGATTTGACGTGCGACTTCCGGTAAGCCGTACCGGCGCGATCGGCCAGATAGAACGAATCGACTTCGATGATCATGGTCCGGCCGCGCGCGAGTTGCTCGATCACATGTTCCACGACGGGCCGGTAGAACTGCATTTCATGCACATCGATTCCGTACAGCCGCAGCAGCGCGTCGGGCGGCGGCTTGAAGAAAGTCCACTGATCGCCTTCGAAATCGACCGTCAGCGCGAATGACATCGCGCTCGCCGGGTCGACGTTCAGCGAATGCAGCAGCTCGATCCACACGTCGACGTAGCAGTTCGTTTCGCGAAAGGTGCGGTCCGCGCTGTGCAGCGAACTCGCGATGTACGCCGCGGGATCGACGCCGAAAAGGCTGACCACGAATTTAGTTCTCCCGCCACAGAAGCGCGCGCACCTGCTTGGGCCACGCCTCCGTGTCCATTCCGTGCGCCCGGAACAAG
>JAIQFJ010000105.1 GCA_020073325.1 Terriglobia bacterium | reverse complement strand
TTTGGGATAGATCAAACAATACGGTTCTCCTGTTTTCTCGACGTTGGACCGCTCCCTATGGTCGCGGTTCGTTCATCCATTTTGCAATGTGCCCCGCGACCTCTTCTCCGGCGTCTTCCTGGATGAAGTGTCCGACGCGCTCGATGGCGAGCGGCGGCGCGGGGTTTTTGAAAATCGATCGCAGGAATTTTTCGGCGGGCGCGGTGATCGGATCCTCCGCCGCCCACGGAAGCAGGACCGGCAGATCGAGTTGCTGGAGCCGCTCGATCGCCGCGCGATTTTCGTAGACACCCGGATCTTCAGGCCGGATCGGCACCAGCCGCGGAAAGATCAGCGCCGCGGTCTGATAATCCTTCGACGGGAATGGCGCTTGATACGCTGCCGCTTCTTCAGGCGACAGCGATTTGCGCCGCAGCGAATTCTTCATGAGCATCGGCATCTCGAGCGCGTCGATGCGCATGGCGAATCGGCGCCAGCGCATGAAAGCTTCGCTGAAGCCCGCGCCGTTCGGTAAGCCCGTGTTCATCGCGACCACGCGCTCGAATCGATCCGGCATCTGCGACAGCACGCGCAAGCCGATCAGGCCGCCCCAATCCTGGCAGACCAGGGTGGTCCGCTTCAGATCGAGCGCGGCGATGAATGCGCGAACCCAACGCACGTGCGATTTGTAGCTGTGCGCATTCGTCAGCGCTGGCTTGTCCGATCGCCCGAAGCCGATCAGGTCCGGCACGATCACACGGCCGATTTTTGCGAGCGTCGGAATCATGTGGCGATACAGATAGCCCCAGGTCGGCTCGCCGTGGAGCATCAGGATCGGATCGCCGGAGCCCGCCTCGACGTAGGCCATCCGCAGACCTTCGATTTCGACGTACTTCGGTTCATACGGGAAATCCGGCAGATTCGCGAAGCGGTCTTCGGGAGTCCGCAGAACCGACCCGGCAGGCCACGCGGTCTTGATTCCGGCATGCTGCGCGACTTTGGCAACGTCGGCGGGATTCAGTCCGCCGATGCGCGCCAGCCAGTCGCAGAGGACCATCAGGTCCGCGTCGATTTCGTGCTCCGGCGGACGCGGCTCGTAGCGATCCCAGTGGCCCAGCACCATCGCCATCGAGGGGCGCCCGCGGCCCAGATCGGCGAGTTCCAGCGCGTAGAGATGATCATGCGCGCTGCGCCAGTAGACGCGACCTGCGCGCTTGCCGCACGCTTTCTCGACCGCTTCGGCGAACTCCGGGCGCACGTCGAGTTCCTGCTCCCACAGCAGCGGATCGGCGCGCAGGCGCGACAGCTCTTCAGGGTCGGGATGAATGAAGTCCATGGAGAAATTTCACGATCGCCGCGGCGAGATCGGGGCCGCGGTCGTCCTGAAGAAAGTGACGCGCGCGATCGAAGGTGATCGGGCCCTCGGCATGAGGCAGCAATTCTTTCAAGCGCTGGCCGAACTCGAGCGGAAAAACCTCGTCGCCCGGAGCCCACAACAGCAGCACCGGCGTCGACGCCAGTTCCGGCAGCCGCTTTTCGATCATCCGCATGTCCTGCCAGCCGCGGTCGCCTTCACGCATCGGAATCGTACGCGGCCAGGTCAGCACCACGTGATCCGAATCCGGTTCGTCGAACACATGATGATAGCCGCGCGCTTCGTCGTCGGTCATGCCGCGCACCGTCGTCGCCGACGGACCATGGTGCGACAGCACCTTGTGCCGCTTCATCAAGAACTGCCCGATCACGGGAGCGTGCCACGTCGTCCACGGTTTGGGAGACGCGTGAAATTTGCTGATCAATCCGGTGAACAGCCATGTGTTCATCAATACGACGGCGTGCAGCCGCTCGATGCGTTGCAGCGCCGCCCCGACGCCTTGGGGCCCGCCCCAATCCTGCCCGACGATCGTGTACTCGCGCAGATCGAGCTGATCGATGAAGCTCACCAGATCCGCGACATGATGCGCCAGCGTGAGCGATGCGTCGACGCGCGGGTGATCCGAATATCCTGCGCCGATCCAGTCCGGAGCGATCGCGCGATAACCGGCAGCCGTCAGCGGACCGATAAAATCGCGATACAAAAATCCCCACGTCGGATTCCCCGAAAGCAGCAGCACCGGTTTTCCGGAGCCCTCATCGATATACGAAATGCGCCGCCGTTCACCACAACCGAGCGCTGCTGCCACGGAAAAAGCTTGTCCAGCCAGTCCGGCTTCATTTCTTCCTGGTCGCGGAAAACGTGCCGTTGGGCTGGTAGAAGACCAGATCGTCACCCAGGAATTCGACGCTGAACCCGGTCAGTCCTTTGATATTGAACTTCGTTCCGCGCACGGGCTCCAGGTCGAACGTTCCCTGGCCGGGCAGCGTTAACGAAATCGCGTCGTCTCCTTTCATCGCGACAACGACGTTGGCCGGACCGCGCGCGAACGTGCCCGTCAACGGCTCCAGGAACGTCTTCGTCTTCATTTTGGCGTCGCCGACGCGCGAAAACACAACGTCTTTCACGGTCGATTCCAAGGGCAGCGACAGAAAATCGATGTCGCCCTGAAAATTCGAATGAAACTGGACCTTCATTTTCTGCTCGGGATCCTGTTCGTCGCGCGGAAATTCGAAGACATCGTAATGGAAGTGCGTCATCGGCCCGCCGAGCTTGTGAAACTTGAAGCGCAGCCCGCCGTTTTCGAACTTCACCTGCACGACGCCGTAAGCCGGATGCTCGTAATCGCCCGCATACTCCGCCAGATCGTGCGACGGATGCGTGCCCGGCCTCTGCGCGGTGTAGCCCTTCTTCTTCGCATCTTCCTCCGACGCCTTCGCCTTGTCGAGCCGCTCTTTCAGCCGCTTGGTCCAGTCGATCTGGTCGAGCCCCAGCAGGCGATCGTACACGTTGTAGGAAACGACCGTCGGCACGGTGCTGCCGTTCTGGTTCGACAGAATCACCATGCCGATGTTGTCCTGCGGCATGAACGTCACCAGCGCGGAAAATCCATCGATGTTGCCGCCGTGATGGACCAGGTAGTGGCCGCGATACGTCGTCAGAAAAAATCCCATGCCGTAGCTCTGCGAGCCGAGTTCTTTGTCCTGCCCGAGCCCCGCAATCGACATCTGCGGCGTGGTCATCTGCGTTTCGTTCTTTTCCGAAATGACGCCCTTGCCCTTGTTCATGTGCATGATGACGTACTTCGCCATATCCTCGACGTTCGAATTGATCGAGCCCGCGGGACCGATCGTGTCGATGTTCTGGAACGGAATCAGCTTGATGTTTTCCTTCACCACCGAATAGGGCAGCGAGTAGTCCGGGGATTTTTCAGAATCGTTCACCGAGAAATTCGTGCTCGACATCGCCAGTGGATTCAGCACCACCTTGCGCACATGATCTTCCCACTTCATGCCGGAAACGTGCGACGCGAGAAGCCCGGCCGTCATGAACATCAGGTTCTGATACTGAAACGTCGTGCGAAAATCCTTGCTCGGTTCCAGATAGCGCAGGCGGCTGAAAATTTCGTTGCGCGAGCGCGGCGAGTCATACCAAATCAAATCGTGCCGCGGCAGGCCGGAGCGATGCGTCACCAGATCGCGCTGCGTCATGCGCTCTGTCGCGAACTGGTCCATCAGGCGGAAATCCGGCATGTAGTCGCGCACAGGCTTGTCCCAATCGAGCTTGCCTGCATCGACCAGCGACGCGAGCGAGGTCACCGTGAACGATTTGGTCGAGCTTCCGATCGCAAACAGCGTTTTCGTGGTCACCGGCTTGTGATTCGCAAGGTCGCGGAATCCGTAGCCCTTGGAATAAATCACCCTGCCGTCCTGAATCACGGCGACGGCGAATCCGGCGCATTTCCAGTCCTTCAAAATCTGGTCGGCAAAGGAATCGAAGCCGTCCAGCCCTGGCTTTTCGGCGGCCACGGCCACAAATGCGCATAACACGGCGAGCAGCAAGAATCGTCGAGGCATGAAGGCAATGCTATCAAACGCACGGGTGAGAAACAGAAGATGAACATCGTTACACATTAAGACGGAATGAAGAAGGCAACGACGCCTGGAAGAGCCGCGTTTCTTGCAGTAGGAGGTAGTTGAGATGAGACGCTCGATTCTGGCTCTGGCGCTTGCGGGCTTTTCGCTGGCGGCCTGCGGAGGAGGCTACGGCTACTACTACGCGAACACACCGCCGCCGCCGATGCGCGGGGAAGTGGTCGGAGTGGCGCCCGGCCCCGGTTACGTGTGGGTCAACGGCTATTGGGGATGGCGCGGCAATGCTTATTCGTGGGTACCGGGCTACTACGCGCGTCCGCCGCATGCGCACGCGGTCTGGGTGTCTCCGCGCTGGGATCGCGACCGCGGCCGCTATCGTTTCCGCGAAGGCCACTGGCGGTAATCAGTTTGTCGGGTTGCGCGGGAACTTGAGGTAGGGCAGGCGGACGCCGAAGATGCTGAACGCATCGGCACGAATGGAGTCCGGCGCCTCAAATCCCTGCGCGGCCTGCGCGGTCACGTAATCGTCCTGGTCGACGCCGTCGCCGCTGATGCCGAGCCCGCCCACCAGCACGCCGTTCTTATACAGCGGCAGGCTGCCGGGAAAGAATACGATCGGATTCACGCACGGGTTCGCGACGTCGAATTTATACAGATCGAAGAATGGACCGGGCGAGGAAAAATCGATCCCTGGAGGAAACATCGGCTGCGCGCCGAATCCGAGGGTCCGGTTGGTCACCGCGGTTCCCTTGGGGACGCCGTTGAGCGACTGGCTGAACGTAATCACGTTGCGCGCCTTCGAAGCCGCCACGTCCAGGCTGAACACCGTCGCATCCGGCATGCGATTCAGCGCAATGATGGTGCCGTCCAGATCGGCAACGGCGATGGCGAATCGCGCGCGCGACCCGATCGGCAGGCGAATCACGGCTCGCGTCTGATTCGCGTTGTCGATCGCGCGCTGCACGACTCCCCGCACCTCGGCTTGCGTCAATCCGCCGAGGGGACCGGCTTGAGGGTCGATCAGATCGCCTTCCGGCGCGGGACCCGGTCCGTCGAGCGGTCCGATGACGAAGCTGCCGTCCACAGTGCCGGCCGAGGTTCCCGCCGGCTGCGAGGTCTGATTCACGAACGGCAGCGCGATTCCGTTGACAAACACAACCGCAGGCGCGGCGATCGCAGTCGGGCCGAATCCGGCGCCCGCGGCTCCTGTAAATGCGGCGTATTCGGCAACATCGGGCCGGACGCCCGCGACGCCAACTCCGCCGACCAGCACTCCGCTCTTGAAAATCGGAATCCCACCGGGATCCACCGCGGATTGGTCGCTATCGTTCAGGTCGGCCTTGCCGGTGATCGGACCGAGCCCCGGCTTCGCGCCGTCGATCGACCTTGCCGGCGGGATCGCCAGGCCGGGAAGATAATTCGTGGTGATCGGGCAGCCGCGATTCGTATTCTCGATGCCGTACAGCGGTCCGTTGTCGACGTACATGACGCCGGGAGGAAAATGCGTCCCGCTGATAAATCGCACGGTGCGGGAGGAAAGTGGGGCCTGATTATTCGAAAAGAAAGCTCCCGTGCGGGCCAGCGCGACGGCGAGTTCGTTAGTGTCGACCAGCGTGCCGAAGTTTCCGGGCGCAACCGAAGGCGCATCGGGCTTGCGGAAAACCGCCAGAATATTGCCGACGCGATCGGTCACCGCGATCACCATGGTGGTGCTGTTCACCGACGCGGCCGCGGTCTGGACGATCGATTGAACATCGGCCGCGGTAAGAACGGGCGTCCCCGAAGCCGCGGCGTGGCGCTGCCGCGGATGCGCGTCGTCAGCGAGAACGAGACAACCAGGAAGTCCCAAGCAAATCGCGATTGCAGCGATCCTCACTTCAGCAGATCTCCGACCGCGCGCAGCGCCTGCGCAAACTTCGGACCGTTATACGACGAAGGATCCTCGAATTGCTTGAACAGCGCCTGAATCGACGCGTGCACGCGGTCCGCATTGTCCACCTTCGCGTTCCTGGAATACGCCACATACAGCGAATCGAGCACCATCGCGGATTGCTCTGCCGATCGCTCATCCTGCGCCGCGATGTTGTCCGCATCGGCGCAAATCGCCTTCATCAGCCGCTGCGTCATGGGCGCGTCGATCGGCGCTGTCGTCATTTTCTGAACGAGCTTATCCGCCGCTTCCGACGCCGCGGTCGCCTGCGCGGCGATCTGGCTGCGATCTGCCGCCAGTGCGGTCACCAGCGCGTAGACTTTCTCGATGTCCGAGGAAAGCTGCTGCGCCGAGCCCCTGTCCACCTCATTCACAACCTGCTTGAACACGATGTAGCGCGAAAGATTCCACGGCGGATTTCCAGGACGATGGCCGGGATAGCCGCGCTCCTGCCGCCAGCTATCCATCGCGGGCGTCAGGCTATGGTGGCATGCGAAGCAATCGAGGTTCGCATACTCCGGCCATACCGGACCCTGCGCATCGCGCGCGACTTTCTTGAGCTGATCGCGCAACTGCACCGCTCCGCCGATCGCCAGGTCGCGCACATCGACCCACGGATCTTTGTCCGTCGCGAGCTTCCAATGCCGCGGCATCACCGACTGGAACGACGCCAGCTCGAAATACAGATCCGGGTGCCCGGCCGCGATCATTTCGTGATCGACGAATTTGTCTTTCGTGCCCAGATGACATTCCAGGCAGGTCGACGTGCGGTGCACCGGATCGCGCAGGTCGCGCATGCCCAGATTCACCCACTCCTGATGATTTTCCGGCTTGCTGGAATCTTTGGTGGTGTGCGGACCGAGCCAGTTCGATGCCGGACCGTGGCAGCTCTCGCACGAGACCCCATCCATCGAATCGAACGTCCGCGCGCGCTGGTTATCCGGAACATCCAGCGCATGACACGCCAGGCATTTCGGAGCCGTATCGGCGCTCTTCAGCCCCAGGATCTTCGCCATGCGCGTCGCGACAGGATTCGTCAGCACCGAATACGCGTTGGCGTGCTTGTCTTTCACGACCCACGTGCTGTACTCGTTCTGCCAAACCGATGTGTCAGAGCGAGGCGCAACGCCGCCGTGGCAACTCGGCGACGCGCACGAACCGGGACCCGTATACTTCGGCGCGTCCTTGGGAAGGTCCGCCGCCGATGCAATGATCGTCAGGGCGAAGATTAAACGTTGCAAGCCCCTTATTCTATAATGAACGATCACCCGGTGAAAGGAACCGAAAACATCATCGCGCAGATGAGGTCCGTTCAGGACCAGTTCGGCTATTTGCCTGCCTCCGAACTTCAGAAGCTTTCGAAGGAGACCGGCGTTCCGTTATTCCATCTGCACGGCGTGGCCGACTTCTTTCCGCACTTCAACCTGACGCCTCCGCCAAAGGTGACGGTGCGGGTGTGCTCCGACATGTCGTGCCACCTGCGCGGAGCCGATCCGCTGCGCCAGGGCTTGAAGCAACGCTTCGCGTCGATGAGCGACCGCGATGTCGAGATCTGCCCGGTGTCGTGCCTGGGGCAATGCGATGGAGCCCCAGCGGCGTCGGTGAACGATCATGTTTTTCGCAATGTGAATGGCGCGCAGCTCGAAGCGCTGACGGTTTCGGCGCTGGGCGGATCGACGCTGCCGCACATGGAGCCGTCCTCCGCGCCTCACGAAACAGGAGCTCCGTTCGACATCGAGCCGTACAGCGCGTTCCGGAAACTGCTCGAAACGCGCGATTTCGAGGGCACGATCGCGCTGCTCAAAACGGCCGGCCTGCCCGGCCTGGGCGGCGCTGGATTCCCCACCGGCATGAAGTGGGAAGCGGTCCGCAAAGCTCCGGGCGACGTGAAATACGTCGTCTGCAACGCCGATGAAAGCGAGCCGGGGACGATCAAGGATCGCTTCATCATGGAATTTCTCCCGCATCTGGTGCTGGAAGGCATGATGATCGCGGCCCTGGTGACCGGGGCGCAGCGCGCGATCCTTTATATCCGCCATGAATACGAAGCGCAGGAAAAAATCCTGGAGCGCGAGATTCACCGCTGCTACGAAGCGGGCCTGCTCGGCGAGCCGGTCGGGTTCGATCTCGAAATTTTTGTCAGCCCCGGTGGCTACATCTGCGGCGAGGAAACCGCGCTGATCGAAGCGATCCAGGGCAATCGCGCCGAGCCTCGCAACAAGCCTCCCTTCCCCGTCATCAGCGGGCTGTGGAACAAACCGACCGCGCTGAACAACGTGGAGACGTTCGCGAATGTCCCGCAAATTCTGGTCAACGGCGTCGATTGGTACAAAGCGCAGGGCCAGGGCGGAGCGGCCGGATTGAAATTCGTCGGCGTCAGCGGCGATGTGGTGCGTTCCGGAATTTTCGTGATCCCCATGGGGCTGCCTTTTTCGGATTTACTTTACGGGCAGTGTGGCGGCATTCGCGATGGAAAAAAGCTGAAAGCGTTCGCGCCGTCAGGACCATCGTCGGGATATCTGCCCGCGTCGATGGTCGACGTACACCTGGATTTCAAATCGCTTGCTTCGATCGGATCGATGCTCGGCTCGGGCGCGATCGTCGTGTGCGCGGAAGGAACCTGTATGCTCGACATGGCGCTCAATGCCTGCACGTTCTTCCGCAACGAATCGTGCGGAAAGTGCGTGCCGTGCCGCATGGGATCGCAGAAAATGGTCGATATCCTGACCGGCTGGACCCAAGGCAAGGGAACCGCGCGCGACCTGGATCTGGTAAACGAATTGACGGAGGCGATGAAGCTCGCTTCGATCTGCGGGCTCGGCCAGTTCGCGCACATGCCGATCTCGAGCGTCCTGCAAAATTTTCGTGAAGAAGTTGAGGAACATATCGTTCGCCATCGCTGTCCTGAAGGCGTCTGCCCCATGTCTTTAACGAGCGCGCACGCATGAGCGTCCAACTCACCATCGACGGCTTGCAGGTCACCGTTCCCGACGGCACCACGGTGTTCGACGCCGCGCGCATGAACGGCATCGCGATTCCGACGCTGTGCCACCAGCAGAACGAAACTCCGGTCGGCGTGTGCCGCGTCTGCGTGGTCGAGGCGGGCGGTCGCGTCCTGACCGCTTCTTGTGTGCGTCCCGCTGAAAACGGCATGGTCGTTGCGACCAATTCGCCAAAGGTCGCGAGCGCGCGAAAAACCCTGGTCGAGCTGCTGATGGCCGACCATCCGAGCCCCTGCGCGCGCCAGCGTCAGTCGAACGATTGCGAACTGGAAACGATGGCGCGGCACGAAGGGATCACACAGCCGCGATTCCCGAAGCGGCTTTCGCCACGCGGGCAGGACGAATCGTCGTTCTCTATCGCCGTCGATCACGAAGCCTGCATCCTCTGCGACCGCTGCATCCGCGGCTGCGATGAGATTCGCAACAACAACGTGCTGGGCCGCCGCGGAAAGGGATTTTTCGCGGGCATCGCCTTCGATCTCAACTCGCCGATGGGCAATTCGAATTGCGTCTCCTGCGGCGAATGTATGGTTTCCTGCCCGACAGGAGCCCTGACGAATCGCCGCGTCGTGCAGACGCAGCTTCACGGCGATCCGGTCGAGACCGAGGAACTCAAGCAGCTCCACTACTTCGAAAAAGTTTCGGGCACCTTCCTCGAACTGAACCAGAACGCCATCGTCCGCCGGCATTATCGAAAAGGCGAAATCATTTGCCGCGAAGGCGAATACGGCTCGACCGCGTTTTACATCGTCGAGGGCCAGGTCAGCGTTTTCATTTCGACGCCCATCGCCCACGTGAAGACCGGCGGCGGCGCATCGGGATTATTCAGCCGGCTGGGAAGCTTTTTGACGGGCCGCAAGCAGGATCGCCGCGAGGGCGAAAACGATCGCCGCAGCATACCCATTGATGCTCCGGTAGACCTTCCTTACGACAACCCGGTCGCGCAGCTCGGCCCGGGCGATCTGTTCGGTGAAATGACCTGCATGAGCCTGTACCCGCGGTCGGCGACGGTACAGGCCGCCACCGATTGCGTGATGTACGAGATGCTGCGCAACGTGCTCGACATCATGCAGCGCAACAAGACGCTGAAAGCGCAGATCGACGACAATTATCGCCGCCGCGCGCTGGAGGATCACCTCAAGAGCGTCCCGATTTTCTCCTCATTAACTGAGGAGTTTATCGATTCGCTGCGCCAGAATGTCGAGCTGGTCCGCTATAACAAAGGCGACGTGATTTGCCGCCAGGGAGACATTGCCGACGCCTTTTACTTGATCCGCATCGGGTTCGTTAAAGTTTCCGAAGATCATCCCGAAGGCGAATTGATCCTCGCCTATCTCGGCCGCGGCGGATATTTCGGCGAGATCGGCTTGCTCACCGAAGGCCGGCGCGTGGCGACGTGTACCGCTCTCGATCACGTGGAAGTCGTACGCATTCAGAAGGACGATTTCGAGCGCATGATGGACGCGTTCCCCGACGTGCGCGAAAAACTGCACGTCGTCGCGATGCGGCACATCGAGGAGAACAAGGCTCGGGTAACGGCCAACGTCCCGCTGAATCAGTTCCTCACGCAGGGATTGATGGAAGCGCAGAGCCTGCTGATTCTCGATCTCGACAAATGTACGCGCTGCGACAACTGCGTCCGCGCCTGCGCCGACGCGCATGACGGAATCACGCGGCTGATCCGCGAAGGCCTGCGCTACGAGAATTACCTGATCGCGACGTCCTGCCGGCAATGTCGCGATCCGCTGTGCATGGTGGGCTGCCCGGTCGGGTCGATCCGGCGGCGCAATTCGCTCGAGGTGATCATCGAAGATTGGTGCATCGGCTGCGGCCTGTGCGCGAAGAATTGCCCGTACGGCAATATCACGCTGCATCCGTTCAAGGTCGGCGCGGAGGTGAAGAAAAAAGCGACTTCGTGCGACCTTTGCACGGAGCACGCCGAGCCAAGCTGCGTGTACGCCTGCCCGCATGACGCGGCGCATCGCGTCGAGCCGAATCAGTTCTTTTTGGGGCGCGGATGAAGATCGATCGCACACATCGGCCTTGGGAACTCGCGACCGCGATCCTGTTCACGATCGCGGCGCTGGCCTACATCGTGATCGCCATGCGATCGCCGGGAGGCCCTCGTGGCGGCAGCGCCATCGGCCTCACGTTCGGCATTGCCGGATACGCGCTGATGCTTTATGCCGGGTTCCTCGGAGTGCGAAAAAAGATTCCGGTGGTGCGGATCGGCCGCGCACAAACCTGGATGCGCGGACACCTCTGGCTCGGGCTGCTGAGCTTTCCGCTGATCCTGTTTCACGGCGGATTCGCGTGGCGCGGCCCGCTGACCGCGATCCTGATGCTGCTGTTCTTCATCGTCATCCTCAGCGGAATTTTCGGCGCCGCGCTGCAACACTACCTGCCGCGCGTCATGACCGCGCAGGTGCCGATGGAGACGATCTACGAAGAAATTCCGCACGTCCGCGCGCAACTTCGCGAGGAGGCGGATCAGCTTGTCGAGGCGACCGCGCAGATCGATGTCGAGTACGACGACAAGGTCCGCTTCCGCGAGATGTATCAATCGATGATCCGGCCGGTACTGGAGCAGCCGCCGGTGGAATTGTTCAAACCGCTGCGGTTCACCGTGCCGGCGGCGCTGCATGCGGCGCTCGACGATCTGGAAAATATCTGCGAGGAACAGCGTCAGTTGAATTCCCAAGTCCGGCTGTACCGCTGGCTGCACGCCTGGCTGGTCGTGCACGTGCCGCTGTCGATCGCGCTGCTGGTTTTGGGAGGAGTGCACGCGGTGATGGCACTTCGTTACTAATATGGCGGGGCGGACGAGAACTACCAAAAAACTCGCGCAGCGCATCGACCTGAATTATTTCAAGCGCCTCTACCCGATCCCGCGATGGCGCAGGATTCTTTCGGTCGCGCTGGTCGCACTGGGGTTGGTCTGGCTGCTGTTCGGACGCGAAAAGCCCTACAACGCCGGGCCGCTGGCGCATTCACACGCGATGCTGGGGAAGAATTGCGCGGCGTGCCACGTGTCGTCGACCGTTTTCGGAAAGAAAGTTACCGACCAGGCTTGCCTCGCCTGCCACGACGGCCCCGCGCACAACGCCCAGCAGACCTTTACACCGGCCTGCACCGAGTGCCACGTCGAACATCAGGGGTCGTTCAAGCTGGCCGCGACGCGCGACGAATCGTGCACCCAGTGTCATGCCGATCTGAAAACGAAAAACGGCTCGACGAAATTCGCCGCGAAGGTGACGAGCTTCGACGGCGGTCATCCCGAATTCAAGATTCCAAAAGATCCAGGCACGGTGAAGCTCAATCACGAAGTTCATCTGAAAAAAGACCTGCGCGGCATGCACGGCCCGGTGCAGTTGAAGTGCGCGGATTGCCACAAATCGTCGGGCGCCTACATGGAGCCGATCGATTATCAGAAAGCCTGCGCCGAGTGCCACCCGCTGGTCTACGATCGCCGCTTCGAAGAACCAGCGCCGCACAAGAAGCCCGAGGTGGTCGTCGAGTACGTGACGAAGAAATTCACGGATTACATCGCGCAGCATCCGGAAGAGGTTCACATGGCGGAGCCGGCCGATCCGAGGATCATGCGTCCGCCGATCCCGCCCGCGAAGGACGCCGCCGAGTGGATCTCGCGGCGCGTCGAGGACACCAAGCAACTCCTGTGGCGCAAGAGCTGCAAAGAATGCCACGTCGAGACCTTCAAGGAAGGCGCCGCGCTGCCCGAGATCCCCAATGCCGCGATTCCAGCGCGCTGGATGAAGAGCGCGTGGTTCGATCACGACTCGCACCAGATGGTCGCCTGCGCGGAGTGTCACGCCAAGACCGCCACCAGCAAGGAGACGTCAGACGTCCTGCTGCCGGCGATCGCTACTTGCCGGAGGTGCCACAACTCGAGCGCCGACGCGGCCGATGCGCGCTGCTCCGAGTGTCACTTCTATCACGACTGGACGAAAGAAAAGCGTCCCGAGGGCCGGTCGTTCGACGTCCTCAGCGGCGCCATTCGTCAATAAGATTCGCGACCAGCGCCGTCCATCCGGTCTGATGGCTCGCGCCGATCCCCGCGCCGTTGTCGCCATGGAAGTGCTCGTAGAACAGCAGATGGTCGCGCCAGTGCGGATCGGTCTGGAATTTTTCGGCTCCGCCAAACACCGGACGGCGGCCGTGCTGATCGCGCTTGAAAATTCCGATCAGCCGCTCGGCGACCTCTTGGGCCAGATCGCGATCCCCGAACCGGACCAGCGACTCGACAATCAGGTACGAAGTCGGGAACCAGATCGGACCGCGCCAGTTCGAGTTGCCGCCTTTCAGCTTGATATCTTCCTCGGCCGGCTCATAGCGCACGCGGCTATGGCCGAACACGAATGGGTTGTCGCGATGGAACCTCGAAAGGCTGCGGATTCCGGCATCCGAGAGAAACTCGTTGGGGTCGCGGAGCCGCTCTAAAATCCGCCCGAGCTGGTGACGATCGACAATCGACAACGTGTAGCCATCGGGTGCAATTTCGCACGCATGGCCAACCAGTTCCGCGCGATTGTTCACAAACCAGTTCACGTCGCGCATGAAATCGGGATGCTGACGCAGCTCGTCGGCGCTCACGGTTTCGATCGCGAACATCGGAATCAGCCCGACCAGCGAGCGCACGCGGAATTTGTGGAACTCGCCATTGGGATAGCGCAGGATGTCGTAGAAAAACCCGTCTTGATCGTCCCAAAGCTGGTAATCGCGCCCGCCCATTTTCTTCATTGCGGACCCGATGTAAACGAAATGCTCGAAGAACTTCGTCGCCAAGCCTTCGTAGGATTTGTTTTCCTTGGCCAGTTCCAGCGCGATCCGCATCATGTAGAGGCAGAAAAACGCCATCCAGCCGGTGCCGTCGGATTGTTCGAGAATCGCGCCGTTCGGCAGTTTTTCGCTGCGGTCGACGACGGTGATATTGTCGAGCCCCAGGAATCCGCCTTCGAAAACATTGTTGCCCTGGCTATCGACCTTATTCACCCACCAGGCGAAATTGATCAGCAGCTTGTGGAAACACTTTTCCAGAAACTGCCTGTCCTTCGCCCCTTCCATCTGATACACGCGCCAACACGCCCAGGCGTGCACCGGAGGATTCAGATCCGAAAATTCCCACTCATAGGCCGGGATCTGCCCGTTGATGTGCTGGAACTGCTCGAACAGCAGGAACCACAGGTTATCTTTCGCGAATCCTGGATCCACCAGCGCGAGGGAGATGCACTGGAACGCCAGATCCCACGCGGCGAACCATGGATACTCCCATTTGTCGGGCATCGAGAGCAGACGCATGGAATTCAAATGCCGCCAATGGCGATTGCGCGAATGCTTGCGCGATTCGGGCGGCGGCAGGTTCGGGTTGTCGCCTTCCAGCCACCGGTTCACGTCGAAATAATAAAACTGCTTAGACCACAGCAAGCCCGCCAGGGCCTGCCGCTGGATCATCTTTTCTTCATCGCTGGCGCGCGGCGGATGGACCGTCGCGTAGAACTCATCGGCGTCCGATTTTCTGGACGCGACAATCGCATCCACATCCTCGATCGCCGCGCCATCGGTCAGGCTGAGCCGCAGCACCACGGACGATCGCGCCGCGACATGAACTTTGTAATCGAGACAGGCTTTGGTCCCGCGCATCGCCGGGTTCACGACTCCCGCTTCGCCGTGAACCAGATAACGATGAAACGCGTCCTTCACGTACGGCGTGCGATTCGAGGCCCCGTATAGCCGCTCGGCATTGCTTTCGTTATCGCTGAACAACGGCGTCGCGCCCGGCGGACCGTACAGGAATCGCTCGCCCAGCCGATACTCCATGAACAGATTTTTCGGAGCCGCCGCCGTGCGATCATCGGCAACGATGCGGTCGCCGTCCAGGCGAATCACGGGTTCAGCACTGCGCGGCTCGGTCCAGGCCCATGTGTTGCGGAACCAGAGATGCGGCAGGACATGCAGGTCGGCATCTTCGGGTCCGCGATTGAAAATTTCCACGCGAATCGCGATCGATTCGGGCGCGGCCTTGGCGTACTCGATCACGATGTCGAAGTAGCGGTCGTCGTCGAAGATTCCGGTGTCGAGGAGTTCATACTCCATGCCGGTCCCGTTGCGGCGGCGATTTTCTTCGACAAGCTGGCCGTAAGGAAATTCGCGCTGCGGATATTTGTAGAGCATCCGCATGTAGCTGTGCGTCGGCGTCGAGTCGAGATAGAAGTAATATTCCTTGACGTCCTCGCCGTGGTTGCCTTCGCTCGACTGGAGCCCGAAGAGACGCTCTTTCAGGATCGGATCCCGGCCATTCCAAAAGGCGAGCGCGAAACACAGAATCTGGTAGCGGTCGCAGATGCCGGCGATGCCGTCTTCGCCCCAGCGATACGCCTTGCTGCGGGCGTAGTCGTGCGGAAGAAAATCCCACGCGGTGCCGTGAGGCGAATAATCCTCGCGGACGGTGCCCCAGGAGCGGTCGGAGAGATACGGTCCCCACTTGCGCCACGGGCGGACCAAGCCGGTATAGGGCCCTTCCAATCGATCATGTTCTGCGCTCATTTCGGCGGCCCCGGCGGTTGATCTGTGACAGTGTACAGCTTCCCGTCGTGCAGATACATTTTTTCCATTTCCTGTTTGTTGAACGGACGCGACCCGCGGCGGTTGAAGACGGCCAACTGATTGCCGCTTTCGTCGACGGCGCGGTCGCGATCGATGCCCTTCGAAATTGCCAGCGCCGGACCTTTGGTCTTATAGGTGGCGATCAGCTTCGGAGTGGGCCGCGGGCTGAAGCCGAGGTAGTTGGGGTTATCCTCCGGGGCGAAAATCTGCACGATCCGCATCCCGTTCTTGCCATCGGCAAGATAGGCGAATGCGCTGGCGGCGGTCATGCCGATCTTCACGTCGCGCGTGTCGTCGATTTCGCCGCCGAGGGTCTGATCGATCTTGGGATGCTCGGGCTTTTCGACATCGACGATCACCAGTCCCTGCTTCCCTCCGGCGACGTAGGCGTAGGTGCGAGCGACGTACAGATTGCGCGCGTCTTCGAGCGGCACCGTCGCGCCCGCGACCAGTTTCGGCTGCGCCAGCGACGTCACGTCGAGCACCTTCAGTCCATCGCGATCGACGGCGAACGCGTAGCGGAACTGCACGGCGATCCCGCGCGGATCATTCAGCGGGACCTCCGCGGTAATCTTCGGAGCGAGTGGATTTTCGATGTCAACGACGGCGAGTCCGCGATCGGCCAGGATATAGGCGTAGTGACCCGCGATGGTGATGCGCCGCGCGCCGTTCAGAGCGCCGTTGGGATTGAACGCGAGGGCGCGCTTCAGGAAATTATTCGCCGGATTGCCGTCGAGCAGCGTCAACACACCGGGTGTCTTGCTTTTGAGATTCGGATCGCCGACCACGACGAGCCCCTCTTCCGCATCGGTGACGTAAAGAAAACCGTACATCAGCGCGATCGGCTGCTCCTGATTCGCCGGAACGCGGTTGCGGAGCGGATCGACGGCGAGCGTCGAAGGCGAACCGACCGAAGTCGCGTTCTTTGTCTTCACGTAGAATTTCTGGCCCAGCGGCGACACCGGTGCGGTGTTCATCTTTTCCGAAAAATTCTTGTTGTCGATATTCGCGATGTCGTAGACGCGGAAGCCGTCCTTGCCGAGCGCGGCGTACAGATACTCTCCGCGGAACTGTAAATCGAGCACGTTGCCCGCATGATGATCCGCCTCGTCGATTTCGCGCTCATGCTTCTCGAATTTTTCAAAATCGGCGGGATACGCGATCTTCTGCAGGTCGCTGCCGAAAACAGCGGGTGGGTCGTCGTGCTCGGCGACCGTGACCGCGTCGAAGCCTTTCGATCCTTCGGCGACGTAGATGTAGCGGCCCATCATGTTGACCAGGTTGGTCCCCTGCATCAGGAGCTGCGCCATCCATGCATTGTTGTCGCCGGCCGCGGAGATATGACAGCCGGTGCAGGTCTTCGTCTCCTTCGCGCGAACCGTATGCGGATAGTAGGAGCTGAAGCCGAACCCCGAAAATCCTTCGGCCGAAATGGTCTGCTGCATGTAGTAGAGCCAATCGCGATTTGCGTTTTGCGAACTGACGACCACGGCGCAGGTCGAGCGCGTCGGCGCGATGCGATGGCCGGTCACTG
>JAIQFJ010000552.1 GCA_020073325.1 Terriglobia bacterium | reverse complement strand
TCGTATTGCAGTAGCACTGAACTTCCGTAGCCCCGTGAACGGGCGAACGGGGCCAGCTCGTAGCATGGCCGTCGACGGAAGGATAAGTTCGAACCGGTTCGAGAAAACGCCGTGAAGTGCAAGCGGCTCAGAGAGGAGTAGTTTCGAAAACGGGAGCTTCACATGGGAACCGCAGCCGTTGTCACGCAAGCTGCCCCGATCCTCTTCGTTAGAAAATCCTCAAGCTATAGGCGGCTGGACACGCCCGGCGATAACCCGGAAACCTCCAGCCGCCCGCGGCGCCTCAGCCGTAGTGTCATTGTGCTGGCGCGATCGTTAGTGACGCCTGTGCCGAACTTCCCTGATACGACGCCGTGATCGTCACCTGCTGCGTCGTGCTCACATTCAGCGCCGTAATCGTGAAGGTCGCCGAGGTCGCCCCGGCCGCTACAGTCACCGATGCCGGAAACTGCGCTCCCACTCCGTTCGATGTAAGCGTCACCACGCTTCCGCCGCTCAGAGCCGGAGTCGACAGCGTGACCGTCCCCTGCGCCGTGCCTCCGGTGGTCAGCGAATTTGTCGAAAGTGTCAGGCTCTGGACCTGCGGCGGATTATTTCCCTGCACCGCGATCAGTACGCCGCTTTGCGTGGATTGTCCGCCATACTGCGCGATCACAGAATTGTCTCCATTCGCCGCGGTCGCTGGAACCACCACGTTGAACTGATACAGCCCCGGCGAGACGAGCCCCGCAAACTGCACCGTCGCCTTCACTCCGCCGATCTGGATCACCGGCACCGGCAATAACGTCCCGCTCTGCGTCGCCGAGCCTTTGACGATCGCCGTCGTCGGCGCGCCGAATCCGTTGCCGTAAAGCACGACCACTTCACCCGGCTGTGCCGGCGTCGTCAGCCCCGGAAACAGCGTCGTCGGCCCGATGTCGGACCCGCTCACGTGCGTCCCGATCACATACGGACCTCCGTTGAACACGAAAAAAGCAATTGACGTCGCCAGCGCCTGCACCGTGAATGCCGGGCTCTTGGTCGTCCCTACCGTGACCAGCACCTGCACCGGTCCCGGCGCGAGATCCGGAGGCGTCAGGATATTCAATTGCGCCGCGCTGATGAAATAGACATACGCAGGCTCGCCATTGATCGTGACGCTGACGCCGTCGAGAGCCGTCGGCATCTGATTGCTGACGAAATCCGAACTCTGCCAGATTCGCGAATCGCCCGCGGGCGCGAGATTCGTCCCCTTGATGGCGACCCACGTATTCGGCGCGATCGCCGGGCTGTTCGAGAACGCGTTCACCACCGACGTGACGATCGGTCCGCTCGGCGCCGACGGAATCGCGAGTCGGAAAATCGTGCCGAGCCCGCTCCCGTCGTTTCCTCCCGTCTGCGTAGTCCCGTACAAATTTCCGTCCGAGCCTTGCACCAGCCCGCCCGAAGGATACTGCCCGTCCGTCTTGTTCTGGAAGCTGTAGAGCGTCGTCAGAACGCCCGCCGGAGTGACCTGGAAAATCGTGCCCCAGCCGCCCGCGCCGCCGGCCGTCGTCGTGCCATAAAAAGTTCCATCCGGCCCCTGAACCAGATCGCCCTTGGGACCCGTGCCGTCCGTGGCATTCGTTCCGAAATGATAGAGGATCGTCGTATTCCCGCTCAGCGTCATTTTGAAAAATGTTCCGCCGTTCACCGTTCCGCTGGCGAAGGTCGTGCCGTATAAATTTCCATCCGCGCCGAGAAGCAACGCAGGCTCCGTGCCACCGTCGCCGGAAGAAGCGTTGGCCGGAAAATTGGAGATGTTCGTCAGGACGCCCGCGGGCGTGAGCTGAAAGACCGTTCCCCCGCCGTTGATTCCTCCCTGCGTGCGGCCGTACAAATTTCCGTCAGGCCCCACGACCAGCGCGGAGTAGGGAAACGATCCGTCCGTGGTTCCCGTGAAATTATAGATCGTGGTGAGCGTGCCGTCGGGCGTCATGTGAAACGCTGTTCCATACTTCTTGGCACCGCCATGCGACGTCGTGCCGTAGAAACTTCCATCGGCGGCCTGAGTCAGGCCCGCAACGGGACCCGCGCCGTCCACGTCGTTGCTGAAACTGTGCAGGATGGTGAACGTTCCATCCGGCGCGATCTTGTACACCGCGCCTTCATTCGTCTCGCCACCGCTCGACGTTGTCCCATAGAGAGTGCCGTCCGTGGTTCGGACCAGCTTGCCGTGCGGGCTGCCGCTGTTGAAGGCGAAACTGTACACGACGATCAAGGCTCCCTGGGGCGTGATCTTGAAAACCTCGCCCGCGCCGTGACCGCCGCCGTTGGACGTCGCGCCGTAGAAATTGCCGTCCGGTGCTTGAATCAGCGACGCCGCTGGACCGTCGCCATTCGCGCCGGTGAAGGTGGTGAGCGTGGTGAAGGCCTGGCCCTGGGCCAGCAGACTCGCACAAAGGAAAATCAGGCAGGAATGAAATTTCGAGCTTTTCGGAAACTCCATCGTATTCCTCCGAAATCGCGTTGCAACGCTGGATTTTATTGTAGCCGTGCGCGGGGTTTCGCGACTCCTCGCCAACGCGCCGGACGCGTGCCCGATAATGGAAGCTCATGCCTACCGAAAAATTCAAGGTCGGGTGCGTGCAGATGAGCTGCTCGGTGGACCCGAACGAAAATCTCGCCAAGGCGGAATGGAAAATCCGCGAGGCCGCCGGACGCGGCGCGCAGGTGATTTGTCTGCAGGAGCTCTTCCGGTCGCAGTACTTTTGCCGGAGCGAAGATCACGCGCTGTTCGCGCTCGCCGAGCCGATTCCCGGGCCATCCACGCAAACCCTCGGAAAGCTGGCGCGCGAATTGGGAGTGGTGATCGTCGCATCGCTGTTCGAGCGGCGCGCGGCCGGCGTTTATCACAACACCGCTGCGATTCTCGACACGCACGGCGAGATCGCGGGGATCTATCGCAAGATGCACATCCCCGACGATCCGCTGTACTACGAAAAATTCTATTTCGCGCCGGGCGATACGGGGTTCGTGAATTTCGATACGCGCTTCGGGCGGCTCGGCGTGCTGGTGTGCTGGGATCAGTGGTATCCCGAAGGCGCGCGGCTTTCGTCGCTCGGCGGCGCGGATATTTTGTTCTACCCGACGGCGATCGGCTGGCATCCTTCGGAGAAGGCCGAGTTCGGCAAGGCGCAACTCGACGCGTGGCAGACCATCCAGCGCTCGCACTCGATCGCGAACGGCATCTACGTCGCGGCGGTGAATCGCGTCGGCTATGAAGGAACACCGGAGAGCGGCATCGAATTCTGGGGATCGTCGTTTGTGTCCGATCCGTTCGGACGCGTCATCGCGCAGGCTTCGCAGGACAAGGAAGAAACGCTGATCGTCGAATGCGATCCGAAAATCATGGAAGAGACGCGGCAGCACTG
>JAIQFJ010000104.1 GCA_020073325.1 Terriglobia bacterium | reverse complement strand
GAAGTATACCCGTCCGTGGTGTTGACGTCCAGATAACCCTGGCCCGAAGCAACTCCCGACGGGATCGTGATATTCACCTGATAAACGCCCGCCAGGCTGGGAACCAGGCCCGCGAACGCGACGTTAGCCGTCGTCGCGTTGCCCTGCGAATCGTAGATGTCGACCGCCAGGTTCTGGTCCGTCACGGTTGCCGCCGGACTGCCGGGCGCCGCTGCGCCATCGGCCACCACCGGAGTGGTTGCGCCCAGGCCGGTCGCGTAGAAAAAGACGGTTTCGCCGACAGCCGCCGGACTGCTCTGCGTCACATAGGTGTAATCGGTGTGGAAGAGATCGGCGGGCCCGACTCCATTCGCGGTCGACGTGAACACGCCGGGCGCCGTCGAGGCGGTATAAAGCGTCACCGCATTCGAAGACGATCCGGCGTTCACCTGGAACGTCGCGAAATCGTATGCCGGCGTCGCATTCGGAGTCAGCCCGGTGATTAACGTGGGAGCGGTCGCCAGCAGCGGCGATCCGGTCCCGTCCACCGACATTTGCGCGCCTCCGAGTGTCGTCGGCAAGGGCAGCGACGACGCATTCGCGGCGGTCGCGAGGCCCGATCCGAACAGCGCCACATACTCGCCTGGCGCGATCGAGTTCGTGATGGGCGCAAAGCTCGCCGCGTTCACGATCCCATACGGATTCAGCGAAACTCCGGTACCCGAAAACGGCTTCGCCTGGAAGCCGAGCACCAGACTGTAGAAAGTCCCGGTACCCACCTGCATCAGGCTCGCACCGTTTGCGCCCAGCATCCATTGGAATAACCCGTCGTTATACATACCGCTCGACGGGAAATTGGAGAAGAAATCCGCCGTGTAATCGTAGGCTGAAAAATCGAATCCGACGTAGCGCGCGTGCAGCGTTCCGCTGCCCTGTCCGTTGGCCGCGAAGCCTCCGTAGAAAGAATCGATGCAGCTGGGATTCCCGCACGATCCGGAAACGTCGTTTTCCAGAGCGCCGGTAAAATACATGCCGGTTACCATGCTGTTCGCAGCCGACGAACCGCTCTTCAGGCCCACGAACAGATCGAACCCGTTCGCGCTTCCACCGACCAGAATACTGCCGTCGGTCGACACGGCGAAGGTTTTCGCTCCGCTCACCAGCGCGGTGTCCGGGGCCGACGCGGTCGGAAAAGTGAGCGTACCGGTGGAGCCGTTGAACGAGAACGTCACGTTCGACAATGTCTGGGTGGTCTGCGTGCTCTTCTGATTCGCCATCGCCCCGGTCACCGTGACGGTGCCGAAGCTGCCGCTGCCGCTGGTGCTCAAGCTGTAATATCCGTCGCGAACGTTGGCGGCGTTGCCTTGCAGATAATCGATGAATCCCGTCTGATAGATTCCCTGCAGCGCGCTCGCCGGTCCGGCGGGAATCGCGACAAAAATATCGTCGTACTGGCCTTCGGTCGCGCTCGCGACAATCTCATTCGATGCGCCGATGCCGCCGAATTCCGTATCCGAGTTGTCGATCGGATTGGTGATCTGCACCAGCCCGCTCGCCGAAACCCCGTACGTGCCGGTCATCGTGTAAGCCGAGGCCGTGCTTCCCTTGGTGGAGTCCGATTCCTGCCCGGTGAAGGAAAAGTTCCCTTTGCCGTCGAACGTCATCGTGCCGGTCAGGCTCACCGCGCGGGTGATTGCGCTGCTCGAAGGATCCGTCAAAGTTAAAATCTGCCGCACGAAGTAGGGACCGTTCAACGAGCCGTTCGCGCTGGTGTCGAACGAGGCGCGCGGCATGAGCGCCCTCGGCTTCTGTCCGCGAGTCACAACGTTTCCATGACTCTCCGCCATCGCTTTCCGCACCGTTCGCGCGGCGCGGACCCGTTGCAGATGGCTGTCCGCGGGCTGGACCGTCTGCGCGTATACTGCAGCGCCAGCCAAAACGAGAATCGTCTGAAGTTTCAGTAGATTGTGCACACTAAGCCTTTCCGTCAGAACGCCGGACGCGACAACTGCTCTGATTGTATGAACGCAATTCCTACCCTTCGCGTTTCGGTGAATCCTCATCCCGTAACGTATCTCAAGGAGATACACCTCCATCATCCGACAATCGTGTTATCTTTGCCGTAACACGGCAAATTGGAGTGGCCGTCGCATGGAGCATTTCGACGTCCTGATCATGGGCGCTGGCTTGTCGGGGATTGACGCCGCGCATCATTTGCAGAAATTCTGTCCGAAAAAAACCTACGTCATCCTGGAACAGCGCGAGCGCGTCGGCGGCACCTGGGACCTGTTTCGCTATCCCGGCATCCGGTCCGATTCGGACATGCTGACCATGGGTTATTCCTTCCGTCCCTGGACGCTGCCCAAAGTGATTTCCCCCGGCGGCGATATTCGCGAATACATCGCCGGCGCCGCGCGCGATGAAGGGATCGACCGTCACATCCGCTTTCAACACCGCATCCTGCGCGCAGCGTGGTCGTCGCAGGACGCGAAGTGGACCGTCGAAGCCGTCTGCAGCACCGCCGGCGGCGAGGAGCGCGTCACGCTGTCCTGCAACTTTCTTTTTTCCTGCGCCGGCTATTATCGCTATTCCGCCGGATACACGCCGGATTTTCCCAACGCAGCGAGCTTCCGCGGACGTATCGTCCATCCGCAAGCCTGGCCTCAGGATCTGGACTACGCCGGAAAACAAGTGGTCGTCATCGGCAGCGGCGCCACGGCCGCGACGCTCATCCCCGCCATGGCGGACACCGCGGGCCATGTCACCATGCTGCAGCGCTCGCCGACCTATTTCTTTTCCGCTCCCGGCGAAGACACTATGGGCGCCTGGCTGCGCCGCTTCCTTCCTCCGCGGTGGGCCTATCGCCTCACCCGCTGGAGAAACGTCGGCTTTGGATTTCTCTTCTTCCAGTTCTCGCAGCGCTTTCCGAATTTCGTCAAAAAAGGTCTGATCAACAACGTCCGCAAGCAACTCGGACCTGATTTCGACATCGCGAAGCACTTCACTCCGAGCTACAACCCGTGGGAGCAGCGGCTTTGCCTGATCCCGGATGCGGACATGCTGAAGGCGATCCACTCCGGCCGCGCAGGCGTCGTCACCGATCAGATCGAATCGTTCACGGAAAAAGGAATCCTGCTCAAATCCGGCCAGGAACTGGAAGCGGATATCGTCGTCACCGCCACGGGCCTGGTGATGCAGGCCTTCGGCGGCGCGGAACTTTCTGTCGACGGCCAACCCGTCGACCCCGGCAAGACGCTCGCCTACAAGGGAGTGATGATGTCGGGAGTGCCGAATCTCGCTTCGGTGTTCGGATATGTCAACGCGTCCTGGACGCTCAAAGCCGATCTGATTTGCAACTACGTGTGCCGCCTGCTGAACTACATGGACCGCCAAGGCGTTCGCCAGGTCACACCAAAGGCCGAAGGCGAGACCGCGGCCGCGCTGTTCGTCGAAAAATTCACGCCCGGCTACATCCGGCGCGCGCTGGAACACTGGCCCAGACAGGGAACGAAAAGTCCCTGGCGCGTCTATCAGAACTACTTCCGCGACACGATCAGCCTGAAGTGGAAATCCGTCGACGACGGCGCGCTGGAATTTTCGAATCCGGCGCAAGCCTCGCCCAAGCCCGCCTCCCGCCAACTCGCGGAACTTTCGCGATAAGTGAAAGGTCCGGCGCGCGAAGGGTAGCGTTCGCGTTTGCCTGGCACTGTCACTACGGCTGAAAGATTGCATCTCCTCTGTTAGAGCCCGAGGAAGAGTCCACTACGTCGCTTGCTTTTGAAGCACTTGACGGGAATGGCGTCAGACCGTCGCGTCTCTTGCCCCCGACAAAGGGGTGGGAAGCCGCAGACGGATCGGGCTTGCAAGGAGAGTAAAACGATGAAAAAGATGTTGCAAATCGGCTCTTTTTTGATGCTGGCCGGCGCCCTGGCAATCGCACAGCCGGGGACGGGCATGAAAAATAACGGAACGAAAATGCCGCGCTATGACGTGGCGACCGAAACGACCTTTACAGGTACGGTTCAAGAGGTGCTCCAACCCCAATCCGGACGGATGACGGGGACGCACCTGATCGTCAAGACGGCATCCGGCACGCTGGAAGTTCATCTCGGCCCGACGAGTTTCGTTACCGGCAAAGGCTTCAACTTCGCCAAGGACGACTCGGTTCAGGTGGTGGGCTCCAAAGTGAAGGTCGACGGCAAGGATGTCGTCATCGCCCGCGAGGTAACCAGGGAAGGAAAAACGCTCACGTTGCGCGACAAGGCCGGGCGTCCGTTGTGGGCGCGGCGAACTTCGTAAGGGTCGCGCGATTTCGGGACGGGGAAGGAGTCAACAATGTCACGAGTTGTGGTTCTAGGAGCCGGCATTTCCGGCCACACCGCTGCCGCATTTCTGCGGAAGTGGCTCGGACGAAACGACCAGGTGATCGTGGTTTCGCCCCAACCCGATTACAACTGGATTCCCTCGAATATCTGGGTCGGCGTCGGTCTGCTGCGCAAGGAGCAGGTGAACGTTCCGCTGGCGCCGATCTACGAGCGGCACCAGATCGATTTCAAACAGGCGCGGGCCGTCGCCTTATACCCTGAGGGCGACGAGCGCGATTCCCAGCCTGCCGTCGAGATCGAATGGACCCTCGACTGCAAACGCGGGGAGCGGGAAAAAATCCGCTACGATTTTCTGATCAACGCCACCGGGCCGAAGCTCAATTTCGGCGCGACCGAAGGTCTTGGGCCCGGGAAGAACAGCCTGTCGGTCTGCACCGCCGATCATGCCGAGGAGACCGCGCGTGTCTTTCTCGAAATGGTGGAACGCATGAAGCGTGGAGAGAAAAAGCGCTTCGTCGTCGGCACGGGCCATGGCTCCTGTACCTGCGAAGGCGCCGCGTTCGAATATGTCGTCAATCTCGAATTCGAACTGCGCGCCCACAAAGTCCGCGACAAGGCCGAAGTCATCTTCGTCACCAACGAATACGAGCTGGGCGACTTCGGAATCGACGGCGTGCATTTTCGCAGCGGAGGCTATGTCACGCCCAGCAAAATTTTCGCCGAGTCTCTGTTCGCGGAAAGAAATATCGGATCCATCACCAAAGCGCATGTCCGCGCGGTGGAGCCCAACCTGGCTCACGTCGAAACGCTGCAGGGCGAGCGTCTCGAGCTGCCGTTCGATATGGCGATGCTGCTGCCGCCGTTCACCGGCGTCGGACTGAAGGCCTTTAACCGCAAGGGCGAGGACATCACCGGGAACGTCTTCGCGCCCAGCGCCTTCATGAAGGTGGACGCCGATTACGCCAAGAAACCGTACGAGCAGTGGCAGCCTCAGGACTGGCCGCGTCATTATCAAAGTCCGGCGTATCAGAACCTGTTCGCCGCCGGGATCGCGTTCGCGCCTCCGCATCCGATCTCCCGCCTCCGCACCAACGCGGACGGCCTCATGATTTCACCGGCTCCGCCGCGCACCGGAATGCCGTCGGCGATGATTGGCAAGGCCGTGGCTCATAGCATCGTGGACATGCTGGGCGGAAGGAACGTGCCGCTGCATGCGGCGTCGATGGCGGAAATGGGCGCCGCCTGCGTCGCCTCCGCGGGCTCGAATCCGTTTACCGGATCCGCCGCATCGATTACCGTCTATCCCATTGTTCCCGACTACCACCGCTTTCCCGAATTCGGACGCGACATCGGCTCTACCTTCGGGGAAATCGGCCTGGCCGGCCACTGGATCAAGATTCTGTTGCATCACATGTTTCTCTACAAGGCCCGGCTGCGGCCCGGCTGGTCTCTGATTCCGGAGTAACTTATGACTGAAACAAAAGAACAAACCACCATCGCCGGAAACGCCCCCGGACAATGGTTCTACGCGACCAGGCCCACACGCTGGACGCTGTTTCTGCGGACATTCCTGCCCTGGCAGGCATGGCGGTTTCTGTGGATCAACGCAAAGATGATCCGCATCATCGGCCGCGGCCATCGCGACCTTTAAGGGAGGAAATTCACGTGCCCGACTGGTTGGAGATCATCCTGTTCTTAGCCGGATATTTCGTCGTCATGCGCTGGCTTCTCCCGCGCTTCGGCGTACCCACCTGAATGGCGCGCTCATGCAGTGTCGAGTCTCGGCACAAGGATCGTCCGCCGGAAGAAAAATCCGCAGATGCAAAATGATCTACCAAATCAAATCGAATAAAAGCCTCGACGAAATTGAGCGCGGACTTCAGGAATCGGCCGCGCGCCACCGCTTCGGAATCATCGCGACCCACGACTTGCAGGACACGCTGAGGAAAAAGGGAGTCGAGCTCGACATGGAATGCAGGATCTATGAGGTCTGCAATCCGGTTCAGGCGAAGAAAGTCCTGGAAGCGGACGGCGCTGTGTCAACGGCTCTGCCGTGCCGCATCTCCGTGTATGGATCGAAGGGCGAGTATACGCTTGCAACCATGCGTCCCACGGAAATGATGAAGGCCTTCGGCAAGCCGGAAATCGAACCCGTCGCGCAGGAAGTGGAAAACGTGGTGGTCGCAATGATGCGCGACGCAGCGCTCTAAAGTGTTTCTGGCGCGCCCGGAGAGACTCGAACTCCCGACCTACTGGTTCGAAGCCAGTTGCTCTATCCGGCTGAGCTACGGGCGCGTCGCCCTCATCGTATCATCAAGTCAGACATGGCTGCGGGCGACGCTTATATCGAAATCGAAGTCAAGATTCGCTTCCCCCAAGGCGCCGCCGAGGCGCGCAGCCTGATCGAAAGCCGCGGCTATCGGCTGAAAGAGGACCGTATCCTCGAATCCGACCAGTTGTATGACCGCCCCGACGGCGCATTGCGCGCTTCCGATCAACTCCTCCGCCTGCGCCGCTCCGGAACGCAATCGATCGTCACCTATAAAGGACCCGGCCGCCGCGAGCGGCACAAGAGCCGCGAAGAAATCGAATTCGAAGTGTCCGACCCGGGCAGCTTCGAACGAGTACTCGACCGCCTTGGGTACCGGCCCCGTTTCCGGTATGAGAAATATCGCACGAAATTCGGCAACGAAAGCGAGCCCGGCTTCATCACCATCGACGAAACCCCCGTCGGAGTTTTTCTGGAATTGGAAGGACCGGCCGAATGGATCGATCTCACCGCGGCGAAACTGGGACTCTCCGAAACGGAGTACCTCACCCAAAGCTACGCTTCGGTCTATGCGGAATACAGGCGTACGCATCCCGACGCGCCGGAGAATATGATCTTCGTCCCATCAGCCCTCTTTAGAACATCCGAAAAAGAACCTTAGTACCGCAAAAGTCTATTGATGCGAGGGAAAAGCGATGATAAGCTCTCTGTAGTTCACAAGATATTTACACGTGGAAAGGGAAACGGACCGAACAAGATGATCGAACTGATCGCAACACTGATCATCACCACCAGCTCCGCGGCGCTGTTCGCCTACTGGTTCCGTTACACGTGTATGCTGATCCTGAGCGCCAAGACCACGCGTGATTATGCCGCTTCCGTAGCCGAGGCGAACCAACTGAGCTTTGTTCACGTGCAGGCAACTCTGCGCGAGGCGTCGCCCGATCTTGCGGTCCTCAAGGACGCGCTCGATCGCGACTACAAAGTTCTCACTTATCTTCTGAAGCACGCGTCGAACCCGTCGAGCGCAGATACCGCCATCGAAGACCGGATGCTCGAAGTCAACTACAAGTTGATGCAGGCTTGGTACAGCGCTTGCCGCCACTTCTCCCCGGCTGCCGCCCGCCGCGCTCTCGACGAAATGACCACCGTGGTCGCGCACTTCGCCAATGCGATGGGCGAACGCGCTGTCGCCGGCGCCGCCGCTTAATTTACCGTTTGAGTTTCGAGAGCATTTGAGACCGCTACCCCTCTGTCGTGGGGATCTGCCAGCGCCCGCTCTGCAATTCGTTCCCGAAATTCTCGCCGAGATACACGCGCCGCACTTCAGGATCGTTCGCCAGCGCATCCGGCGAGCCTGAACGAAAGATCCGGCCGTTGTTGATGATATAGGCCCGGTCCGTCACCGCGAGCGTTTCACGCACATTGTGATCGGTTACCAGAATTCCGATCCCGGCGCGTTTCAGGTCGAAAATGATCTTCTGCAGCTCCAGCACCTGGATCGGATCGATCCCGGAAAACGGCTCGTCCAGAAGCAGGAACGAAGGCTCGATCACCAGCGACCGTGCAATCTCCACGCGCCGCCGCTCGCCGCCCGACAGCATGTAGCCTTTGCTCTTCCGCACCTGCTGCAGCCCGAGTTGATCGATCAGCCGGTCCATCCGCTCCCGCCGCTCCCGCCGGTTGATCGGCAGCGTCTGCAGGATCGCCATCAGGTTGTCCTCCACCGACAGCTTCCGAAACACCGACGGCTCCTGCGGCAGATAACTGATCCCGCGCCGCGCCCGCTGATACATCGCCAGGGGCGTAATATCGTCGTCGTCAAGCATCACCCGGCCCGAATCCGGCGTAATCAGCCCGACGATCATGTAAAACGACGTCGTCTTGCCCGCGCCGTTCGGCCCGAGCAGCCCGACCACCTCGCCCTGCTTGACCCGAACCGACACGTTATCGACAACCTTGCGGCCGCGATACGCCTTGGTAATTTCCGCTGTCTGGAGAATGCGCACGGACTATTTCTTCTTCTTGCGGATGGTGCTCTTGACGGGGTCGTTCGAAGCGCCGTCAACGACGAGCCTATCATCGTTGGAAAACCAGGTCAATTGCTGCCCGCGAGTCTGCCCCTTGACGCTATCGATCAGCAGCGGATTGCCCCCGTTCATCACGACTTTTTCTTCGCCCGCGTAGTACTCGGCGTGCTCCGACGTGCCGGTCCGCGTCCGCTTCAGCTTTTCTGACGTGCTGACGATCTTCACCGTTCCATCGGCGTAGGCTTTGTCCAGCGACGAATCCGAATCGGCGTCCTTCAGGAACGCACGAATCGTCGTCGACGTGATCGTCATGTCGGGACGCTTCATCACCACACCGCCCGTATAGTCCACCACGCGTTCTTCTTCCTTATAGACCATGTCCGGCGCGGTCACGATGGTGAAGATCGGCGGCGCCTTCACCTTAGATGCGGCCTTGTCGTCCGCGGATTTATCTTTATCGACGAACTGGCTCTTGACGTGGCCGTGCGCTTCCATGATCTGATCTTCGCGATTAATATCGAGCCGGTCCGCCTCCACGCGATTCGCTCCCTGCCATGCGACCGCGTTGCCTTCGTAATGAATCTTCGTGTTGTTCTCCGCCGACGTCATGTGCTGCGCCCGCGCCTGCATCACCTCATCGTTCGACAGCACCGACGACGACGATTTGCCCTTCTTGTCCGGCTCGCGCGTCGAGGCGACATGTCCATCGGCCACAAAATCGCCGGACTTCTGATTCATGACGATCTTGTCCGCCGATGCCGACCCGGTCGGATCGTTCACGCGCGCCGAGCCTTCCAGCGTCATCAGATCTTTCTGCTGCTCCAGAGTCGCCCGATCCGCCCGCGCCTTCCGGTCGCCTTCCGAATAGCGAAAATCCGTCTTCTGCTCAAGACGCGACAAATCGCTCGTCTTCGGATCGAACGTCGCCACCAGATCCTTGCTCTCGGTAAACGATGGATCCGGCTTCGGCTTATCCGGCAGCGCAGGCTTGTCGGTCCGCGTCGAGACATTCACAGACTTGAACGACTGAATCCGGTTGTCCGCCCCGTACGCGATCCAGATTTTATCGCCCTTGAGAAACCGCTTCGGCTGCCCGGGACGATTCGGCAGAAAATCGATCGTTCCCGGACCCGCCGTCTCGACATTATCGATCTCCTTGCCTGCGTTCTTCATCACCAGGGTGAGCGTATCGCTGCGCAGGACGCGCGTATCGGCCATCTCCGCGCCCGGCCGCGGAATCGGCACCGCTTCGGCGACCGTCGACCCGGTCGCGACCACTTTCTTCAGCGCACTGTCCTTGGTCGACGTGTCGAATTCCATTTCGAGATGCTTCGACGTGACGGTGGTCTTCATCGTCTGCGCGGTGGAAACGAGCTTTCCGTTCTGGTCGCCGCTCATGCGATCGACCACCATGCCGTCCAGAAAATGCAGATAGAGATGATCCGCCGCGAACTCCACTTTGCGGCCGGGATCGTCGCGCACGCCCTTCGCGTTTTCGGTTTGCGACTCCCGCACCTCGCCCTCTTCGAGCGTCACCACCGAAATTCCGCCATCCATCTGCAGCGTGTCGCGCTTCAGCTTCGACCACTGCATCAGCCACACTTTCGATTCGCGCTCTTTGTAGAACGCCTCGCCCGCCTCGATGTGCATCGGCACCGATTGCGCCGTCTTGCCGCGCCAGTCGAGCGAAACCTGGCTTTTCAAGTGAAGCTCGCGCGTCTGGGGATCGTACTCGGCGCCGATCGCCGTGCCCGTTCCCTCGGTCGACCCGTTGCTGCCGAACTCGAACGACGCTTTCCGATCCGTCGTGGCCTTGCCCGAGTCGCTGCCGAAACTGATCCCCGAGGAACGAATTTTGACGACGCGCCCATGCGCCGGACCGTCGACGGGAACGCCCATGGTGATCGCCACTTCGCCATCGGAAAACAGCGTCTTGGCGTTTTCATCGAAATTCGCCGCCGCGCAGCGCACCAGGTCGTATTGCGAGCCGTCTTTGTGGAACAGGTGCAGCTCGACGTCTTCCAGTTCGATGGTTGACGAATCGTTGCGCTTGCGCATCGTGTGCGCGCGCACGAAAAACTGTTGCTGCGTGCCGGAGCTTTTGGTGTAGGTCCAGTCCTGCGACTGCGCGTCGAGCCGGGAATCGATCGCCTTGGGGGGCGTCGGCGAGTTGCGCTCTTCAAGAGCCTTGTACTTGTAATAGGTCGCGCCGACCGAGAACACAATCCCCAGGATGGCGGCGAGAAAAAGCCACCGAGTACGGCGCATAAGGTCTTGCTTCCAGCATACACCGCGGTCCATGGCCGCCGATAAACCCCGATCAGCCCCTGTGTGAAGAGCCTGTGTGAAAACTGAATGTTCGCCGCTTCCTGCGGTCGCGGTTCATTGTCGGCATCCTGCTGAATCAGCGGTTTTAATGAACCGCGACCGGAGGAAGCGGCCGGCGCCGGTCATTTTCACACAGACTCTGAAACGTGGGGCCGCTCGTCGAGCGGCAAGCCGGCAGCCATGCCGGCTGATGTAGATTGCTTAGAAACGCCGGTCTGGAAGCACATTTGATCAAATGATCACGCTATCTAGATTTCATACGCACCCGTTATGACCGTGCGATTTAGGTCTCGCGCCGTCCCCCCGAGCGACCAAGCCGGTCGTCATCACTCGCACGGATTGCCCTGCCGGTGACCGCCTGCTATCAAACCTTCCTCGACCACGTCAATAATGAAACTATGCGTCTCCTCGTCTCGCTCGCCCTCGCGATTACGGCCGCCTCCGCCCAGAAGTTCACCGGCTTCGACGCCACCTCCCTCGACAAGTCCGCCGACCCCTGCCAGAACTTCTACCAATACGCCTGCGGCGGTTGGATCGCGGCTAATCCCATCCCCTCCGACCAATCCCGCTGGGGACGCTTCAACGTCCTTCAAGAGCACAACCGCGCGATTCTGCAAAGCATCCTCGAGGCCGCGTCTACCGACAAGCCCACCCGCACCGTCGTCGAGCGCGAGATCGGCGACTATTACGCCGCCTGTATGGACCAGAAGGCGATCGACGCGCGCGGCATCGCTCCGCTCAAAGACGACCTGGACCGCATCAACGCCATGCGCGACCGCAACGCGCTGACCGGCGTCGTGACCCATCTCTACAACCTCGGCGCCAGCGTCTTCTTCAACTTCGGATCCTCGCAGGACGCCAAAGACGCCACGCAGATGATCGCCGACCTCGACCAGGGCGGCATCGGCCTGCCCGAGCGCGATTACTACTTCAAGGCCGACCCCAAATCCGTCGAGCTGCGCAAGAAATACGTGGAGCACATCGCCAGGATGTTCGAGCTTCTGGGCACTTCGCACGAAGCAGCCGCCAAGAAGGCCGACGCTGTGATGGCGATCGAAATGGAGCTGGCGAAAGGATCGCTCGACGTGGTGTCGCGCCGCGATCCGAACAAGGTCTACCACAAGATGACGGTGAAGGAGCTTGCCTCGCTCGGCCCTGACTTCGATTGGGAGAAATTCTTCGCCGGTACCCGCACCCCGCAAATCCAAGGCCTCAATGTCGACTTTCCGCCGTTCATCCGCGCGCTGGATTCGATCATCGTGCAGGCCAACATCGAAGACATCAAGAGCTATCTCGTCTATCACCTGGTGACCGACACGGCGATCAATCTCCCCATGAATTTCCAGCAGGAGAATTTCGCGTTCTACGGCCGCACGCTCAGTGGAACGCAGGAAATGCGGGCACGCTGGAAGCGCTGCGTCGACCAGGTGGACGGCTCTCTGCCCGACGCGCTCGGCCAGAAGTTCGTCGAAAGAACGCTGGGCGAGGAAGGCAAGAAACGCACCCAGCAGCTTGTCAATGGAATCGAGATGGCGATGCAGCAGGACCTGGAGAAGCTCGACTGGATGACGCCGAAGACGAAAGAGCAGGCGCTGGTCAAGCTGCACGGCGTGGCGAATAAAATCGGCTCCAAGTCGAACTGGATCGATTATTCCAAGGTGAAAATTTCACGCGACGATCCCTACGGCAACAATGAGCGCGCCAATGAGTTCGAACTGACGCGCCGGCTGGCCAAAATCGGCAAGCCGGTCGACAAGACGGAGTGGGAGATGAGCCCGCCGACCGTCAACGCTTACTACGATCCCCAGGAAAACGACATCAATTTTCCCGCCGGAATTCTGCAGCCTCCCTTCTACGACAACAAGGCCGACGATGCCGTGAACTATGGAGCGATCGGCGCCGTGATCGGCCACGAGCTGACCCACGGTTTCGACGATCAGGGCCGCCAGTTCGACGCCGAAGGCAATCTGCGCGACTGGTGGACGGAGCAGGACGCCAAAGCGTTCGAGCAGCGCGCCCAGTGCTTCGTCAAGGAATATTCGAGCTTCGTCGCCGTCGACGACGTTCACGTGAACGGCGAATTGACCCTCGGTGAAAACACGGCGGACAACGGCGGCCTGCGCCTGGCCTACATGGCGCTGATAGAAGTGCTCGGCGGTAAGACTCCGCCGAAGAAGGACGGCTTTACCGTCGACCAGCGTTTTTTCCTAGGCTTCGCGCAAGTCTGGTGCGAACACAGCACGGATGAATCGAAACGTCTGCTGGCCCAGACCGATCCGCATTCCCCGGGCGAGGATCGAGTCAACGGAGTGGTGTCGAATATGCCCGAATTTCAGAAAGCCTTCGCCTGCAAGATCGGTCAGCCGATGTTCCGCTACCCGGCGTGCCGGGTCTGGTAAAGTGCAGACCCTGTGGGGCCACTTGCCAAAGCGGCAAGCCGATCGCATGACCGGCTGAGCGGTTCTATAGCTCAGAACAATTGGCGCGAGTTTTCCAGGTAGATGTTCCCGGTCCCGGTCTTCATCCGGACCATGCGGCGGGCACGCCCGAAATGGCCGAACGCCGAGAGCCCATGGTTGTGATCGCTGCGTAATTGCAAAGGAAAATCGCAACTGATCACCTGACCCATCGCCGTCTCGGCACGAACGTCCGCCCCGACCGCCGGATTCATATCGACGCTCACGTTTCCCAGAACGCTGTGCGCCTCCACATCCTGTTCCGGCAGGTGAGCCGACACTTCGCCGTCGACCGTCCGTCCGATAAACCGCAGCCGCTTGGGGACCCGCACCACGAAATCGACGCGCAGATCGTTCAGCAGCACATCGCCGCCGCCGCCGTTGTCCCAGCGGATATGCGCCTCGGAATCCGAAGTCGCCGCCATGCGGAATCCGCCGCCATGGCTCGGACGGCATTCGAAGGGATGCTCCGAATGCGCGTTCGGATACACCGCGCAAATGGTCACTCCGCCTTTATGTTCAACGACTTCGATGGAAACTTCGGCCGGATCGTCGCTGCCTTCCTTGAGCGCGATCACCTCGATTTCATCGCCCGACGCAGCCTCCGCCCGGACATTGCCGTGCACGTTATTGATTTCCACAACCTGGCCGGTCGGAACCCAGCCATGCCACCGCATTTCCTCCTGAACCAGCGGGGCGCGTAATCCCTCAATTGTCGGACCGCCGAACATCGCGATCGCGGCTGTTACGAAAAGGGTGAGCAGCTTCATGGGCGGCACTCCTTTGCATCGACGAGTGTGTGTCTTAAAGCACGTGTCTTGCCCTGTGAACTACTTGAAAGGAAACACATTTATTCCCGGCGAGTGTTCGCCTGTGGGACACCTGAGGTAAAACTGGACACGGCTTACTCGTACCGCAGTGCGACCAGCGGATCGACGCGCGAGGCGCGCCTGGCCGGGATCCAACAGGCCAGCAGCGCGACAGCGGCCAGAATCGCAAAGGTGGAGAAGAACGCGACCGGGTCGCCCGGTTTGATTCCGTACAGCAGGCTCGCGAGCGCCTTGGCCAGAAAGAACGCACCGACCAGTCCCAGGGCCATCCCGCTGAGAACAAGGGTCATTCCTTGCCGGATCACCATCCCGAGCACGTCGCGGCTTTGCGCACCGAGGGCGACCCGAACCCCGATTTCGCGGGTCCGTTGAACCACCGAATGCGCCATGACACCGTACAAGCCAATTGCGGCCAAAAACAGCGCCAAGAGCCCGAAAAAGCCTGTCATTTCGGTGAGAATTTTGTCCGGAGCCGTCCGATCTGCGACCCGCGCGGCGATGGTCGTAATGGCTGAAACCGGCTGATTCGGATCCACTTCGCGAACCACGGCGCGGATCTGCTGGGCGATCGGAGCCGGATCGCCCGAGGTGCGGACGACGACGGTCAGTTCCGAAACCGGGTTCTGCGCGAATGCCAGATAAATCTGATTTTCGGGAGGCGAATCGGGCCGGTAATATTTCACGGGCTTCACGACGCCGACGATGGTGGCTGATTTTTTTTGGACGCGAACGCGTTTGCCGACGGGATTTTCGCCCGGATAGTAACGATTCGCGATGGTCTCGTTGATCACGACGGCGCGCGTCGCGTCGGGCGAATCGTCGCGCGAAATGGTACGGCCCGCCGTCAATGCGATCGACAGGGATTCCAGATAGCCCGGCGAAACCGCGTTCAGCCGCACCCTGGGGACCTGGCCCGGCGGCGGGTCGGGGTGGCCTTCGAAATAGATCGGCCCCATATTGCCGCTCTCGCTCATGGGCGTATATTGCCCGATGGAAGCGCGATCGACGCCGCGGATCGGCTGAAGCCGTTCGAGCACGGCGTCCGAAAATTGGCGGATACTGGCGGGGGTCTTATAGCTGGGTGGAAGCTGCATCTCGGCAACCAGGACCCGCTCGCCGTTGAAACCCAGATCGACGTTCACGAGCCGGACGAAGCTGTCGACCAGCAGCGCTCCACACACGACGACCATCACCGCCAGCGCCATCTCTCCGGCGACCAGAATCTTTCGGAACCGTCCGCCCGCCGCGCTCGACGATCCACGCGAAGCCGCGTCTTTCAGGATCGAATTGACGTCGAAGCGCGTGCCTTCAAGCGCCGGGGCGAGCCCGAAGATCAGGCCGTTCAGCAGTGCGATGCCGAGCGTGAACAGCAGCACCGGCGGATCGATCTCGACGCGTCCATGATGCGGGATATAGGGGAGGCTGCGCGCCGGAATCGCGCGCATCAGCCAGGCGACCCCCCATTTCGCGAACAAAATTCCTCCCGCCGCGCCCGCGCCGAACAGAATCAGCGTCTCGATCAGCAATTGCCGGATCAGCCGCCATCGCGGCGCGCCCAGAGCGAGCCGCACGGCCATTTCCTTGCGGCGGCCACTCGATCGCGACATGATCAGGTTCGCAACGTTCGCGCACGCCATCAACAGAACGAAGCACACGATCGCATAGACCACCTCGATCGCATTGTTCCCTGCCTGAAGGTTGATCTCCTCGGTCAAGGTTCGAACCAGGATGCCGCGGTTCGTGTTCGTCAACGGGTAGGCTCGCTCGAGCGAGGTTTGCAGCGCGGTCATCGCCGCAGTCGCGCGCGCCGGATCGATTCCCGGTTTCAATCGGCCCACGGGCTGCAGAAAAGCGCTGTCGCGCATGGTCTTCTGCTGCGGAGTCAACGTGAGCGGCGTGAACATATCGGCCGCGCCCATGGGGATGTACTGAAAATTTTCCGGCACCACGCCGACGACGGTGGTGGGCAGCCCATCCACCGTGATGGAGCGCCTCAGGATGTTTGGATCGGAGCCGAAACGGTCGCGCCACAGTTCGTGGGTGAGGATGACGACGTTCTCTTCGGATTCGGTAAACTCGCGCCCCAATGCGGGTTTGACGCCGAGCGTCCGAAAGAAATTCGCCGATACTTCAAGTCCCGGGACCTTCACCGGATCGTCCGATCCGGTCAGGTTGTAGCTGTTCCCGGTGGCAGCGGCCAGTTCTTCGAAGATGCCGGCCTGGTCGCGCCAGTCGAGGTAATCCGCGGGCGCGGTGAAGTTTTCCGACCCCGTGCGCTTGTTCGTTTCCAACAACAGCACCAGGCGATCGATATTGGGAAACGGCGAGGGCTTGAGCATCCAGGAGCTGATGAAGCTGAAGATCGCCGTGTTGGCGCCGATCCCGAGGGCAAGCGTGAGGATCGCGACGATGGCGAATCCAGGGCTTTTGAAGAGCTGGCGGAAGGCGTACTTGAGCTCCATGGCTAAAGTGTACGCAGGTGGCGGCCCGAAAGTTCCGGGGGGCGGGACCGCGCGAGAACCAGCCGCGCCAGTTTCCAGGTCAGTTCCGAGGGGGCCGCGTTTGGGCACCAGCGGCGAGCCGTGCTGGCCGGAGAGCGTGGCAAACCGACCACGGCACTGGAACGGCGAAGTGCGTGGACGAAGTATCCCGGAAGATTTGCGAGCTGCGCTTGAGAGTCTGGCTGGAAACTCGACGCTCGCCGCTCCCTTTGGTCGCGGTTCCTTGTCGGCGCCCACCAAAGCGACTGTGTAAAGAGTCAAGCGAAAATCATGCGTTCCTGCCAATCTCGACCCGACCGCAGCATATCATTCAGCACCACCAGCATCCGTCTGGCGACCGCAATCAGTGCCAACTGGCGCGGCTTTCCTCGCGCGACCAGATTTTCATAGATGG
>JAIQFJ010000551.1 GCA_020073325.1 Terriglobia bacterium | reverse complement strand
ACGGTAGTGACGGGCGTCGAGATGTTCAAGAAGCTGCTGGACGAAGCGCGTGCGGGCGATAACGTGGGCTTGCTGCTGCGCGGTATCGAAAAAGACGACGTGGAGCGCGGGCAGGTGATCGCGAAGCCGGGGTCGATCAAGCCGCACAAGAAGTTCAAGGGCGAAGTTTACGTGCTGAGCAAGGACGAAGGCGGGCGGCACACGCCGTTTTTCAAGGGCTATCGTCCGCAGTTCTACTTCCGGACGACGGACGTGACGGGAGTGGCGCAGTTGCCTGAGGGCATGGAGATGGTGATGCCGGGGGACAATGTGCAGCTGGTGGTGGAGCTGATCACGCCGGTCGCCATGGACAAGGGGCTGCGGTTTGCGATTCGCGAAGGCGGTCGCACGGTGGGTGCGGGAACGGTCAGCGAGATTATTGAGTAGCGTCAGGAGCAAGTCATGGCGAGAGAACAAATCACACTTCAGTGCACCGAGTGTAAGCGTAAGAATTACACCAGCATGAAGAATAAGAAGACGATGACGGAGCGGCTGGAGCTGAAAAAGTTCTGTCCATTCTGCCGCAAGCACCACGCGCACAAGGAGATCAAGTAGACTGAAGGTGTCCACCGTAGGGGCGTAGGTTTAACGGCAGACCAGCGGTCTCCAAAACCGCGAGTGGGGGTTCGAATCCCTCCGCCCCTGCCATCGCCTCTGGCGGTCCTGGCGCGAGTGGCATTCGTTTTCAAAGGGAGCATTATGGCTGAAGGCATTTCGCAGGCGGCAAGCTGGCCGAACAACATCAAGAACTACGTGGAGGAACTCCGCAAGGAGATGCGCATGGTCACGTGGCCATCCTGGAAGCAGGTGCGCGCGACCACGGCCGTCGTGATCGCCGCGACCTTCGCCTTCGCCGCTTACTTCTTCATCATCGACGGCATCATCGTCCGCATGATCAACAAACTATTCGAGATTTTCGCTCCCAAATAAGGCCCTCCCATGCCAGACGAGATGCTTCCTGAAGATCAAATGCCGGTTGCCGAAACCGCGGAGCAGTCCGAAGCCGCGGAAGCGTCTCCCGAACTGTCGACGAAAAAGTGGTTCATCATCCACACCTACTCGGGGTTTGAGCAGAAGGTGGCGGATTCTCTGCGCAGCCGCGCGGAAGCGTTCGGTTTCGCGGGCCAGATCGGGCAGATTCTGATTCCGACCGAAGAAGTGGTCGAGCTGCGCAACGGCAAAAAAGTCACCAGCAAGCGGATGCTCTACCCCGGCTACGTGCTGGTGGAGATGGACATGAACGATGAGCTGTGGCACGCCGTCAAAGCGACACCGCGCGTCACCGGATTCGTCGGCGGCGGAAACATGCCGGTGCCGCTTTCGGCCGACGAAGTGAACTCGATTCTGTATCGTCAGGCGAGTTCGGCGGAGCGCCCGCGTCCCAAGCTCAGCTTCGAAAAGAACGAAACCGTGCGCATCATCGACGGGCCGTTCACGAATTTCTCAGGCAAAATCGACGAGGTCAATCCGGAGCGCAACACGCTTCGCGTCCTGGTCACGATTTTCGGCCGCGCGACGCCGGTCGAGCTGGATTTCCTACAGGTAGAAAAGGTTTAAGAGCCGAAGGCGAGTTAGAAAAGGTTTAAGAAAACATGGCGAAAAAAGTTACTGGTTCAGTGAAACTGCAGATTCCCGCGGGCAAGGCGACGCCTGCGCCTCCGGTGGGTACCGCGCTCGGTCCGCAGGGCGTGAACATCATGGAATTCTGCAAGGCGTTCAACGCGAAGACGTCGGCGAAAGATCAGGAAGGCCTGATCATTCCTGTCGTGATCACGATTTATTCCGACCGCAGCTTCACCTTCATCACCAAGACTCCTCCGGTGCCGGTGCTGATCAAGCGCGCCGTGAACCTGGCCAAGGGATCGGCCGAGCCGAACAAGAACCGCGTCGGCAAGATCACCTTGAAGCAGGTCGAAGAGATCGCCAAAATCAAGATGCCCGACCTGAACTGCTTCACGGTGGAGGCCGCGATGAACTCCGTCAAGGGGACCGCGCGGTCGATGGGCGTCGACGTCGTCTAACAGACCCCAGCCCCGCTTGTCGCGTTTCACGCCCATCTCCTGCCGGATTGCGCAGGGATGGGCGTTTCGCTGTCGATTGTTCGAAACACAAAATAGCTGTACCATCGGAACCAGCCCGGAGGATGTATGTTCGGACAAACCGGCAATCCGCTGAGCAGGTTCTACAAGCTGGGCGCGGGCTTCGTGAGATTTTTTCGCAGCCCGCGCGATCCTCGTTATCGCGACACGTTGCAATCTTTCCTGGCGCATCGCGAAAGCAACTTTCTGAGCGTCGTGCAGAAAGTTCTGGCGAAGACCGGGCATCCTTACGCTCAATTGTTCGGCATCGCAGGCTGCAGTTATGCCGACCTGGAGGCGGGCGTTCGCGAAAACGGGCTCGAGTCCACGCTCGAGGCATTGCTGCGCGAAGGAGTTTATCTCTCGCTCGACGAGTTTCGGGGCAAGGCCGAAATCGTGCGCGGCGGCCGGCACATCGCGGCAACCACAGCCGACTGGGATCTCGCCCGGGGGCAAAACGCGATTGAAGCCACTTCGAGCGGCAGCTCGGGAGGGCGCACATTTCGAACCAGCCACGGCCTGGAGGTTGCCAATCTCGGCCTGGCGAGCGCGCGTCTTTTTCTTGGGGAAGTTATGCGCCGCGACGCGGCCATCGTGACGGTCGCTCCGATCCTGCCGAGCACCCTGGGGCTGCTTTCCTGCATCGGCTCGATACGCCTGGGATATCGCGACGAAAAATGGTTCGCTTTCGGCGGGTCGCTGCTGGCCAATGGACACTACCGCGCGATCACGTCGGTCATCGTGAGCGCTCTTCGAGCGGCCGGCGCGAAGGTTCCCTATCCGACATATCTCACGAAAGATGATTTTTCTCCGGCGGCGGAATACGTTGCCGCGCGCAAGAAACAAGGCGTTCCGATCGCGCTGCATGGAATGGTGAGCGCCGCGGCGCGAGTCGCCGGGGCCGCGATCGATCGCGGGCTGGACGTTCGCGGCACGGTCGCCGTCGTCACGGGAGAAACCTTGACAGACAGCAAGCGCGAACTGATCGAATCCGCAGGGATCGAAGTGTTTCCCATCTACACGACCAGCGATTTCGGACAGATCGGCGTTCCCTGCCACGAGATGAATTCGGGCGACTGCGTCCATATCGCGATGCCGAGCGTCGCGCTGGTCGCGCGTCCCGCCCCGAGCTTGTGGGGCGACGGCGAGCTTCTGAATTCGCTGCACGTCACGTCCGTACTGCCGTTTGCGCCGCGCGTCCTGATCAACGTGGAGATGGGTGACACGGGCATCATCGAGCTGGCCACCTGCGACTGCGAATTTTCGCGCCTGGGGTATAAGCTGCGGGT
>JAIQFJ010000103.1 GCA_020073325.1 Terriglobia bacterium | reverse complement strand
AGCACTTCGCGGAAAAGCTCTTCGCGGCCGATCACGCGTCCGGGCGAGCGCAGGAATACGCGAAGCAGGCTGAACTCCGCGGCCGTCAGCTCGATATCGGAGCCGCCGCGGCGCACCGTCCGCGCCCGGCTGTCGAGCACCACGTCGGCCAGCGTCAGCACGTCACCTGAAGGCTCCGCGCGCAGCGCACCCGGCGCCGTCCGGCGCAGGATCGCCTGTACCCGCGCCACCAGTTCCTGCGGGTCGAATGGCTTGGGCAGATAATCGTCGGCACCCGACTGCAATCCCACCACGCGATCCACAGCATCGCCACGCGCGGTCAGCATCAACACCGGCACCTGCGACGACGCGCGTAACCGGCGCAGAACTTCAAATCCGTTCAGCCGCGGCAGCATCACGTCGAGCACCACCAGCAGGTAATTTCCGCGAAGCGCTTTTTTCAGCCCGGAATCGCCGTCATGGCATACGTCCAGCGCGAATCCCTCAGGCTGAAGATATTCGCCCAGCATCTCGGTCATCTCGACGTCGTCGTCAATGACGAGTATGGTTGCAGGACCTTCCAACATCGTCGCATCGCCGCCAACGGCGCTGATACGATCTTCCCATCCACTGAAATCTGTCTGCAAGGACTCGGTTCATTATCGAGTCGAATCGCGTGTTGAATGCGGGGAAATGTCGCGCGCGCGTAAAGTATTGTCGCCCGCGCCGGATCAGTATAAGGCGAACGCGTATAACGTGTCTCCGGCCGCGATCAGGATGTATTGATGGCCGTCGAGCATGTATGTCTCCGGGGCGTTCGAGATTTGTCCCAGGCGCGTGTGCCACAGAATGGTTCCGTCGGCCGGATTGTAGGCGACCAGGTTGCCTCCCAGGTCGCCCGCAAACAGCAGCTTTCCCGCGGTCGTCAGCATTCCGTTGCCGAGACTGCCTCCCGTTCCCGGATAGCGATGGCGCCAGGCAACTTTGCCGGTCTTATAATCGATCGCCGTGAGATACGCGCCCATGGTTCCCAGGCCGTCTTCTTCTTTGCCGCCCAAACCCATCGCGCCGCGCGGATCGGTCTCGGTCAGATAGTACATCGCATACGCTTCGTTGGTCGGGACATAGAACAGACCGCTGTCGGGCGAATAGCTGGGAGGAGGCCAATTCGTCGCGCCGCTGTTGTTCGGCGAAACCAGCGAGCCGGGCACCGAAGAGTCTTTTGCGGCATCGCGAACCGGCTGGCCCTTGGCATTGACCGCTTGTGCCCAGTTCGCGGCCTGCGAAAATTTCCCCGTGACCAGATGCTCTCCCGTGACGCGATCGAGCGTGAAAAAATAGCCGTTTCGATCGGCATGCAGCACCATTTTGCGAGGCTTTCCGTTGAATTCGCCGTCGATCAGCACCGGCGTTTCCGTGGAATCCCAATCGTGCGTGTCGTGCGGATTCACCTGGTAATACCACGCCATCTTTCCCGTATCGATATTGATCGCGACGATCGAGCAGGTATATAAGTTGTCGCCATTACGACTTGGCGGATTGGTGTAGGCAGGCGACGGATTTCCCGTGCCGAAAATGTACAGATGCGTCTCCGGATCGTACGACCCGGGAATCCAGACATTCCCCGCACCGTGTTTTGCGCCGTCCAGGCTGCCCCAAGTCTTGACCGCGGGATCGTCCTTCGTCACCGGAACCGTATAAAAGGTCCACTGCACGTCGCCGGTTTCAGGATCCCGAGCCTGCACGTAGCCGGGCTCGTCGAGGTCATTTCCGGTGCCGACAATAATCCGGTTCCCGATTGCGATGGGCGCCATGGTCGAAAAATACTGCTGGTTGAAATTCGCGATTTCCTTGTGCCAGCGCTCTTTTCCGGTTCGCGCGTCCAGGCACACCAGATAATCGTCGGGCGTTTCCATGTACAGCCAGTTGCCCCACATTGCCAGGCCGCGATTCCCGATGTGCGTGCCACCCTTGGTTTTCCAGAAGTAATGCCACAGCTCGTGCCCATCGCGCGCGTCGACCGCCCAGGCGTTGTCGGGCATCGAAAAATACAAAATTCCGTTCACTTCGAGGATCGACGCGCGGACACTCGCGCTTCCTCCGAATCCTCCGCCGCCCGATTCGCCCGATCCTTCGCCGCCGACGATCGCGCGGGCCGCACCCGGCGTCACCTTGCTCACCCACGCGAGCGTCAGATTTTTCACGTTGGATCGATTGATCTGCGTGAGCGAACTGTAGCGCTTGCCGGAGTAGTCGCCGGAATAGGTCGGCCAAGAATCGCCCAGCGGTTTCGCGAGAAGCGCCGGGTCCAGAGGCTGCGCCACCGCGACGGCAGCGAGCAGGTAACCGGTTAACAGGCTCTTTGTCATTTCAGTGTCCCCAGATACAACGTCCGATCGTGGATCTAGGGATATTGTGACAGTTGCGCAACCGTTGCTCTGCGATTGGCGTCACTGTGCAAAGCGTCGAGCGATATGCTGTTGTTTCGCAATTTTGATTCAAAGATTCAAGCCTGCGACATTCTGAGTCCGCCGGCCGGCTCAGTGCGCGGAGCGATCTCGTTCGATAACCATTAACGCGAACGATCCAGGAAGCACTGGCGGTCTGCCTTTGCTGCCGGCGGGGACCTGTCCGAATTTGGCGGAAACGACGAATACGCGGTGAGTCAGGGATCGAGTCCCATATTGCGGGATCTCTCCGGCGTCGGCACGTTCTCGCGAACGTGATATTTGTCCGGGCCGTCCTGATGAATTACGGTAACGGCGCCGTCCGCGTTCGAGGCGAATGCGTCGCCCGAAGCAACGTCGTATCCGGCGCCGTCGACTCCCATGCCGATCGGGACCGTTGCGACTACCTTTCCTGACTGATAGTCAGAAATCGCCATCAGCCCGCTTCGGCATCCGCTGAACAGGCGATGATGCGCGGTGTCGATCGCCATCGCGACCGGCTGTTTGCAGGGCGCGGTAGACCATCGGCGCATCACTGTCGCCGCCTTGGTGTCGATCTCCACCACTTCACTGATGTCGGTGAGATTCGCGTACAGCCTGCCGTCCCCGGCCGACGCGCCGTATTCGGGTTTTCCGCCGAGCGGAATATTCGTGATCAGTTTTCCCGCGGCCGCATCGATCACCGTCGAAGAATGCGCATCGCCGTTCAGTGTGAACACGCGGTCCGACGGCTTGTCGTACACGATCGCATCGGCGTCCTCGGCCGCGGGAATCCGCCCCAGCGCCTTGAACGTCTTCAGATCGAACATCACTACTGACTGATCGTTTCCCGACGTCGCGAAGCCGTGTCCCGAGCTCTCGGCGATCGCGGTCCCGTGCGCGCCGTTGATTCCGGTGACTTCGCCCAAAAGCGCGCCGTTTTCTTCATCGACCACCATCACACGATTCTGACGGGCGATGAATAGACGGTGGCTGGGAGGATCGGGCACGATGTAGTCCCAACTCCCTTCTCCGCCCAGAATATACGTGTGCGTCACACGGTACGAGGAGCCGGACTGCGCGAGCAGAGACATCATCGCCGCAAGAGTGAGCAACAACGAATTCTTGTTCATGAAGACTCCGTGAGCGAGTATACCCGACTGCGCGCGATCAGGAACACAACTGATTCGACTGGAATCGAAACGGCCCAGACCGATACGACCGCTAAAGGGAGCCAGTAAACGCTCGAGTCTTGACAAAATATCAAATTAGACATAATCTAAGTTTTGAGTGGACGGCGAAGCGATCAAACGGTTGTTGGAGGGCAGCGGGTTGCGATGCACCGCGCAGCGCTATGCCGTAATGGCATTCCTGGTGGAACATGCAGGTCATCCCACAGCCGCTGAGATCTTCGAAGCCGTGAATCGCCTGGATCCACGCTCGTCAAGGGCCACGACGTATAACAATCTGCGGGATCTGGTGCAGGCGGGTTTGGTGCGTGAAGTGGCCGTCGAGGGCCGCGCCGCGCGATTCGATGCCAAGGGCATGCGGCATCACCACTTCATCTGCGACCGCTGCGGCGAGGTTGAGGACATGGAATGGTGCGACGTGCCCAGGCCAGGATCGGGTTCGCTCGGCAAAAGGGTTCTTCGCGAGTGCGAAATTATTTTCCGCGGGCTGTGCGCCAAGTGCGCTCCGCGGCACGCTTCCCGAAAAGTCTCGTAGGCGTGTGGATTTTGTCACAGAATTTCTAACCAAATTTAAAGGAAGGTCAAACACATGGAGAACCAACCCACGACGACAGCGGCGGCTGTCCCCAATAATCCGACGGAAGCGAAGTGCCCGGTTGCCCACGGCCCTCGCAGACACACGGTGGCCGGGGCCCCGACGAATGCGGGCTGGTGGCCGGACCAGTTGAACCTGAGGATTCTGCACCAGCACTCCGCGTTATCCAATCCGATGGACAAGTCGTTCAATTACGCCGAAGCATTCAAGAGCCTCGACCTGCATGCCGTGGTCAAGGACCTGCATGCCTTGATGACGACGTCGCAAGAATGGTGGCCGGCCGACTATGGCCACTACGGGCCGTTCTTCATTCGCATGGCGTGGCACAGCGCGGGTACGTATCGTATCGGCGACGGCCGCGGCGGGGCCGGCTATGGCACGCAGCGCTTCGCGCCGCTGAATAGCTGGCCGGACAATGCGAACCTTGATAAGGCGCGCCGCCTGCTTTGGCCGATCAAACAGAAATATGGCCGGAAAATCTCCTGGGCGGACCTGATGATCCTTGCCGGCAACGTCGCATTGGAATCGATGGGATTCAAAACCTTCGGCTTCGGCGGCGGCCGTGAGGACGTGTGGGAAGCGCCCGAAGATATTTTCTGGGGACCCGAAGGCAAGTGGCTGGCGGACGAGCGCTACAGCGGCGACCGCGATCTGGACAATCCTCTCGCCGCGGTTCAGATGGGCCTGATTTACGTGAATCCGGAAGGTCCGAATGGAAAGCCGGATCCGATCGCCGCGGCGCGCGATATTCGCGAGACGTTCGCTCGCATGGCGATGAACGACGAGGAGACCGTCGCGCTGATCGCCGGGGGACATACGTTCGGAAAGACGCACGGCGCCGCCGATCCGGGCAAGTATGTCGGCGCGGAACCTGAGGGCGCACCGATCGAACTGCAGGGGCTGGGTTGGAACAACACCTATAACAACGGCCACAGCGGCAACACCATCACCAGCGGCCTCGAAGGCGCATGGACCACGACGCCCGTGAAGTGGAGCAACAACTTCCTGGAAAATCTGTTCGGTTATGAGTGGGAGCTCACCAAGAGCCCAGCCGGCGCGAACCAGTGGAAGCCGAAGGGCAACGCTGGCGCGAATGCCGTGCCGGATGCGCACGATCCGTCGAAGCGTCACGCCCCGTTCATGCTCACGACAGACCTGGCCCTGAAGATGGACCCGATCTATGCGCCGATCTCGAAGCGCTTCCTCGACCATCCGCAGGAGTTCGCCGACGCGTTCGCCAAGGCCTGGTATAAGCTGACGCATCGCGACATGGGTCCTCTCCCGCGGTATCTTGGCCCGCTGATGCCGAAGGAAACGCTGCTCTGGCAGGACCCTGTTCCCGCGGTGGATCATGAACTCGTCGGCGACAAGGAAATTGCGGCTCTGAAGGCCAAGATCCTCGCATCGGGTCTGTCGATCTCCCAACTGGTCACGACTGGCTGGGCGTCGGCGGCGAGTTTCCGCGGCTCCGACAAACGCGGTGGCGCCAACGGTGCGCGCATTCGCCTCGCGCCGCAAAAGGATTGGGAAGTGAACCAGCCGGCCGAACTCGCAAAGGTTCTGCCGAAGTTGGAGGCGATCCAGAAGGAGTTCAACAGCTCGCAGTCCGGCAAGAAGAGGATCTCGCTTGCCGACCTGATCGTTCTGGGCGGCTGCGCAGCCGTCGAGGAAGCTGCGAAGAAGGCTGGGCACGACGTGAAGATTCCGTTCTCGCCGGGTCGCACGGATGCGTCGCAGGAACAGACCGATGTGCACTCGTTCGCCGTGCTCGACCCGGTCGCGGACGGCTTCCGCAACTATCTCCGTGGCGGGCAGCAACGACCCGCGGAGGAGATGCTGGTCGATCGCGCTCAGTTGCTCAACCTGACCGCCCCCGAGATGACTGTTCTGGTCGGCGGCATGCGCGCTCTGAATGCGAACTTCGGGCAGTCAAAGCACGGCGTCCTCACCAGCCGGCCCGGGACGCTGACGAACGATTTCTTCGTCAACCTGCTCGACATGAAGACGAAGTGGCAGCCGTCCGCCGCGGAAGGCGTGTTTGAGGGGCGCGATCGCGCGACGGGCGAAATCAAGTGGACCGGCACGCGTGTCGACCTTGTTTTCGGTTCGAACTCGCAGCTCCGGGCAATCGCGGAAGTCTATGCATGTGCCGACTCCAAGGATGCGTTCGTGAAGGACTTCGCGTCTGCTTGGAACAAGGTAATGAACCTTGATCGCTACGACCTTGCGTAAACTCGGCGATCCAAGTACTGCATCAGCGCCGATTCCGTCCGTCATGTCCTTGATGCGTGAAACGCCTTCATCGCCGCGCTCGGGGACGATGTCCGTGGCCCCGAACTCGCGAGCCAGTTTCTGCCGAGCTTCGTGACGGCTCATGGCGACGAGGCCTGAAATATACAAGATTATGCTTGCGGGATGGCCAAGGTTGGCCGCGAGACCGGAGCTTCAAGGCGTTTCAACGGACGATCTTCGAGCTCCAGGCGTTGAGCATGGTGGTCAACTCGGCCGGGATACAGAACCGTTGCGTCGGACCGCCGTGCATGCGCAAGACTGCGCCCAAACCCCCTGGGTTCAGGGTATTTTGTTTCAGTGAGATGCAGTCGAGTGCGAATGAACATGACCAAGCTTGGTCAATCGACCATCTATGGTCATTCCGCCGATCAGCGAACACATTTGTGTGGCCAGGGCTTTCGCTTCGTGATTCTTCACGCCCACTCAGCCGGCGCACGCTGCTTGTGATGGGCACTCTCGTGCAGCCAACCGTTCAGAGGAATTACATCAATGCCAAGAGAAGCACACACGACCGCCGCGTACCATCATGAACGAGCAGCCAAGAGCCATCGGGCTGCTGCGGAACAAAGCAACAAAGGCGCTCACGAGGCATCGAAGGAACACGCTGAAAACGCGTGCGAGCATTCGAGAAAAGCCGACGAAGCCTCGAAACTCGCCCTGGAGAAGTCGGTGCTGCACGCGAAGCCCGTGCCGGTCGCGGCCAAGTAGATCCCTTGGCGCGGCGCTCCAGAATCGAGCCGCCGCGCTTTGGAGAAAAAGATGAGTGAAAAAATGGATACGCGACAGTATCGGGATCTGAACTGCCTGAACGGCCTGATCGCGAATTTCGGCGATGCCGGCAACAACGCGCCGGGCGCGGGCGGTGCGTTGCGCGAGCACCTTCAAGCGGCTCGCCGGAATCTCTTGGGCGCGATGGCCGGCGAGTACAGTCTCAGCCTGCGGCTCGCGGGAGAATCCGCCGCTGACGTGCAGGACAAGGCGGCTCGCGCCGAGATCATACGGGTTCTGGGAATCCTCACCGCCCCGGTCTTATAAGACAAGCGGCGGCGTTCAGACTCCCTCGCCAACCGGTGCCAGCCAACGCAACAGAAAGAAATGATGACCGCACAGAGCGCATCTCTGTGGACGGAGCATCCATCGGAGCGCCTTCTCCAGAGCGTTTCTGAAGCCGACACTTCGAAAGTCTACGGAACCGCAATGGGGACACTGCGAGGAGAACATTTGCACTCTTTCACACGCCGGGCATTACGACCAGGCGATAAACCACGGTTCCAAGCAGAAGCGAGATCAGAAGAATCCCGCCCGCGATTTTCATTTTACGAGCGCTCGCTTGCCCACGTAAATTGCTGTTCTCAAGCCACGCTCGCCAGACCATTTCGTCGAGCACAGGCATTACTGTGTTCATGTTGTTCCTAGCGGAGAGCTTCGCTTTCAGTCTCTTCGAGCGTACTGCAGATGGTGGCTTCCGTCGTCAGCATCAGCGACGCGATGGAAGACGCGTTCTGCAGGGCCGCGCGAGTCACCTTCGCCGGATCGATGACGCCAGCCTTCACCAGGTCTTCATACTTGCCGCTGGCGGCGTTGAATCCGAAATGAGGGTCGTTCTTGGCGTGGATCTTTTCAACGACGATCGCGCCTTCGATGCCGCCGTTCATCACAATCTGGCGGACAGGTTCTTCGCAAGCGCGGCGGACGATGTTCACGCCGAACTGCTCATCGCCAGGCAGTTTCAGCTTTTCGAGCGCAAGAGCCGCCCGAAGCAATGCAACGCCGCCACCCGGGACGATGCCTTCCTCAACCGCAGCACGAGTGGCATGCAAGGCGTCCTCCACGCGGGCCTTTTTCTCTTTCATCTCGGTCTCGGTCGCCGCACCGACCCTGATGATCGCCACGCCGCCGGAGAGTTTCGCCAAGCGCTCCTGCAGCTTCTCGCGATCGTAATCGGAAGCTGTCTCCTCCACCTGGTTCCGAAGCTGCTTGATGCGCGCCTCGATACCCTTCGGCGATCCTCCGCCGTCGATGATGGTGGTGTTGTCTTTGTTGACCGTGACGCGCCTGGCGCGGCCCAGATCGTCCAATTGGACGTTCTCGAGTTTCAGGCCGGTCTCTTCCATGATCGGTTTGCCGCCCGTCAGGATGGAAAGATCCTCCAGCATCGCCTTGCGCCAGTCTCCAAACCCCGGGGCCTTCACCGCGCAAACCTTGAGCGTACCGCGCAGCTTGTTTACGACCAGCGTGGCCAGCGCCTCGCCTTCGAGATCCTCCGAGATCACCAGCATCGGCTTGCCGGAGCGAACCACTTGCTCAAGAATCGGGAGGATGTCCTTCATGCTGCCGATCTTCTTTTCGTGATTCAGAATGTAAGGATCTTCGAGAACGCATTCCATCCGATCCGGATCGGTCACAAAGTAAGGCGAGAGATATCCTCGATCGAATTGCATTCCGTCCACGGTGACAAGCTCCGTGGTCATGGTCTTCGATTCCTCCACCGTGATCACGCCGTCCTTGCCGACCTTCTTCATCGCATCGGCAATCACGTCGCCGATCGTTGAATCGCTATTTGCCGAGATTCGGCCGACCTGCGCGATCATGTCGCCGGAGACGGGCTTCGAGAGTTTCCTGATCTCTTCAACGGCCAGCTCGACTGCCTTATCGATGCCTCGTTTGATGGCCATGGGATTCGCTCCCGCGGTGACCGCCTTGACGCCTTCGCGGAAAATCGACTGGGCGAGAATCGTTGCCGTGGTGGTGCCGTCGCCGGCCACGTCCGATGTTTTGGACGCCACTTCGCGCACCATCTGGGCTCCCATGTTCTCCAGCGGATCCGGCAGCTCGATCTCTTTGGCGACCGTCACGCCGTCCTTTGTGATGGTCGGTCCGCCGAACTTCTTCTCGAGCACGACGTTGCGCCCGAGCGGGCCGAGCGTCACCTTCACCGCGTCGGCCAGTTGATTGACGCCGCGCAGAATCGCCTGGCGGGAATGGTCGCTGAAAACAATTTGCTTTGCCATCGAATTAATCCACTTTCCGATCGAAGACACCAAGGACGTCGTCTTCGCGCATGATGATGTACTCGGTGCCGTCCACTTTCGTTTCGCTGCCGGAATACTTCCCGAAGAGGATGCGATCGCCGGCTTTCACGTTCAGCGGGATCACCTTCCCGTCCTCAAGTCTCTTGCCGTGGCCAATCGCGATCACTTCGCCCTGCTGCGGCTTCTCTTTCGCGGAATCGGGAATCACGATTCCGTTCCGCGTCGTCTCGGTCTCGACGATCCGCTTCACCACCAGGCGATCCTGTAAAGGTCTGATATTCATTTTTTCGGGCTCCATTGATTTGCGGTTTCTAACTCGCGGCATGCGCGAGCCAAACCAGCGGGTGGCTGCGGACTTCGCCGTTGCGTTCCGTGATCTCGGCCCACCGGGGATCCCCACTCAAGCGGAGAAATATCCCGGGAGTGCCTTGATACGTGCCTTCGGCGAGGACCACGCGATCGCCCTCACGAAAGGTCGGATTTGTGTTTGTCATCTCGATTCGTCCTTAGGGTTTGAACTTGGCCTTGTTGGCGAGCCGCGCCTTATCCAATCGGGCTCGCTCCTTTTCGTCTTCTTTTGCGACCCGCGCAGCCTCGCGCTGGGGCGCATCCTGCAAGTCGAGCCGCAGGGCTTCGCTCGTGGCGGCCCGTACCGGCCCTTCCAGGCTCTTGAGCGTTCCGACCAGTTTGTAGTCGCGGCCATACGAGAACTGGACCAGTTCGAAGCGGTATTCCGCGTCCTGCCATTGAGCGAGGATCTCTTCGCGATCGCCGTAAGCAGCTGTCGCGGAATCCACCGGGAGAGCACCCGTCGTCGCGTTGCCGTATTGAGCGGAGATCGCGTCAACTAAATCAGCGGTTGTCATGCCGTCTATTTGGTAGTGGTCGTAATGAACGGCGATGCGAAAGAGTTGACCATCATAAAAGCTGAAGAGCACATCTTTCGCCGGCTCCGCGTCGGACGAGGAGCCCAGAGCCTGCGGACGCCATTCGAGTTCCTGAATGAGCGCCGGGCGGCGATGAATGGTCTTCGCCTGAGCCGGATCTTCGCCCGCCTGTTTCGCGACGGCGTCAAGGCCGGCGCCCAATTGGAAACCTCTGTATGTCGAAAGATCCCTCGCGGAAGCAGCCGCGGAGATCAGCAGAAATGGAATTAAGAATTTGGTCATCGGGAAAAGCCTCATCACACACGGGGCAGGAGCGGATCGCGCCTGCCCATCGACCTACCTGCTGCGGGCTACTGGCCCGAAGTCGTTCCTTCTTCGCGAGCCGAGTACTTATTCAGCAGCATGATCAGCTTTTGAGCTGCCGGTGGCATACGATGTTTCTTCGTGACGATGGCGCGGTTCTCTATCTTCTTCCCGTAGAGATCGGCGTTATCGTCCAGATCCTCTCGCAAGGTTGCTCCTTCCAGAGCGAGCCCGGCGAACAAGCCCTGCGAACGCGACCACGAGAGAATGTCGGCGTGCATCTGAGCGTCCGTCTGAGCGGTCGCGGTACGGCCGACCGGACCCGCGGCGACCGAACCCTCCACGCCGAGCGTGAACTTGCTCGACAGCAGCTTGTCGGCTCCGCGTTCGTTCATCACCAGCATGATCAGGTCGGTCGAGGAGCCGCCGATCTGAAATCCGACGCTTCCGCCTTCGATGCGCACCGTTCCGGGCGCCGACCAGCCTGGCCCGACCTTGCTACGGCAGGAGATGTACCCCTTGCCGTACTTCCCGCCAACCACGAACGCGGCGGTTTTCAAATCCGGCACGATGACGATGCAGTGGGCATGGTCGAGCATCTCCTGCGGAATGCCTTTATCCGGAGCTGCCATGACCTCCGAAAATACGTCCGCGGCGTCATTCAACCGCTTGGCGGATTCATTATCTTTAGCGATCATCGGTGTGATCGCGATTGCTGCTACGAGAAGGAACTTCATCGGCTCACCTTTTTCTGATCGTGGGTATTTTCACGACACCTTCGAACAGGCACGTTCACCGCCGATCGGACCGCCGTTGCAGATAATCGGTCTTCCATTCCTGAACGTAACGAAGGAGCCTGCGCGAGTAACCGAATGCGGTCACCTGACCGTGTGCGGTCACCAGCTCCTGCGCTCCGGTCTGGAAGCCGAGCCCGAACATCAGCATCAGCGCGATCAGCAGAAACGCCACGCTGAGGATGGAGATGGGTGGAACGAACAGAAAAAATGCCGCCGCGCTGCCTAGCAGAAGCAAGCCGGATGAAGTCATCAGGATTCGTTGGATCATGCTGTGATGAAGGCAGCTGGGGTGCCAACCCCCCAAAAAAAGGGGAATGGCCGTTTCCTATGAAAACGGCCATTCCCAGCGTCGACAAGCGACGAACTTGTGCAATGGCCTTTATAAAATCGTTCTGCGTCCTTGAATGACGCGGATCAGCACGACCACGATCGCGCAAACCAGAAGCACGTGAATGAATCCGGAAAGGGTATAGGCGGTAACGACTCCCAGAGCCCACAACACCAGCAGGATTACGGCGATGGTCCAAAGCATTTGTAGTACTCCTTTAATTCAATGAGGAGAGAGCACGCGGGAATCCGTCGCGATTTACTCGGCACGCGGCGCCAGAATGAGTTTTGCCTGTGCTGCGGTGTGGCCGTCCGGAGTCATCTGGCCCCGGGCGGTCACAGATCGGAGCGGGAAATTCCGAGTTTCTTCATCATCGCGTTCAAGGTGGTTCGAGGGAGCCCGAGACGGGTTGCCGTGGTACTGACGACGCCGCCAGTCTCGCGGAAAACGCGCAAAATATAATCGCGCTCGACTTCCTCAAGCGTAGAACCCGCGCCGCCCTCCTCGGCGGCGCACAACTCCGCCACGGGAGCACGAAGGCTTTGGCCCGGGGAGAGAATCACGGAGCGTTCGATGAAGTTCTCCAGCTCGCGCACGTTGCCGGGCCAGGGCCAGCGCACCAGCGCGCGCATCGTCTCGGACGGAATCTTATCGATGATCCGGTCCATTTTCGCCGCGTACTTCTTGATGAAATGCCGTGCGAGGGCGGGAATATCTTCGGGGTGGTCGCGCAGCGGGGGTGTCGTGATGGGGAAAACCTTCAGGCGATAGTAAAGGTCGCTGCGAAAGAGTTTATCGCCCATCATCTGAGTGAGATTGCGGTTGGTTGCGGCCACCAGCCGGACGTCGATCGGGATCGTACGCGTGCCGCCCAATCGCTCGAACGCTTTTTCCTGCAGCGCGCGAAGCAGCTTCGGCTGCAGATCGAGCGGGATGTCGCCCACTTCATCCAGGAAGAGCGTTCCGCGGTGAGCCATCTCGAAGCGTCCGATCTTTTGCGACAGGGCGCCCGTGAAGGCTCCTCTCTCGTAGCCGAACAATTCGCTTTCGAGCAATCCGGTGGGAATCGCCGCGCAGTTCAAAGAAATGAAGGGGAGATTCCGGCGCGGGCTCATGCGGTGGATCGCGCGAGCAATCAGTTCTTTCCCGGTACCGGTTTCCCCCAGGACCAAAACGGTCGCGTCCGTGGGCGCCACGACTTCCACCTGGCCGATCGCCCGCTTCATGGCTGCGCTATTTCCGACGATCTCCTCAAAGTTCGCTGTAGATTCGACGGGCTCTTCGTAGACGTTCTCGCGCCGGTCGCGGCCGCGGAGATCCTGCACGAAGGTGATCCATCGGAACGGCGTCAGTTTGAGAACAGCGGTCGCGACCAGAATCGGAGTCCGAGTCCCATCCTTGCGGATCAGTTCTTTTTCAAACGGCGTGCAGGCCCCGAACCGCAGGCTTTCTTCGTGAGCGAATTCGGCCAGGCCAACGCATTCCGGGGGCGTGAGATCAAGCCACTTCATCAGCCCTGCCTGCAAATCGTCGCGGCTATATCCGCACAGATCGAGGAAGGTGTCGTTGGCCTCAAGGATGCGGTCGAACTCTCCCGAAACAATGCCCGCGATCGCCGAATCGATCGGGACCTGGGATAGACGCACGCGGTCGCGCCGCAGCTTCTCATCGCGCTCATGGCGATCCGTGAAATCGCGCACCAATCTCGCAAAGCCTTGCAAGTTGTCATCGCTATCTCTTAGAACGGTGGTGATCTGATTCGCCCAGAATCGCGTTCCGTCCTTCTTGACCTGCCAGCCTTCGCTGCCGAAGTGCCCCTCGGCCGCGGCTCTCTTCAGCTCTTCGCCGATCCGGATGCGTCCATTTTTCGAATCCGGATCGAAGAAGGAAGCGTGTTGTCCCGCGGCATCGCCGGCCGTGTATCCGTAGGTGCTTTCCGAGCCCGCATACCAGGCCACAATCCGGCCATCCGCATCCAACAAGGAGCAGGCATAATCCGAGGCGGCATTGCGATCGGAAGTGATCGCCTGCGAAAGCAGATCGAGCTCCATCGGTCCGTTTTCCGCGAGCCATCGGGTGGATTCAAGGTGAGAGGCCGTGGAGTTCACAAAATCGTTTCTCCTTTGCCCCGTCGATCGTTGGCTCGGCTAGTGCGTCCCGCAATAGTGGGGAACCAGGAATGGCGGTCAGCTCTACTTTAGCATCGGCCGCAAGGGGACTGACGTTATTTGGTCAGGCGTGGCGCGGCTATTTGATCTCAAGCTTGAAGAAGGACGTGATCCGGATGATCGTGCCGCCACTTGAAATATTCGTGCTGCTCGGCGGCTTTAGTGTTTTTGAACTCGCGATAAGCGCGATGATGCTCGTCCAGATAAATGCGATAGGCGCGATCTTCCTTGTTGTCCCACGTGTGGTAGTCATGGCCGTCGCGATCGTAGTAGCGCTTGTCACGATGTTCGTCAGGCGTCGCGTTTGCGGGCGAAATCATCATTGTGCCCGCGAAAATCGCACCCAGAATCAGGAATCGATGCATGTTGTAAACCTCTCCTTCACGGGGTACGCCGCGAACCTTTCCAAATACCTCGCCGTAAGGCGGTTCTTCCCGATTGCCGATGACCCTATTCGGTCAGATGACCGGGCGCGGTCGGTCCACGCGCCGATCGCGGCGGTGACTGCGGCCGTCCGGCGAGGCATCCATGGCTTCAGGATCAAGGGCACAAAAATGCCTTAGGAGAGCCGAAGGAAGAAATACAAACATGAATTCACTCAAATTAGGAACGATCGTTTGCGGAGCAGCGCTGATGGGCGCAGTGCTCGCGCCGGCGGTCAAAGCCGACGACTGGAATCGGAAGACCGTCATCACTTTCAGTGATCCGGTGGAGATCCCGGGTGTGCATCTCGCAGGATGGGGCGTCCTGCCCGCCGGCACCTATGTCTTCAAGATCCTGGATTCGCCCTCGGACCGGCACATCGTCCAGATCTTCAGCAAAGACGAAAAGACCGTCTACGCGACCATTCTCGCGATCCCGAACTATCGGCTGAAAGCGACCGACAAAACCGTAATGACGTTCCGGGAACGCCCGGCCGGCCAGCCCGAAGCGCTGCGCGCATGGTTCTATCCGGGCAGAAACTGGGGCGAGGAATTCGTTTATCCCAAAGCCAAAGCGATGGAGCTCGCCAAGATCACCCATACGCCGATCCTTTTCACTCCCGTCGAGTTGCCGGTCGAAGTGGCGGAGCCGGCCAAACTCGCCGACGCGCCGGTGCTGATGCAACTGCGCCAAGCTCCCATCATGGCGATCAAGCCTACGGGGGAAGAGGTCCAACTGGTTGAAGTGGTCACGCCGCCGCCAGCTGCCGCGGAGACGCAAGTTGCAGGCGCGCCCGCTGCCGAGACGCTTCCGGCAACCTCCGGAACGTTGCCCATGATTGGCTTGCTCGGCCTGATCGCTCTTTGCGGAGCTTTCGCCATCCGGGTGGTCTCGCTACGCCTTCAGTAGAAGCGGTTCGATCTGCCTCGCGGCGCGTCGAGAATCGCGCCGCCCGAGGGACCAAGAAGGAAGCAACATGCGACAGAGAGTGATCCCGTTCCTCGCGCCGGAAACCAAGCGCCGGAATCTGGGCGAGGGCTGCGACGAAACCACGGCTCGAGGGTTAGCCGTGCTCAATTCACCGCTGCTGAATAAAGGAACAGCGTTCACCGCGGAGGAACGCAAGGCGCTTGGACTCACCGGCCTGCTACCGCCCGATATCAGTACGCTGGAATCCCAGGTCAAGCGGGCCTACATCCAGTACGAGCGTCTACCGGATGCTCTCAGCAAGAACGTCTACCTCACCGCCCTGCACGACCGGAACGAGATTCTCTTCTACCGCTTGTTTTCAGAACACCTCCGCGAGATGATCCCGATCGTCAACGATCTGACGGTCGGCGCGGCGATGGAGCAGTATCACCACGAATGCCGCCGTCCGCGCGGTGTGTATCTCTCGATCGACCATCCGGATGCGATCGAGGAAGCCTTTGCGAATCTCGGCGCGGGCCCGGGCGACATCGATTTGATTCTTGCGACGGATGCCGAGCAGATTCTCGGAATCGGCGATTGGGGTGTCGGCGGCATTGAAGTATCGATCGGCAAACTGGCGATCTACACGGCGGCGGGCGGTATCGACCCGGCCCGCGTGATCCCCGTGATGCTCGATGTCGGGACCAACCGCGAAAGTCTGCTCGCCGATCCCATGTACATCGGGAATCGTCACCCCAGGGTTCGCGGCGATCGCTACGACGCTTTCATCGAGGCTTACGCCGGCGTGGTGAAGCGGCTCTTCCCGCATGCGCTGCTGCAATGGGAGGATTTCGCGCCCGGCACGGCCAGACGCATCCTCGAAAAATTTCGCAATCGGATCTGCACGTTCAACGACGATATGCAGGGCACGGGCGCGATTGCGCTTGCCGCGGCGATTTCCGCCGTGCGCGTCTGCGGGACACCGCTGCGCAATCAACGCGTGATCATATTCGGCGCGGGTACCGCGGGTATCGGAATCGCCGATCAGATTCGCGACGCGATGATCCGCGAGGGGCTTTCGAAAGAAGATGCGGCGAAGCGCTTCTGGTGTGTGGATCGAGCCGGACTCCTGACGACCGAAGATCAACTGAGTGACTATCAGGTCACCTATGCGCGGCCCGACAGCGAATGCAAAGGCTGGAAGTACGAGGGCCGCGGCATCAGTCTTGCGGAGGTAGTACACCGCGTGCAGCCCACCATGCTGATCGGCGCGTCGGCCAGCGCGGGTAGTTTCACGGAAGCGATCGTGAAGGAAATGGCGGCGCATACGGAGAGACCGATTATCTTCGCGCTCTCCAGTCCGGCCGCGCATGCGGAAGCGAATCCTTCGGATCTGATCGCCTGGACCAATGGCCGCGCTCTGATCGCGACGGGAAGTTCCTTTCCCCCGGCCACTTATAAAGGCGTCACCTACGTGATCGCGCAAATGAACAACGCCATGTTGTATCCGGGACTTGTGCTCGGGGCAATCGTATCGCGGGCCAGTCGAATCAGCGACGGGATGTTCCTGGCCGCGGCCAATGCGGTTTCGAGCCTGGTGACCGTGCGCCAGCCCGGTGCGTCGCTTTTGCCGCACATCGACGACTTGCGCGGCGTTTCGGCGACGGTAGCGGTTGCGGTCGCCGATGTGGCGCAGGCGGAAGGCTTGGCTGGAATGAAATTCGAGGACATTGTCCAACAAGTGCAGGATGCGATGTGGCAGCCCGAGTATCGCCGGATTCAAGCATGCTGAGCGCACGGGTTATCGCGCTGCTTGTCGCAGGCGCCACGGGTTTCGCACCAGCGCAGAACTCGTTTC
>JAIQFJ010000550.1 GCA_020073325.1 Terriglobia bacterium | reverse complement strand
AAGACGTCGCGACACGGAGTCCTTTTGGACTCCAGGTTGGGCTCCAAACGGCCGCTTGGGGAGGTCTGAGGTTTGGAACTCTTTGAGGTATTTGGTCGGGCCGCCGGGATTTGAACCCGGGACCTCTTGCACCCCAAGCAAGCGCGCTAGCCAGGCTGCGCCACGGCCCGATGAGTTCTCATTCTAGCACGCGGCCTCTGCTTTCCTGGTCCAAAAAGGCCCGCGCCGGACGCAGAGCGAACAAGCTCTTGCGTCCGGCGCGTATTGGGGATAACAGCCTGTCGAATGTGTTTACTTGCCGCCCAAATCCTTAATGGACGTCTTCAGCAAACCGACCGCGTAGGCGGTATTGTGCACGCCCTTGCTGCCGTCGTTGGTGACGAACAGCCAGTTGTACGCCGCCTCCAATTGAGGTTGCGTCCAGGTGGCGTCGATGTTCAATGCCGTCTTCGGCTGGCCGACCGGCGGCAACATGGTGCTGAGCTGATCGAGCAGGTGCTGCACTTCGGTCTGAACACCGTCGATCGTGCCGTCGCCGTCGTAATCGAACAGCGGGAAATTGAAGGTCGCGATATCGGAGCCGTGACACGTCTGGCAAGCGGCAACCAGTTCCACCGGAGTCGTGCTGCCGGCGGGCGTAAAGCTGGGCTTGAAGGTGTGGCCGCCCGCTTTGAGGAACGCCGGATCGGTGGTCGCAGTCGCCTGCATGTGGCAGCCGACGCATGTGTTCGGCACCATGTATTGATGCGCCGAAGACGGAATGTTCTTCCCGTAGGTGAACCCGTTCGCGCCTTCGAGCATGTCGGCTTGCGGGCCGTCGTGCGGTCCGAAGTGTGCGCTTCCGGCGGTGCTGGCCGCATAGGTCTGCGCGTTTTGCCGCGATTGGTGACACTGCATGCACAGCGCACCGGTTCCGCCGTCGGCGACTAAAGTTCCGTCGGCGAGCTTCACCGTTTCCATCGTGCGAACCAGGTGCGCCGCGGTGGAAGGTGTCGTCTGGCCATGAGGCTCGTGACACGTCTGGCAGTTGATCGGGTTATAAGTCAGATCGAGCGCGGTTGTGCCCCTTGTACGCGCGATGAAGCCATTCTCGGTATGGCAGCCGACGCAGGCCGCGTTTCCGGCCGGAACGCTGGTGGTCACTGCGTGCATCGACGATTTCCACTCGGTGCCCTTCACGTGATGCGTGGGGGCGTCGTGACACTGCTGGCAGGCTCCGGTCGTATCGGGAACGGTAACCGCAAACGGCGTCCCGCCCGACCCTGCGTGCAGGCTTCCCGGACCGTGGCAATTCTCGCACTGAATATTGGCGACGTTCTTCAGCGCATCCGGAAGATTGTCCCAGTTTGCGGGCGACAGCGTGGCCGGAGGAGTCCAGCCGAGTTGTGCGGCGACTTTATCGAATCCGCCGTTTTGCGCCTTCGTATTCAGGTCATAGCCGACGGTGTGGCAGGAGTAGCAGGTGGCGGGATAAGTGGTCTCGCCGACTCCGCTGATGTTGTTCTTGAAGATATTGGCGTGCGCGGTCTGCGACCAGGTCGACACCTTGTTCAGCATGTCGGGTCCGCCGCTGTGGCATTTCGAGCAGGCGGAAATGCCGACGTACTTCGCGCCGAAGACCGACTGCGTGATGGTCGCGGTGCCGTTGGATGTCGTCGTGACCACGGCGGTGACTTCGTAGACGCCTTCGAGATCCGGGCGAAGCAGAGCGCGGCCGGCGACTTGAAACAAGGGTTGATCGGATGGCTCGAAGACGGGCATGCCGGGAACCAGCGGACTGTCGGTGATCGCGGCCGTTGAGCCTCCCGGCTTCATCGTCAGTGTCCAGGTGACGCCGGAGATATCGGCGGCCGGAACGGCGCTGTTCATCTCGATTTCCATGTAAGCAGGCTGTCCGAGGCCGATGTTCATCATTCCCGGCGAAGTTTCGGTGCCGGCGGGTAGTTTGTAGGTAGATATCTCTCCAGGGGTGAGAGGCCTTAGAACGAGCTTCGCCTGTAGAGGGATCTGAGTGGTTTGAGCGTTTGCGACGGAGGTTGCCAGAACAAGCACAAGTGGCCCTCCGAGAAGAAATAATTTTGATCGTGAAGACATAGTTTCTATACTCTTGCGGCCCAGTATTCTGGTCGCGCCGAAACGCAGCCCAATGGCTACCGGTTTCTGTTCTCAGCGATGCAATCAACGAGCCACGTGAGTTCCCGGTGGCGTCATCGAAGCAACGTGCCCGGCAGGAATCGAGTTTTCACGTCGTAATTCGCACAGTCCTGGACCAGGCTGGTTTGTCGAATGGATGGATTTGACAGATCGCGCCGCGCCAAAGCTGGGTGTTATCGAGCATTTTTCTTTGAGCGCTGCGTTCTCGCCGGAACTCCGGCTGCATTGTCATAATGAGGGAGGCAGGCCGCATGAGTTTCCTTGATAATTTAGAAAACAATCTGAAAGCGCTCGAGAGCCAGGAGGAAAGAGATCCCGAGAAAATCCGGCGGGATCAGCAGCGCCGCGAAGAGGAGCGAAACGCCGCGCTGTTGCGTGCGCCGCATCTCGATGCCTTGAAAGATTCGGAGTTCACGTCGAACCTGCTGACCGAATGCCGCACGGTGGGACGCGCGCAGCGGGTGCTGGTGCGCTTTACGTGGATCGGCGAGAATCTGCGGCTCGACGCGGGCGACAAGCGTATGGAGCTGACACCTACTTCTGAGGGGATCGTGGCGGTGTACTCCGTCGGCGGCGCGGAAGTAAGGCGCGCGCCGGTCGACGTGCAAGCCGACGATCCCGCGGCGCTGGCTCGCGCGTGGCTGATTTAACGCCGTGACATGATAAGTACGTGAAACGGTCGATCCTATTTTTCCTCAGCGCCTGGCTTGCCGCGGCCCCGACTTACGGCCAGATGAATGAGATTGCGGGACAGCGGATTCGCGCGCATGTGAAATTTTTGGCGAACGATCTTCTGGAAGGCCGCGGCGTCGGGGCGCGGGGTGGGGACCTCGCCACCGAATATATTGCGAGCCAGCTCGCCGTGGCGGGCGCCAAGCCGGGCGGCGACGACGGCACTTATTTTCAGAACCTGACGCTGGTCGGCGTCGAGCCGCAGGCTTCCACGCAACTCTCGGCGGGCGCGATTTCGTTTCGATGGCTCGACGATTTTGTCGGCCTGACGATGCAACAGAGAACGGATGCGTCCTTCGACGCGGACGCGGTGTTTGTCGGCCACGGAATTACGGCTCCCGAATATCAATGGGACGACTACGCGGGCGTCGACGTGCGCGGCAAGGTCGTGGTGATGTTCACGAACGAGCCGCCTTCGGAGGATCCAAAATTTTTCACGGGCCGCGCGCTGACGTATTACGGTCGCTGGACCTATAAATATGAACAGGCGGCGCGGAAGGGCGCGGCTGCGGCGATCATCATTCACAC
>JAIQFJ010000549.1 GCA_020073325.1 Terriglobia bacterium | reverse complement strand
GTCCGAAACAAACGAGCTCTACAGCAACGGCCTGCGCATCGATCGAACCTACACGGTTCCGAATCGCCCGCGCGCCAAGTTTTCGATTTACGCTCTCAATGGATCCGCGGCGCCCATCAAGACCGGCGAGACGCCTGTAGGCATCGTGTATCACATGAGCGAAAGCCTGGTGGCGCCGTTCGAGGAAAATCAGACGCGCCGCCTGAAGCAGCTCGGACGGAATCTGCTCGAAGTGATCCGCGGCGAACGTGCGTATCACTACGTGATCGACCGCTTCGGCCGCGTCTATTCCGTCGTCGCCGAATCGGATGCCGCGAATCACGCGGGTAATTCGATCTGGTCCGATGCGGAAGGAATCTACGTCAACCTGAACGATTCGTTCCTCGGCGTGTCGTTCGAAGGGCAGACCGAATCTTCCGACGAAGTCACGCCGGCGCAGATCAACGCAGCACGCCTGCTGACGGAGATGCTGCGGTCGCGTTATTCGATCGCGGCGGAAAACTGCATCACGCACGCGCAGGTTTCCGTGAATCCGGCCAACATGCGGGTGGGCAATCACATCGATTGGGCGCAGAATTTTCCCTTCGCGGCGGTCGGTTTGCCGAACAACTACGCGATTCCGCTCGCCAGCGTGTACGTATTCGGCTTCAAGTTCGACGATGCGTTTCTCACCGCGACCGGAGGACGCTGGAAGGGCCTGGATCTCGCGGTCGCTCAACTGGAGCGGCAGGCGGCCGTCGATCAGACGCCGGTCGTGCGCTATCGGAAAATTCTCCAGCGCCGATATCAGGACATTGCGGCTGTGCTGAAAGAGCAGGCCGAAGGAGGTTCGGAATGAGCACACAGAATTCCGCATTAGGGCTCGACATCGGGACCAGCCGCATTGTGGTCGCGGAGCGCGCCGGCGGCGAGTATCGGTTCGACTCGCAACTCAACGCCTTCGTCACGATTCCGTTTTCGCGAATGACCCAGACGGTCCTGGAGCGCGAACGCGTCCCGCACGCCGCGGGGGCCGGATCGATCATCGTCCACGGCAATGAGAGCGAGAAATTTGCCAGCCTGCTGAATGCGGAAATTCGCCGTCCCATGACGCGCGGGGTCCTGGATGCGAAAGAGCCCGAGAGCCTGCGCATGATCCGCGAAATCATCGGCACGATGCTTGAACCGGGAAATCCCGACCAGAAAAAACTCTGTTTCACAGTTCCCGCGGCTCCGCTGGGCGCGGAAGAGAGCGTGACTTACCACGAGGCGACGGTCAGGCAAATCCTGACCGAAATCGGCTACCAGTCGATGAGCCTCAACGAAGGGCTCGCCGTGATTTACAGCGAACTGGAATCGTCGAACTACACCGGAATCGGCATCAGCATGGGCGGCGGACTCTGCAATGTCGCGTTGGCGTATCTTTCGGTGCCGGTCCTGAGTTTCAGCATCCCCAAGGCCGGCGACTTCATCGATGCGAGCGCCGCCACCGTAACGGGCGAGCGCGCCAATCAGATCCGCCTGGTGAAAGAAGATTCATTCCACTTCAACGGATTCTTCGCCGACAAGACGCACCAGGTGATCGGCGTGTATTACGACGACATGATCCGGTCGCTGGTCGGCGCATTGAAAGAGGCCTTCGCGCGGACGAAGAATGTTCCGAAGTTCAATCGTCCCGTCCCGATGGTGCTGAGCGGCGGGACGGCGCTGCCTCCCGGTTTCCGCGATCGCTTCGAAAAGATTCTGTGGGAACAGGATTTCCCGCTCGCCGTTTCGGAGATCCGCATGGCGCAGAATCCGCTGCATGCGACCGCGAAGGGCGCGCTGGTCTACGCGTTGAGCGAATTGTAGCGGGCTCGCAGTCTTGCCGACCGCTCGCCGCTTCCTTCGGGCGCGGTTCAACCAGCACAGCACGAACCGCGACCAAAGGGAGCGGCGAACGGTTGGCAGACACATTAATCCCGGTAAATCTGGGAAACGTTGAAGCTGGTGGACGAATCCCTGAAAATCATGGGGTTTCTTGCTGTACTCGCGCTTTGTTCTTCCCTGTTGCCCGCTGCCGAATCGGACGCGCTGTCGATTTCGGCGAACATCCAGGCGATCCACACGCCTTTCGGAACCATCCTCGACCCGATTTTCGCCGCCCCCGATAGCACTCAAATTACGGGCTACACCCGCTGCGGCGATTCCGCCATCTGGACCGGTCACTACCTGGCCGCCGAGGCTTATCGCTATAAAGTGACGCGTTCCGATGACGCGCTGGCGAATGCGAAAAGGGCGCTCAACGGATTGACGATGCTGACGGACGTGACCGGAACGGATCTTCTCGCCCGCTGCGCCGTGCCCGTTGCATCCGATTACGCCCCGGGAATCGCGCAGGAAGAGGCCGGGAACGGCATCTGGTTTGGATCGGCCGACGGACAGGCTTACATGTGGATCGGCAACACGTCGCGCGATCAATACTGCGGCGTGTTTTTCGGATTGGGCGTCGCCTACGACATGATCGACGACCCGGACGTGCGCGCGCAGGCTGCGGCGCTGGCGACCCGTCTGCTTCAGTTCCTGGAAGCACATCTTTGGAACATCGTGCTGCCCGACGACTCCATCAGCACGACGTTCCTGATTCGTCCCGACGAGCAGCTCGCGCTATTGCAGGTGGGCAGACATCTCAATCCGGCGCGATTCGGCTCGGATTACAGCAAGCTCGCAAGCGAAGCTCCGCTCGTCCCGGTCGCCGTGGGTGTGGATTCCGCGGATTCGTCCAGCTCCTATTTCAAGTTCAACCTGGACGCGATCGGCTTCGATCATCTGCTGCCTCTCGAAAGCAGCTTCTTCCGCAAGCTGTTTTACAGCGCCGCCTACGACACGTACCGGTCCACCGTAGCCGGCCATCAGAACGCGCACTTCAATATGATCGATCGCGTGGTGCGTGGAGCGAACCGGACGCGCGACGCGCAGACCGCGGTGTTTCTCGATCAGTGGCTCCTGCGACCGCGCCGCGACATGGCGGTCGATCTTCATGGAACGGTCCCCGTCTGTGGCGATCAGGCCTGCGATCCCATCCCGATTCCGTTGCGCGTCCCCACCGATTTTCTGTGGCAGCGGAGCCCCTTTCAACTCACCGGCGGCGGCAGCGGGCTCATCGAAAACGCGGGGATCGACTACCTTCTGCCGTATTGGATGGCGCGGTATTGCGGAATCGTGAATCCGTAAAAAAATCTTGCGGATAGCGGCTGCCATGGGTCATATTAGAAGTCTGGGCACACGTCCAAATATGGGCTCGGATCACTTGGACCACTCGGGATGGCGGACCAGCTTCTGTTCCTCACCGAACTTGTAGGCCTCAAGGTCTTTGACCTTAAGGGGCGCAGGATTGGTGTGGTCAAGGACGCCGCGCTTGTCCCGCTGATCGATCCGGTTCGCATCGACCGTTTCCTCAT
>JAIQFJ010000102.1 GCA_020073325.1 Terriglobia bacterium | reverse complement strand
CAGAGCGGCGCGGATCGTGATGCGCGCCACGACCCATGCAGCGACGGCCGACGGCAGCGCAAGCATCAGGCTTTCGATCAGCAACTGGCGGACGATCCGATGACGCGCCGCGCCGAGCGCGAGACGGATGCTCATTTCGTTCTGGCGCCCGGACGCGCGGGCCAGCAGCATATTCGCGACATTGGCGCAGGCGATCAGCAGGACCAGTCCGAAGGCGGCGAAGATCGGGGCGAACAAAATATAGTTCGCGCCTTTGCCGAGCGAAAGCGGAGTCGCGTTCAGAGTCAGGATGGCTCCATTGGCGCGCTGCTCTTCGGGGCGATCGGCCGTCAGGCGGGCCGCGATCACGCCGAGCCGGGTTTGCGCCGCGCGAAGAGAGACATCGGGCGCCAGGCGCACCAGAACTCCAGAGAGCTGCGCGGCGTGATCGGAGGTCGGCGGAATCCAGAAATCGATCGCGGCCGGGCTGACGCCGTCGAATCCACGCCGGGCAATGCCGATCACGGTGTACGTTCGCCCCAGGACGTTGAAATTCTTCCCGATGATCCCGGGATCGGCGGCGAATTTCGAGATCCATGCACCGTAACTGAGGACCATCGTTTGCTGATCGTCCGAAGAAAACGTGCGGCCCATGGCGGCGGGGACGCCCAGCATCTCGAAATAATCGAGCCCTGCCCGCTGGGCGATCATCGGCTGGCCCTCGACCAACGTGGTCATGTTTTCGGTCAGCAGCGGATGAAATTCGGGAGCCTGTTCGCGCAGGCGCTCGAATTCCTGAAAATTCAGCGGCACGCGGCCTTTTTTCGCGTTCCACGCGAGCGCGTAGAGACCGTACGGATCGCGCACGTCGAACGGACGCAGCACGTAAGTGTTGAACACCGTGAACATCGTGGTGTTCAGGCCGAGCGCGAGTCCGATGGTGGCGACCACGGTCGCGACAAATCCCGGCGCGCGTCGAAACCCGCGCCAGGCATAGCGGATGTCCTGCAGCATCGAACTAAAGACGCGCTCAGGGTTGGGAAATTACAGCACACGTGACGCAAATTTCTCACGTAAACCCGGCGACCGCGGGATCGGTCTAAACGTGCGGATGGAACGAGCTCTTTCATCCGGAGCAGTGGCGGTCGCCGAAGGAATGGACGACTTCGAGGCGCTGGTGGAGCATTACCGGCCTCGGGTGTTTCGATTCATCCTTGCCTCGCTCCGGAATCGGGAAACGGCGGAAAACCTGACGCAGGACTGCTTCGTTCGGGCGTACCGGGCGCGCGATCGGTTTCGCGGAGGCGCCAGCGTCTCCACGTGGCTGATGCAGATTGCCGCGAACCTGGTGCGCGACCACGAGTCGAGCGGCCGCCTGAAGTTCTGGCGGCGCATGCTTGCCTCCTCGACCGATGCGTCCGAAGTCGAAGATTGGATCCCAGACCGGCGGATGTCGCCCGAAGCGCTGGCGTCCGCGAAGGAGCAGATCGAAGCCATATGGAAAGCAGCATCGAAATTAACGGAGCGGCAGCGGACGGTGTTTCTGCTGCGATTTGTCGAGGAGATGGAACTACTGGAGATCGCCCAGGCGACCGGATTGTCGGAGGGCACGGTGAAGTCGCACCTGTTCCGCGCGCTGGCGGCGGTGCGGAAGGAGCTGCGATGAGCGGGCATCTTTCTTCGGATAAGATTTCGGCGATTCTGATCGGCGATGGCGCCCCGGGCGAGTTGTCGCACGCGCGCGAGTGTGCGATGTGTGGCGCCGAAGTCGAAACATTGTCGGCAGCGCTCGGGTTGTTCCGCGAATCGGTGCAGGAGATGAGCGAACGGCGGGCGTGTGTTGCGGTGGAATCGCATCGCGGCGCGGCGTGGGTTTCCTCGCTCGCGATTCATGCGGCGGCGATCGCGGGAATTGTGGTGATCGGGTCGATCCGGCCGGTGATGAACATGGTCCAGCCGGTGGCGACATACCTGATCGCGCCGCCGCTGCGGCCGTATGTCGAAAAGTTGACCAAGGGCGGAGGAGGAGGCGGGGGCCGCTCGTCGATCGATGCGTCGAAGGGCGCGTTGCCCAAGACTTCGCCGCGTCCGTTCACGCCCCCGCGGGTCGATCCGGTCGAATCGAAGCTGCCGATGACGCCGACCATCGTCGCCGACGCGCCGCTTCCGAAAATCGATGCGGCGAATTTTGGCGATCCGCTGGGCAGGCTCGGCGTGCCGTCGAATGGAAGCGGGTGGGGCGGCGGAATCGGCATCGGGATTGACGGCGGCGTGGGCGTCGGGAAAGGGCCGGGCGCGGGTCCAGGCACGAACGGCGGATTCGGCGACGGCGCATATCGCGCGGGCGGAGGTGTATCGTCGCCGGTGGTGCTATTACGCGTCGAGCCGGAGTATTCCGAAGAAGCGCGCAGGGCGAAATGGCAGGGCGTCGTCGAATTGCAGATCGTCGTGGATGAGCGCGGCGTACCGCAGCAGATGAGGGTGATGCGGTCGCTCGGGTTGGGGCTCGACGAGAAGGCGACGGAGGCCGTGGCGAAGTGGAGATTCAAGCCGGGGATGAAGAACGGGAAGCCCGTCCCGGTGATCGCGGTCATTCAGGTGACGTTCCGGTTGCTGTAGATCCGCTGCCCGTCGACGCATCGCCACCGCAGCCCTGGCCGAAAGGCGGGGTCCCGCTCTGCTTTTTCAACAGCGTGCCGTTCCATGACGTGCGCGCCCGCGGCGTCGCGACGCCCCACGCATTGCTCACCGCTTCAGCGACGCGAATTCGATCCAGTTGCCGTCCGGGTCGGCGATCATCATGATGCGCGCGATTTTTCCGAAATCGGCGGGTTGCAACGCGAATTTCGCGCCGCGCTCCTTCAAACTCGCGGCGAGCGCGTCGACATCCTCCACCATGAACGTGAAATAACGGAAGCCGATCGCATTGGTGATCGAGCCGGTGTGCGCTGGAAGATCCGCCGCGCCGGACCAGAACTTGATCTGCGTCTTTCCCGCCATGAAGCGGTATTCGGTGCCGCCGCCCGGCAGCGGTATCGAGGAATCCTCGGCGAGCCCCAGCATTTTTCCGTAGAATTCGCGCGAGCGCTCCGTGTTCGAGACGGTCAGCCCGATGGCGATCCGGTCGAGCGCCGCGGGATCCACTTCGGAAGGCAGGCTGACCAGCTCGATCTGGTTGCCGTCGGGATCGTGCACGAACCCGTACTTCGTCCCCGGCGCGAGGCCGTTGGTGAACTTCGGCGCTTCGCCGCCCGCGGCCTTCCAGCGATCGAGCACCGGCGCCAGGTCGTTGAAATAGAGCGTCAGCAAGCGGAATCCGATCGCCGTGCGCGTGCCGCCGGGATACTGCGTGGCTTTCGGAACCGCGCGCAGTTTCAGGATCGCGGTGCCGGCCTGGTAGCGAATCATCGACGACCCATCGGGCATCGGCAGCGGAGCCGTCTCCTTCAACCCGAGCACGCAGCCGTAGAACGACTTGCTCCGGTCCATGTCGCTGACGATGATCCCGACATCGAGCGTCGGCTTGGTGGTTGGAAGATTGGCCGCCATCGCGGGAAGCATAGCAAGAAGAACCAGTCGATTCATCGACGTCGAGTGTATCGCAATGTACAATGAAACGCATGGCAAAACCCGCTGTTCATCCGTATGTATCGCCCTGGATTAACGAGGAGATCCAGCTCTTCCGCAAGAACGTCAAGCGTTTCATCGCCGAGGAATTCGTACCGAACGAAGCGCGCTGGCGCGAGCAGCATCGCGTCGATCCGGAAGCGTGGCCCAGGGCGGGTGAGGTCGGCATTCTGTGCACCGATATTCCGGAAGAATACGGCGGGGGCGGCGGGAATTATTGCCATGAGGCCGTCGTCACGGAGGAGCTTTGCTACGCGGGCGTGCATTTCGGCCACGGCGTCCACAGCATCGCGGCGCACTACATCCTCTCTTATGCCACCGAGGAGCAGAAGAAATACTGGCTGCCGCGCATGGCGACGGGCGAACTACGCGGCTCGATCGCGATGTCGGAGCCGGTGGCGGGGTCGGATCTGCAGGCCATCAAGACCACGGCGAAGCGGCAGGGCGAATGCCTGGTGATCAACGGATCGAAGACCTTCATCACCAACGGTTGGCACACGAACCTGATCGTTCTGGCCGTCAAGACCGATCAGAGCGAGGGCGCCAAGGGAATTTCGATGGTGGTGGTCGATACGAACGGCTTGTCGGGGTATCGCGTCGGGCGGACTCTGGAGAAGGTCGGCATGCACGGCCAGGATACGTGCGAGCTGTTCTTCGACGATGTGCGCGTTCCCGCAGCGAACCTGCTGGGGGGCGTCGAAGGGCGCGGCTTTTATCAGATGATGGAGCAGCTCCCGTATGAGCGCATGGGCGTCGCGACGGGCGCGGTGGCGACCACCGAACAGGCGGTCGCGATCACGATCAAGCATTGCAAGGAGCGCATGGCGTTCGGCAAGCCGCTGATCGAGTTTCAGAATACGCGCTTCAAGCTGGCCGAGTGCAAAGCTCAGGCGCATATCATGCGCGTGTTCCTCGACAACTGCATGGAGCGGCTGAACGCAGGAAAGCTCGATGCGACGACGGCGGCGATGGCGAAATACTGGCTGACCGAGCGCGAATGCGCCATCATCGACGAATGCGTCCAACTCCACGGCGGCTACGGCTACATGATGGAGTACCCCATTACGCGCATGTGGGCTGATAGCCGCGTCCAGCGGATTTATGCCGGGACGAACGAAATCATGAAGGAACTGATCGCGCGGAGTCTGTAGTCGGAAGACTTCACATGCCAGCTCGTTCGTTGGTCGCGGGCTTAATCTTCGCCACGACCGTCGCGGCACAGTCGTACCCCGGCATGATCACGACGACAAATCTGCCCGCCGTCGGCTCCGCGTTCGATCGGGCAGGAAATGTCTATTTCACCGGGGATTCCGACCTTGGCATCAGCAGCACGCCCGGCGCCGCCCAGACCGGCTCCGGCGGCGGCCGGTGCTTTTTTAACCTTTCCGGAATCCGGCCTTGCCCCGACGCCGTCATCGGGAAATTCGATTCGTCGGGGCGCCAGCTCTGGGCCACTCTTATTGGCGGCGCGACCACCGACTCCGGCTCGACGATCTTCGTCGATTCCAGCGCAGCCGTGTACGCCGCGGGCAATACAGGCGGATCGTTTCCAACCTCGGCCAGAGCCGCAATCACGAACAGCGTCACAAGCAAGACATGGGCCGCCAAAGTCACCGCTGACGGCCGCGCGTTCCTCTATGCGACGTATTTGCCAGCTATCTTTGGGTCGGTCAATTCAATCGCTGTCGACGCTTACGGCAACGCACACATCGGCGGAGTCACAACGGACAACCGCGCCGCGATCGTCAAGCTCAGTGCGGACGGTTCCTTGATCCTTTACCTCAAGGTGTTTGGCGGACCCGGTTCAGGCTCCGCACCACGACTCGCCATTGACGGCGCAGGGAACCTGATTGTCGCGTCCACCACTTCGTCCCCCGATTTCCCGGTGACAACCGGCGTCGTGCAATCTCACCTGGCCGGCTTCGCGAACGTGGCCCTGACGAAGCTCGATCCGGCTGGAAACATCGTTTTTTCGACTTTTTTTGGTGGCTCGGGAAGCGACGGAGTCTCCTCTCTGCAAATCGATTCCGCAGGCAGCCTGTACATCTCCGGCGAAACGACGTCGCTCGATTTTCCGACGACGCCGGGAACGTTCGCTCCCCAAGCGCTGGTCCCCACTTGGGGGGACTTCCCCGGTGGCTTTCTCGCCAAACTTGCTCCTGACGCCACTCGAATTGAATTCTCCACCTATCTGTTCTCTTCCTCGTACGGGGGATCCCAGATCGCTCTCGGAACCGCGGGTGACATCTTTCTCGCGGGAGTGTCGGGGCCCGGCCTGCCCGTAAGGACATCGGCTCCCCTGCCCTGTCTTTCCCAAAGCGTCTCGCAGGTCGGTGCGAATTTCCTCGCCCGCTTCGATCAGGCAGGCCGCATGACAGACGCGACGTTTCTCAACTCCACACCCGCCGTGACGGCCGTCGCCGCCAACGAGGATGGATCCATATCCGTACTCGCCGGCGCGCCTCTGTTCTTCAGTTGGTCTCCTGCCCCGATTCTCGACAACGTCCGTTTTGGAGGTCCGGGCTGGAACGCTCCCGCGTGCATGACAGGAGCAATCTTCAATTCGGCCTCGATGATTCGTAGCGACCTCGTCGCGCCGGGGGAGTTGGTCAGCCTCCTTGGGAGCGGCATCGGACCCGTCCAGGCCGCGATTGCCGATCTGGCAAAGGGCGCTCCGACCAACCTCGCCAGCGTTCGCGTATTGTTCGACGGCCTTCCTGCGCCGATCCTCTACGCCCAATCGACGCAGGTGAACACGCAAATCCCCTTCGCCCTGGCCGCCCGCCATAGCATCAACTTGATTACAGGCGAGCCGTTGACCAATGTGACCCTTGAATACGCCGGCAAGACATTCGGTCCGTTTTCGGTCGCCCTCAACCCCTTCGATCCGGCCCTATATCGCTTGCAGCCGAACGTATCCACCCAAGCTGCCGCCCTCAATCAGGACGGCACAATTAACGGCCCCACGAACCCGGCGCCGCGAGGCTCCGTGAATTCCCTGTGGGGCACCGGATTCGGTCCCCTTCGCTCCAACTGCACCGAAGGAGCATTAAACCCGTCCGTTCCGATCGAACTTGTGCCGGAGGCGACCGTGACTGCACTCGGCCTGATCCTCTACGCGGGCAGCGCGCCCGGCCTCGCTTGCGGTGTCGAGCAGATCAATATGCAGGTCCCAGCCGACGCGAATCCCGGGGTGTTCTCTGTCGCGCCCACCATCACGCTCACGGAGGCAGGCGTGACAATCCTCTCCGGTCAAACTTCCAACGTTGCGGTGATCTACATAAAATAGCGGCGGTGAAATCGCCATAATAGAGTGGTGCGGATCGCGATCTTTCGAAGCGAGCGCGCGGATGCCAGGTCTCGGGCTTCGAGCGTGGAGCGAATTTGCCGGGCATCAACGAAACCACGAAGGAACAGATCGCGCGTTCGTTGTAGCGAATTGACACCGGGCGCACATAGTTCTACTATGCAGAACATATGCGCGACCATCTCGGCGAATTCGAGCAGATCGTTCTCTTAGCGGTTCTCCGCCTGGGCGACGACGCCTACGGAGTGCCGATCCGCCGGGAAATCGAAAGCAAAACCAGCCGCGCCCTGACTGTGGGCGCGCTCTACCGCACGCTCGATCGCCTCGAAGACAAAGGCTACGTCTCCTCCTGGTTCTCCGATCCGACGCCCGAGCGGGGAGGTCGATCCAAGCGCTATTTTCGACTCAAGGCTTCCGGAGTCCGCGCCCTTGCCGACACTCGCGACGCGCTCGAAGCGATGTGGCGCGGCGTCGACCTGAAGAAGGTGAAGCATGCTTAGGTGGCTGCTCGCTCGTCTTCGCCCGGAGTCCGCGGGCGACCTTCTCGAAGAATCCGCGCAGCACTCGCGGTGGTGGCTGCTGCGCCAGATTCTCAGCGCGTTTGCGCCCTCCGCGAATCCGTTCGCGTTCCTATGGAACGACGTCCGCTACGGCGTGCGCGCGCTGGCCCTCAATCCGGGATTTACCGCGACCGCGGTGGCCGCGCTCAGCCTCGGTATCGGTGTCAATACCGGAATTTTCAGCCTGCTCAACGGACTCGCCCTGCGATCGATTCCGGTTCCCGGCTCGGATCGCGTCGTCAGCGTCTATCAAATCTTTCACGGCAAGATGGACCGGAACGTCGACGGCAACGAGAGCATGTTCTCGGTTTCCGAATACGAGCAGTATCGCGATCAGAATCACGTGATGACCGGAGTCGCGGCGTATGCGCCGATGGCGCTAGTGACTCTGGGCGGCGAGATCCCGCGCCAGGTGGTGGCGCAATTCACCTCCTGCAACTATTTCGACATTCTGGAGGAACGCCCCGCGGGGCCGGGATTTCGCCCCGCCGATTGCGCCGCGGCGGGCTCGGGTCCGGTGGCCATCATCAGCGACGACCTCTGGAAATCGCAGTTCGGGGCCGACCCGGGGATCGTCGGCAAGAGCGTGCTTCTCAACCGGCATCCGTTCACCATCGCCGGCATTGCTCCGCCCGGCTTCCATGGAGCCGAAGCGTACTTCGCCTCCTTCTGGATTCCCATCACGATGCAGCACACGATCAAGCCCAAGTTCGACGCCTATGGCAACGCGAATACAAGCTGGCTGGTGCTGATCGGAAGATTGAGGGACGGCGTGTCGATCGAACAGGCCCGCGCCGACCTCGCGGTGATCTCCGCGCGCATCGACCAGACTGTTCCCGGCCGGAAGACGTCGCTCTCGGTCGACACCGCGACGTTCGCGTCGATGCCGGAGATGCGCCGCATCGTGACCGGCGCGGGAGCCGTCGTGCTGGCGGCCGTCGGAATGGTGCTGCTGATCGCATGCGCGAATGTCGCCAATCTGCTGCTGGCGAGGGCCGCCGGCAGGCAGCGTGAAATTGCCATTCGCCTCTCCGTGGGAGCCACGCGGTGGCGCCTGATCCGGCAGCTCCTCACGGAAAGCCTGCTGCTCGCGCTGATCGGCGGCGCTCTCGGAACCGCGCTTGCTTATGCCAGTTTCCGATCCATCCTGCGTGTGCTGCCTGCGCAGCTCCCCGCTGAGTTTCCCGATTTCGCGCTGAATGTCGCGCCCGATCTGCGCGTCCTGTTGTTCTCATTGTCGATTACGGTCGCCACGGGAATCGCGTTCGGATTGCTTCCGGCGCTCGCGGCGTCGCGCGCCGACGTGAAGCTTTCGAGCGGAGCCAACGGCTTCCTGCGGCAGGCTCTGGTGGGCCTGCAGATCGCCGTCTGTACCGTGCTGCTGATCTCCGCCGGACTCCTGTTGCGCGGCCTGTGGGCGGCGCAGAACATCGATCCCGGTTTCGAGATGAAGAACGTGGCGAGCGTCTCGTTCGACATCAGCAGCCAGGGTTACGATGCCGCGCGCTCGGCCGTTTTCCAAAATCGCCTGTCGGAGCGGATCGCGGCGATTCCCGGCGTCGACGCCACGGCGAGAGTCGACAACGCTCCTCTCGACGACAGCCATCACGGAGAGCCGATCTCGCTTCCCGGCAATCCGGCCGAATACCGCGCGGAGATCAACTACATCTCGCCCGAATTTTTTCCGATGCTCAACATCGCCCTTGTCCGCGGCCGCAACTTCACGCAAGCCGAGACCGATACCGACGCGAATGTCGCCATCGTGAACGAGGCTACCGCGCAGCGCCTGTGGCCGGGAGAAGATCCCATCGGAAAGATCGTGATCGAGGACGGAAAGACGCCGTATCAAATCGTCGGCGTCGCGCGATCAGCGCAGGTTTCTCACCTGGGCCGCGCGAACGAGACGTACGTCTATTTTCCGTCGGGCCCGAAACGCGCCGTTCGCACGCACTGGCTGGTCCACGGCGCGTCTGCCGTTTCGCTCACCGCGATCCGCGCCGCCGTCCGGGAGATCGATCCCGCGCTTGCCGCCACCGTCGCTCCGCTCGATCACAATCTGGAGTGGTGGAGGACGCCTTCGCGGCTCGTCGCCCTGCTGGCCGGATCGTTGGGAGCCCTGGCCCTGGCGCTTGCCTCGATCGGAGTCTACGGTGTGGTCTCGTTCGCGGTGAGCCGCTGCGTGCGCGAGATCGGGATCCGCATGGCGCTCGGGGCGGATCGCGAGGCGGTGCGCCACATGATTCTCGCCCGCGCCATGCGGCCGGTGGGAATCGGCGCGGCATGCGGCATCCTGCTGTGCGCCGCGGTGTCCAAAATTCTCTCGAGCCTGCTGTTCGGAGTCAGCCCGCGCGATCCGTTGACGTTTTCCGTCATCCCTCTGTTCCTGGTCGGCGTCGCCCTGCTGGCTGGCTTTATTCCCGCTCGCCGCGCCACCAGCATCGATCCCGCAAGCGCGCTTCGTCACGATTGACGAGTGCATAATGGTGAGGTGCAGCGAGATCGGGTCGCCATTTTTGGCAGCGGGGGACAGCTCGGGGTCGAGCTGATGACGGAATTTAAGGCGCGCGGCTGCGAAGTCGCGGGCTTTGAGCGGCACTCGGTGGACATCACCGATCAGGCCGCGGTGGAGCGGGCCATCGCGCAATACGATCCGGCCGTCGTCATCAATGCGGCTGCCTACAATCAAGTGGACGTCGCCGAAAAGGAGCCGCTGGCCGCGTTTCAGGTGAACGCGCTGGCCGTGCGGAATCTCGCCATGGCGTGCCGCCAGGTGGATGCGCGGCTGGTTCACTTTTCGACCGACTACGTTTTCGACGGGCTCGCCGGACGCGCGTATGTGGAACAGGACACGCCACATCCTCTGGGCGCCTATGCCGTTTCGAAACTGGCGGGCGAATTTTATGCACAGGCTTATCTGGATCGAGCGGCGATCATCCGGACATCGGGCGTGTTCGGTCCCGGTGGCCTCGATACGGCGCGCGGGAATTTTGTCGAACTGATGCTGCGGCTCGCCGCGCAGGGCCAACCGATCCGCGTCGTCGAGGATCATGTCGCGTCGCCCACGTTCGCTCCGGCGCTCGCCTCGCGCACGGCGGATCTGGTCGAGAAAAACGCGCAGGGAATTTTTCATCTCGGCGGCGGGACGCCGATTTCGTGGTTCGACTGGGCCGTGAAGATTTTCGAGGCGGCGGGCGTCAAGCCTCCGCTCAAGCCGACCAACGAGCGCGAGTTTCGTACAGCGGCGCGGCGTCCGAAGTACTCGGCGCTGTCGAACAACAAAGTGGAGTCGATGGGGATCGCACCGATGCCGTCGCTCGATCAGGCGATCCGGACGTATCTGGAGAGGCGCAGGCAGAGAACGGCCGCTTCGTAATCAGAACTCTAGCCGGTCCCCGATCCGCAGATTGTTCTGCGCCGCGATGCCGGCCTTGATCTCGAGCACGTAGCGCGAATCGTGCTGACCGCCATAGGTGGGGCAGTCGTGCGCGGCGGTGTTACAGGGCTGCGTGTTCAGCGACATTTCGATGATCTTGAAATCGCGATCGATCCAGATGATATCCACGGGGAACTTCGCCTGGTACATCCAGAACGGATGCGGCTCGGGCTTGGCGTAGATGAACAGCATGCCGCGGTCGGGCGCGAGTGTATCGTAATACCGCAGTCCCTGCAGCACTTCGAGCTGGGTCTGCGCCGGAACCGCCGTGATTTTCGCGCCGTTGGGAAACGTCACTTCGCGGGCCAGAAGATCGATGGGCTGCTCTTGTTTCCCGCCGCAGCCGCACAGCGCAGCTAGGGCGAGGATCACGGTAAGGATGCGCATTCAATAGAATAGTAACTGGCTTGCCCACGTTTCTCCAAAGAGTCCGGCTGACACTGGACATGATCAAGTTCGAGCACTCCGTGTTCGCGCTGCCGTTCGCGCTGACCGGCGCGCTGCTGGCGTGGCGCGACGAAGGATTTTCGCGCTCAGGACTGTGGGCGAGGCTCGCCTGGATCGTCGTGTGCATGGTTTCAGCGCGGTCGGTGGCGATGGCGTTCAACCGCGTGCTGGATCACGAAATCGACGCGCGCAATCCGAGAACGAAGATGCGGCACCTGCCGGCTGGCCTGCTTTCGCGGCGCTTCGCCTGGGGATTCATCGCGATCTGGGCCTTCGTGTTCATCTTCGCGGCGCGCGAACTGAACTGGATGTGCTTCCTGCTCTCGCCGGTCGCGCTGGCGATCCCGATGTTTTATTCGTTCACGAAGCGGTTCACGTCGATGTCGCACATCGTGTTGGGATTTTCGCTGGGGATCGCGCCGGCGGCGGCATGGATCGCGATGCGCGGGTCCCTTGACTGGCGAATCGTGTGGCTGACGGCCGCGGTCACGCTGTGGACCGCCGGATTCGACATCATCTACGCGTGCCAGGATTACGCCTTTGACGTACACGCAGGACTGTACAGTATTCCGAAAACCTTGGGAATCGCGGGCGCGCTGTGGATGTCGCGCGCGTTGCACTTGGGAATGCTGATCTGTCTGCTGGCGCTGGTGAAGTCGTTCGCCTTGGGACCGGTGGCCCTGGCGGGAGTCGCCGCGGTCGCGGGACTTTTGTTGTGGGAGCATCGGCTGGTCCGCGCCGACGATCTTTCGCGCATCGACGCGGCGTTTTTCACCATGAACGGTTACGTCAGCGTGATATTCTTTGTGTTTTGGGCCACGGACATTTTTCTCAAATGATGTTTGAAGATCAGCGGTTGCAACGAATTCGCGAAAAGCTCGACGCGGGCGAGCGGTTGAATTACGAAGACGGCGTCGCGCTGTACCGGTCGCCGGACCTGCTGGGCGTCGGCTGGCTGGCGAATCGCGTGCGCGAGCAGAAGCACGGCAACAAGACGTTCTTCAACGTGAATCGCCACATCAATCCCACGGACGTGTGCGTCGCGAGCTGCCGCCTGTGCGCATTCGGAAAGCGCGTCCGCGATCCGAAGGCCTACACGATGTCGCTCGAAGAAGTGTGGGAAAAAGCGGGCCACGGATATACCGAGGCGGTGACCGAGTTTCACATCGTCGGCGGATTGCATCCCGAATTAACGCTCGACTGGTATTGCGAGATGCTGCGCGGCTTAAAAGAACGTTTTCCGCAGGTGCATCTGAAGGCGTTCACCATGGTCGAGATCGGATATTTCGCGCAGCGTTCGAAACTTACGACTCGCGAGGTGCTGGTCAAGCTGAAGGAAGCGGGCATGGATTCCCTGCCCGGAGGCGGCGCCGAAGTTTTCAGCGACCGCGTCCGCCGCATCATCTGCGACCACAAGATCACCGGCGACCAGTGGATCAACGTCGCGCGCGAGGCGCATCAGCTCGGGCTGCATTCGAATTGCACGATGCTGTACGGCCACATCGAAACCGAAGAAGATCGCGTCGATCACCTGCTGCGGCTGCGCGCACTGCAGGACGAAACGCAGGGCTTCCAGACGTTCATCCCACTGGCGTTCCATCCCGACAACACTCCGCTGGAACACATTCCGAAAACGACCGGTTTCGGCGACATTCGCGAAATCGCCGTGGCTCGCCTGATGCTCGACAATATTCCGCACATCAAGGCGTACTGGGTGATGATGACGGAAAAGATCGCGCAGATCGCGCAGCGCTTCGGCTCGGACGACATCGACGGCACGATCGTCGAAGAGCGAATCTATCACGATGCCGGCGCCACGACGTCGCAGAACCTGCGCCGCGGCGATCTGCTGCGCCTGATCCGCGAAGCCGGCCGCGAGCCCGTTGAACGGGATACGTTGTACCGTCCCGTGGAGCGCGTCGAGAACGCGTTTACGGTTCTGGTCTAGAGGCCGCTCCGGGGCCGCCGAAGACCTTCGTCGTTCGCACTCCCTGGACCGGATGCGTCAGCAGTTCCCGCGCTGTCGCCAGAAATTCGAGGGTGTGCGGCAACTTGGCGTGAACTTCGAACGCCGCTTCGTCGACCCACTCGGAATGGATCGCAAAGACGCGCGGCTCACGAATCGATTCGAAAACTTCGATCGAGATGCAGCCCGGTTCTTCGCGGCTCGGTCCATTCACGCGCATCAGCGCTTCGCGAAATTCCGCTTCCTTTCCGGGCTTCGGCTCGAATCGCACGAGGAAGTGGAGGGACATGAAGGCTCACCGGTTCGATTGAAGGAACGTCGTGAACCAGGATGACCGCGTCCGTTCCGGTTCCGCACTCCTGATAGAAAATCCGCGATCCTTCGACATCAAGGGCGGCGAGGAAACACAGCGCGAGGCATCGAGCATATCAAAGCACCTCGTTCAGGGCGCACGCCAGAAGATCGGCGTCCTCCATGGAAAAGATCAACGGCGGACGAATCTTGATCACGTTGTGCAGCGGACCATCGGTTCCCGCCAGAATCCCGCGGCTGCGCAGTTGATGGACGGCGTAGGACGCCGTGTCCTCGTCTTTCAGTTCGACACCGAGGAACAGCCCGCGGCCGCGCACGTCGACCACGTCGAGCTTGCGCAGTTGTTCCATGAGATGCGCGCCCACGCGCGACGCATTCGCCGGCAGGCGCTCTTCTTCTAAAACGTCAAGCACCGCGAGGCCCGCCGCGCACGCCACGGGATTTCCGCCATAAGTCGAGAAAAATTCCATGCCGTTATCGAAGCTCGCCGCGATTTCGGGAGTCGTGACGACACCCGCGAGCGGAAATCCGTTGCCCATCGGCTTGCCGAGCACCACGATATCCGGCACGACGGCTTGCATCTGGAATCCCCAGAAAAAATCGCCCAGGCGTCCAAAGCCGACCTGCACTTCGTCGGCAATACAGACGCCGCCTGCGGCTCGAATGTGGCGATAGCATTCGGCGAGATAGCCGGGCGGAAACACGACCTGTCCGCCGACGCTCGGCAGGCTTTCAGCGATGAACGTCATCGGGCCGTTGATCAGGTTCGCGGCGGCGCGTGCGTATTCGAGGCCGGCCGCGGGATCGTCGCGGCGATGCGGATCGGGCTGCGGCGCGACATGCACCCATGGCTTCTGCCCTGCCCCGCCCGGTCCGGCGAACTTATAGGGGCTGATGTCGATCAGCGTGTTGGTGTTGCCGTGGTAGGCGTGCTCCAGCACGATGGTCTCGTCGCGGCGAATGTGCGCCCGCGCGAGCCGCAGTGCGAGCTCGTTCGCCTCGCTCGCGGAGTTCAGAAAATAGCAGACACGCAGCGGCTCCGGAAATTTCGCGGTGAGGCGTTCGGCGTACCGTGTGATGTTGTCGTGCAGATAGCGCGTGTTGGTGTTGAGCAGCGCGAGCTGCCGCGCCGCCGCCTCCACCACGCGCGGATGGCTGTGGCCCACCAACGGCACGTTGTTGTATACGTCAAGAAACGCGCGGCCGGTTTCGTCATAAAGATACTGGCGCCAGCCGCGCACGATCTTCAGCGGCTCGCGATAACTGACACTGAGATTCCGCCCAAGGTGCCTGGAACGAGCTTCGAGCGTCGCGGACCTGGAGGGACCGGCCGCGGGAATCGCGTAGCGCGTCACCAGATTCGGGTCCGGCGAAAGTGCGAACCACACATTGCGGCGGCTCGCATGGGCCACTCCTGGAAAATCGGTGTTGAGGTCGAGCAGATCCGTGATGATCTGGAAATGCAGATGCGGCGGCCAGTCGCCATTTTCTGGCGGCGCGCCGATCTTGGCGATCGCTTCACCGGCGGTGACGGGCTGATCGAGAATCAATTCCTCGAGTGAGTCCGCGGTGAGGTGGCCATAGAGCGTGTAGAACGGCGTGCCGTCCCCGGTCGCGTGGCGCAGCACGATGACGGGTCCATAATCGAGCCGCGATGTATTGTTCGCGAACGCGTGCACCGCGCCTGCGAAGGGAGCGTGGACCGGAGTGCCCGGAGGAGCAAAAATGTCGAGACCGATATGGATCGTGCGGCGCTCGTCGGTGGGATGCGGGCCGCCGGCGAATTCGGGGGCGGTGTAAATCGGACGCGCTTCGTCGTAGCGGCCGATGCCGAGCGCGGCGCCGGATTCGCGCATCGTCGCATCGATCAGAGCGGAGAGCGGACCGGTCTCGCACGCGCGGGGATTGGCTCCCAGCATCAAGCTGCCGAAGCTCAGGTCGAGCACGGCGGTGGAATCACCGGCCACGACGGTCGCGGCGGGCGTTTCGCGCAAGTGGTTCGCGATGGCGCCCGAATGCGGCACCGGCGCGAATCCGCAGGCGTCGCGGAACAGGTAGTGCGCCAGGCGAGGATGGGTCGCGGTGAGCTTTTTAAGCGACGTCCACGCCGATCTTTCGCTCACGGTGACGTACCATTCGTCCGGCCGCAGGCTGCTGAGATAGGCCGAATTGGTGACGCTGACGGCGAGACGCGTCAGAATCAACGGAAACAGAATCGCGATTTCACGTTCTTCGAGCGGGTAGGCCCGATGATATCCGTGCGCGACGTGCAGCGCGGCCGCCAGTGGATCGGACTCGCCGAATCCGGCGTAGGCGCAGGCGATGGCGAGTTCTGAGATGGTCGCGGTATGGTGCAGATCGCCGAAGTCGATCAGTCCGGTGACGCGGTCGCGTTGGATCAGAATGTTGTGATCGTTGGCGTCGCCGTGGATCGTGCCGTGACGCAGTCCGGAAAGCTGCGGCAGAACCTCGGAGTTGTACTGCGCGAGAATGCGCTCGACGATGCGGCGATCGTCGGCATTCGCGATGTGGTGCAGATACGGCTCGATCCACCCGGCGCGCTTCAGATCCCATTTCAGGTCGCGAATCGCGGCGGGATGATCGAAGGACGCGAGGGCCTGATCGAGCTCGCCCAGCAGGCGTCCTAGGTTTTCAAACAGTTCGGGCGGACGATGTTTCGCTTCGGCGAGCAGATTTCCGGGCAGCCATTCGAGCATCCAGACGATGCGTCCGTCATACGTCTGGACCGGACCCGCCGACGAAGGGACCGGAAGATAAATGACGTGCTGCAAGACGGCTCGCTGCAGCTCGACGAACTGCGGGTCGCAACCCGGGCGCATGACTTTCAGAACATATTTGCCGCTGCCTGTATCGAGCCGGAAGTTGTCGTCGAACTCGCCTGCGAGCGGATGGGCGAAGGCGTCGAGCCCGAAAAGCTCGCGAGCGATCCGCTGCGCGTCGCCGACCGTGAACTTGCGCGATTCACGCGCCTCAATCAGCACGTTTCATTGTAGATAAAGTTTTCGCAAGTCCGGCGGCGATTTGCCTGCGCCGGTCGATTTCAGAGCGGAGCCGATCCGCTTCGGATGCGAGGGCGGCGATTTGCGCGCGTAGCGCAGACGCCTCCGGCTCCGCGCCGATGAATCGCGCCGATGCGGTGCGCCGCTCCTGGGTGAGGCGGATCGCGATGTCGCCGGTGTGCGGCTGATACGCGATGCCGGAGTCGAGCGCGGTCACAGGCAGCGTGGCGTGTAAGGAACCGTCGACAAGTTCGAGAGTCCCAGGCGCACGAGTCCATGCGATGCGAAGCTGGCCGGCATCCTCGCGAACCGAAAGCGCGGGGTCGCGAGGCCACCATCGATGCATCGGAATCGTCGCGGCTGCGATGAAGAGCAGGATCGCCGGAATCCACTGCCAGCGGGGCGATCGGCCGGGCGCGGGTGCACATGCGACCTCTTCCCGGCTGCGCAGCGATTGAATCGACCCGTCGGGCTCGCGCGTGAAAAATCCCGCGCTATCGCCTGCAATGATCAGGGCGATTGAGGATTGGGTCTGCTCGAAGCGCTCCAGGTCCGGCTCGGTGAGGAACACTTCTCCTCGCCGGCGCGTGGCGAAAATT
>JAIQFJ010000548.1 GCA_020073325.1 Terriglobia bacterium | reverse complement strand
GTTGCAGGCGGCGCCCGTTGCTTGCTGCAATCGTGCGACCGCTTGATGCACGGCTTCGCAGCGGGCTCTTCCATCCACGTCTCGAAATTCCGGAATTTCAAGCCAATTGTCAGCCGCTTTTACTTCTCAGTGCGATTTAGGAAACTGACCAGGTCGCCCAGATCATTGGCTTCGAGCGTGGGCCATGCGATACCCAATTCCTCGGCGCGATCCACCATCTTGGGCCCATGCTTCCAAAGGGCCGTCGTGAGCGAGACAGCCGTGTATGCGTCGCCGTGAGCCTGAATCTCGGGACCGAGTTGCGTTCCTTCGGCGGACGCTCCGTGGCATCGCGCGCAACCACGCACGTTGAAGACCCGTTCGCCGACAAAGCGAGAGCCCGTGGGTTCAACATAGCGGAGGCTGGCAACAAACGCCACCACGTCCGCCATTTCGGTCTTTTCGAGCACCGGCGCTGCCCCATTTTCGCGGGCGAGGCGCACCATCGCCGGGGCATGATTCCAAAGGACGCTTGCGAACTGCGTCGCGGAAAGCGGAAGCTCGTGCTCAGGACCCAGTTCAGGGCCCACCTTGCCTCCGTTGCCGCGCACGGAATGGCACTGGATACATCGCTTCTGAAACACGGTCCAGCCGCGCTCCGCGTCGCCGGCCATTTCATTTTTCGCTTCGACCCCGACGCCGCCGCTCACGTACACGAGCAGGTTGTTCATATCGTTACCGCTGAACTCCGGCCATTGGCCGAGCACGGTGGTCACCGGGCCGATCATCGACTGGGCGTGATTCCACATGGCCGACATCCACTCGGTCGCGCCCCCGGCGGCAATCGCGGACAACTCGGGCGCGGAATGGCCGCCCGAAGAACGCACAGAATGGCACTGGACACATCCTTTGCGTTGGAAGATATCTGCGCCGGCAACGATATCGCCCGGCCGGTCGGAGTTCGCCGCGCGAAAGAGAAAGGCGAGAATATCGGCCATTTCCTGAGAGTCCAGTTGCGGGTAAGACTGGCTTCCGCGAATCCGCCGGAACATGCCGGGTGCATGATTCCACATGGCTGTCGCCAGCCATCCCATCGCCGGCATGCCCGGACGCGTGGCCGCCAGATCCGGTGCGATGTGTCCGCCTGTGCCATTCACGGAGTGGCAGATGGAACATTGCTTCGCACCATAGAACAATGTGGAGCCGCGCTGCGGGTCGCCGACAATATACAAAGAGTGACGCGCGTCGGGACGGCGTTCACGGATCAGGATGATGGCGAGGGCGGCTGTTGCAGCCAGTGCAGCAGCAATCCAAAGCAGAAGCTGTTTGCGTCCACCTGGCATTGTCATGCAGGCAGGAATGCACGTCGCGCGCCACGGAAAAGTGTCTGCTTTTGTGCAATTTCCGTGATCGCCACGCGTCGCAATTCGGGACAGTCGTCTGATAATCGGACAGGAGGTCAGGCTTGATACTGGCGCAGTTTGCGATACAGCGTATCGCGCGAAATACCGAGCAGGGACGCGGCCTTGGTGCGATTCCCCTCAGCCATCCGAAGGGCCTGCTGAATGGTGAGGCGCTCCATCTGTTCCATCGAGACCGGCTGACTCATCGTAGACGTCAGCGACGGATCCGGAGCATTGGTGCTCAGCAAAGGCCTGAGGTCCTTGTCGGTAATGATCTGGGGATTGTCGGCCGAAACGGCGCTGGAGCTTTCGATGAGACTTTCCAGTTCCCGAACATTGCCAGGGAAGGCGTAGGCGAGAAGCAGCTCAATCGCGCTGCGGGAAAGCGAGATTTGCCGTCCATAGCGCCGCGTGAGACGCGCGGCGAAGTGCTGCGAAAGAACCAGAATGTCTTCCTGCCTTGCGCGCAACGGGGGGACCTGCAGCACGACGGTCGCGATCCGGAAGTACAGATCCTCCCGCAGAAGCGACGAGCGCAGATCGTTCAGGCTGCGGTTCGTCGCCGAAATGACGCGCACGTCGACGTGCACGGACTTAGTGCTTCCCACCGGGCGGACTTCGCGCTCCTGAAGAACACGAAGCAGCTTGACCTGCACATCTTTGGGCATTTCGCCGATCTCATCGAGAAAGACCGTGCCGCCCGAAGCGGCAGAGAAAATCCCGGGCGTATCGGCGTAGGCTCCGGTGAACGCGCCGCGCCGGAAACCGAACAACTCGCTTTCGACGAGTTCGCGCGGAAGAGCGCCGCAGTTCAAGGCGACGAACGGCATGCGCGCGCGCGGGCTGGCTTGATGCATCGCGCGGGCCAGCATCTCCTTGCCGGTTCCGGTTTCGCCGACGATCAGAACCGACACGTCGGTCGCCGCGGCCAGGCGGGCGCGCTCCATTACACGTTCCATCGCCGGCGAGACCGCGATGATGCTCTCAAAGCAGGCGTGCCGTTCCAGATGACCTTCCAGTTGAGCGACGCGTTCGCGCAGTTCCATCACTTCCATCAATCGGGCGATTTTTTTCCGGACGGCTTCATAGTCGAACGGCTTGGTGACGTAGTCCTCGGCGCCCTTCTTGATCGCTTCGATGGCGGTTTCGATGGTTCCGTAGCCGGTCATGATGACGATGGCGAGATCGGGGTCGCGGCGGCGCAGCTCGGCGGTGAGATCAAGGCCGCCCATCAACGGCATGATCAGGTCGATCAGCGCGAGCGAGAGGCGCGGATTGGCGGCCTGAATGGCCAGCGCCTCAGCGCCGGATTGCGCGGTCTCAACGTCGTAGCCTTCGTGCGAAAGAAATTCTTTCAGCGTCGCCAGCAGGCTGGCATCGTCGTCGACCACCATGATCGCGGGGCCGTGTTTCACTGGACCACTCCTTCGACACGCGCAACGGTATGGACCAGCGGCAGATCGATGTAAGCGGTGGTGCCGTGTCCGGGTTCGCTTTCGATGCGGATGGATCCTCCGTGCTCGGCCGCGAAATTTCTCGCGATCGCGAGGCCGAGTCCGGTGCCCTTGCCGGGTTCCTTGGTGGTGAAAAAGGGCTCGAACACGCGATTCAAGTCGGCTGGAGAGATTCCCGCGCCGTTGTCGCTGACAGCGATCTCAGCGCGCCCCTCATCGATCCGCCGGCAGCGCGCGCGGATCTGTCCGCCGGGTTCAATCGCGTCCAACGCGTTGCTGAACAGAATCAGCAAAACGGTTTCGAGGAGATTCCGGTCGGCGGAAACCTGCAAACCTGCCGCCGCGGCCGTGTCCGTGACGAGCGTCGCACGCTTTGCATGGATCACCGGCTGGAAAAATCCTGCCACCGATTCCACCGTAGTTCCGAGGTCCTGCGGTTGTTTATCGAGAGGACCCATGTGCGCGAATTCCAAGAGCCGCTGGACGAAGTGGCGGCAGAACTTCAGACCATCCTCCAGACGAACCAGATCCGCGTCATCGCCGGTTTTTTCGCGCATGAGCTGCACGCGCAGCAGGAGAGCGGCGAG
>JAIQFJ010000101.1 GCA_020073325.1 Terriglobia bacterium | reverse complement strand
CTGCTCGAAGGCGCGCGCTGGTGGAACCAGGCCTTTGAAGCGGCCGGATTCAGGAACGCGTTTATCGTCGAGGTGCTGCCCGAAAACGCGGACCCCATGGACATCCGCTACAACATGATCAACTGGGTGCATCGCTCGACGCGCGGCTGGTCGAGCGGCGGCACCGTCAACGATCCGCGCACCGGCGAAATCATCAAGGCGACCGTCACCCTCGGCTCTCTGCGCGATCGCCAGGATTACCTCATTTTTGAAGGCCTGCTTTCGCCCTACACCACCGGCAACGAGAAGCCCGATATTCTCTATCAAACTGCCCTCGCGCGTATCCGCCAGTTGGCGGCGCACGAAGTCGGCCATACGCTGGGCCTGGGCCACAATTATTACGACAGCTCCAAGGGCTGGATCTCCGTGATGGATTATCCGCACCCGCAGGAGGAGCTGCAGCCCGACGGCTCGATCGACATCTCGCACGCGTATCCGCAAAAGATCGGGGATTGGGACAAGGTCGCGATCAACTACGGCTACAGCATTCAGCCTCCCGGCGATGAAGAAGCGCCGTTGACGAAGATCCTGGACGATGCGTGGGCGCAGGATCTGCGCTACCTGACCAATCAGGATCTGGAAGCGCATCCGCGCGTCGATCAATGGTCGAACGGCATCAATCAGGCCGACGAATTGAATCGCCTGATGAAGGTCCGCCATGCGGCGCTCGCAAAACTCGGCGAGCATTCCATCCGCCGCGGCGCTCCGATGGCGACGGTCGAAGAACCGCTGGTGCCCATCTACATGTATCACCGCTACGCGGTCGAGTCGACCTCATCGATGGTCGGCGGCATCGATTACATCTACGGAATCCGCGGCGACAATCGCACGCCCGTGAAATGGGAGACGGCGGTGAATCAGCGCAAGGCGCTCGACGCGCTGGCCGGAACGTTGAAGCCGTCTGAACTCGCCGTGCCCAAGCAGGTGCTCGACGCGATTCCGCCGCGTCCGCCCGGATTCGGCCGCCATCGCGAATTGTTCCCGCGCACCACGGGCGACGGATTCGATCCGCTCAGCCCCGCGACCGTGGCCGCCGACGTGACCATCGGTTTCACGCTGATTCCCGCGCGCGCCGCACGTATGGTGGGACAGCACGCTGTCGATCCTGCTTTGCCGGGACTGGAAGAAGTGATCGATCGCCTGACCAAAGCGACGTTCGACGCGCCCGCCCCCACGCCCTACGAGTTGGAAATCCGCCGTGCCGAGGAACGCGTCCTGGTCGATCGCGTCATGTGGCTCGCCACCGGATCGCCCAACGCGCAAGTCCGCGCGATCGCGACGCTGAAGCTCTCGAAACTCGCCGCCCGTCTTCACTCCGACACGTCCGCGAGCGAGGCGGAACAAGCCCAGCACCAGCTGCTCGCCGCCGACATCAAACGCTTCCTGGAACGTCCCGCGGAGACGCAGCACCTGATCGCTCCGCCCGACGCGCCGCCTGGAGCCCCGATCGGCGATATGCCTCAGGACTGGCTCGCCCCGGTCCCGGGGTGGCCCGAACGTCAGTAGGCCGTTTCACGCAGAGGCCGCTGAGTCTCTGCGTGAACTCAGCCACTCGAGCTGGTAAGATATCCCGACGGTTTCGAAAGCGGCGCTACCACTCGCTGGCGCTCGTGGTTCTGTGGTCAACACTGCAACCTCGTCGCTTAGCACCGAACCGCGAACGCGAGTGAGCGGACCCGTTCGCTTTTGAAATCGCCGGGACATCTTACTAATGCCGGAAGTGCCGCACCCCTGTAAACACCATCGCGAGCCCCAACCGTTCCGCCGCCTCGATCACCTTATCGTCGTTGACCGACCCTCCCGGCTCAATCACCGCCGTCACGCCATGCTTTGCCGCTTCCTCCACGCCATCCGGAAACGGAAAGAACGCATCTGAGGCAACCACAGTTCCCGCTAAAGGCAGCGCGGCTTTCATCGCGCCGAACTTCGCCGAATCGACGCGGCTCATCTGCCCCGCCCCCACGCTGATTGTCTGGCCCGCCCGCGCATACACGATCGCGTTCGACTTGACGTGCTTACAGACCTTCCATCCGAACTCGAGCGCCGCCCATTCCTCCGCCGACGGCTCGCGCGACGTCACCACCCGGGTCTCCGCGCGCGACAGCCGGTGCACATCCGGCGTCTGCGCCAGAAATCCCCCGCTGATCGACTTCACCACCAGTTCCGGAGCCGCGTGAGCGACTCTCAGCAATCTCAAATTTCTCCTCGCCGTCAGGATCCGCAGCGCCTCCGCGGAATATTCCGGAGCCGCGATCGCCTCGACAAACGTCTTCGCGATTTCGGTCGCGGTTTCTTCATCCACCGCGCGATTGAACGCCAGCACGCCGCCGAACGCCGACACCGGATCCGCTTCGAACGCCCGCCGGTAGCTCTCGCCCAGCGTCGCCGACTCGGCGCAGCCGCACGGATTCGTATGCTTGATAATCGCCGACGCCGGCCCGTCGAACTCGCCGATCAACTGCCATGCCGCGTCGAGATCCACCAGGTTGTTGTACGACAGCTCTTTTCCATGAAGCTGCTCCGCCCCCGCGACTCCGGCACGCGACGTCGCATACAGGGCCGCATGCTGATGCGGATTTTCGCCATAGCGCAGCGAAAGCGTCCGCGGCGCGCGAATATCCAGAGTCGCCGGCAGCACGTCCCCGGTCGGAGGAATCTCGCCCAATCTTGCCGACACCGCGCGATCGTAAGCCGCCGTCGTCGCGAATGCCTTCTTGGCCAGCGACCAATGCGTCTTTTCCGAGAGCGAGCCCGTTGTCTGAAGCTCTTCGATAATCGGCACGTAATCCGCCGCCGACGTCACCACCGCGACGTCCTGCCAGTTCTTCGCCGCCGCGCGAATCATCGTCGGCCCGCCGATGTCGATATTCTCGATCAGCTCCTCGAGCGGCGCGTCCTGCTTCGCCGCGATCTTTTCGAACTCGTAGAGATTCACGCACACCAGGTCGATCGCGGGAATCCCGTGCTCCGCAATCGCGCGCATGTGCTCGCCCTTCGAGCGCATCGCTAAAATCCCCCCGGCGATCCGTGGATGAATCGTCTTCACGCGACCGTCGAGCATTTCGGGAAACCCGGTGACGTCCGCCACCTCGCGCAGCGGCGCGATCCCCGCATCTTTGAGGACGCGAAACGTCCCGCCGGTCGAAAGAATTTCCACCCCCATCGCCGCCAGCGCGCGGGCAAAATCCACAATTCCAGTTTTGTCGGTGACGCTCACCAGAGCGCGTTGAATGCGAGCCATAAACCACTCATTCTCCCACGGCGCCGAGACCACACACTCGCGGCTCTTTGCCCTGCTCTACGGCGACTCGACAAATCAGACAGCCCTGGCCGTGAGGCCGGGGTCCTTCGGCGCCCCGACTGCGAAGCAGCAGGTCTCCACGTTTCGCAGCATACAACCCCGCCCTATCGATCGCGGAACAACCAGCATTCAAGGCGAATTCCTCGTGCCGCCCCCAATTCCGCTACCCTCAGAATTTATGAAACTCGTCACCTTCCAACTCCCCGACAGCGCTGCCGAAGCCGGCATCCTCGAAAACGACCGCGTCTTCCCGCTCGGCGCCGACATGCTCACTGTCATCGAGTCCGGCCGTTTGCCGCTCCCCGGCCCGACCTCCTTCGCGCTCGGCGAAGTGAAACTGCTCGCGCCGATCCCGCGGCCCCCAAAGCTCATCTGCGCCGGACTCAACTATCGCGACCACGCCGCGGAAGTGAAGCTCGAAATCCCCAAGATCCCGACCATCTTCAACAAATTCACCAACGTCGTCATCGGACCCGGCGACCCGATCGTTCTCCCCAAAGTCGAATCGCGCCCAGACTACGAAGCCGAGTTCGCTTTTGTGATCGGCCGCGGCGGCCGCTACATCCCGGCCTCGAAAGCGATGCAGCACGTCTTCGGCTACACCATCCTCAACGACGTCAGCGCCCGCGATTTTCAGATGGCCACGTCGCAATGGCTGATGGGCAAGACTTTCGACACGTTCGCCCCGATGGGCCCCTGGATCGTCACGGCCGAAGAAATCCAGGATCCGCACGCGCTCGACATCTCTCTCGAAATCGCGGGGGTTACGCTACAGCACTCCAACACTCGCGAGCTGATCTTCAAGATCCCCGAGCTGATCGAGCACATCTCGAAAGTCGTGACGTTAGAACCCGGCGACGTGGTCGCCACCGGCACGCCGGCCGGAGTCGGATTCGCACGGAAACCCCCGCGTTATCTGAAACCTGGCGACGAAGTCATCATCCGCGTCGAAGGTATCGGCGAGCTGCGCAATCCCGTGACGGCGGAGGCGTAACTCCCCTTTCGAGGCTACGCGTCGCAGATACCGTTACCGCATCGAATGAGTAGAGGTCATTAATATGATGCGGTCATGGTGGATATCACCGATCCTGGCCGGGTTCCTCACAATTCCCGCGTGGGCCGACCTGAACTCCAACACAAACACGGACCCCGCGCGCCCCGGATCGTTAAATTACGTCGAAGGACAGGCAGCCATTGGCGGCCAGCCTGTCAACGCCCGATCGATTGGATCGGCCGGACTCGAGCCGGGCCAGGTGCTCGACACTCAAAAGGGCAAGGCGGAGATTCTGCTCACTCCCGGAATCTTCCTGCGCGTCGATAACAACAGTGCGATCGAGATGAATGCGGACGGTCTCGCCAGCACTGAAATGACGCTGCAGAAAGGACGCGCTCTGGTCGAGGTCGCCGACATCCGCAAGGAGAACGACATCGTCATCCATGTAAACGGAATCGAGACGCGCCTGGTCAAGAAAGGGCTGTACGAGTTCGACGCCAACGTCGGCACCGTTCGCGTGTTCGACGGCAAGGCCGAGGTCGCCGAGAACGGCAAACACAAGGACGTCGGCGGCGGACATATGCTCGCCCTGAACGACCCGAAAATGAAGACGCACGGCTTCGACAAGAAAGGCTTCGAAGACGAGTTCTATCGCTGGGCCAAGCTGCGGTCTTCTTACATCGCTGAAGCGAACGTCGACGCCGCGCGTTCCTACTACGCCGGAAACCCCGGCTGGTATGGTCCTGGCTGGTATTGGGATGCCGGGTACTCTTCTTATACCTGGATCCCCGGCGACGGAATCTTCTGGAGTCCGTTCGGCTGGGGCTTCTACTCCCCGTTTGCGGTCTACGCTTCGCCGTTTTTCTACGGCTACGGGGGCTACGGGGGCTACGGCGGCTACGGATACGGACACGGCGGCTATCGCCACTTCGGTCCGGGCTATCGTCCTCCGCTGGGCGGCGGGCGACCCGGTATCGGCAGCCGCGGATTCGCGGGCGGCTACCATGGCGGATTCGGCGGTGGCGGATTCCACGGCGGCTTTAGCGGCGGCGGATTCCATGGCGGCGGAATGCACGGAGGATTCGGCGGCGGCGGATTCCACGGCGGCGGCGGCGGCGGCTCCCGCGGTGGTGGCGGCGGACACCGCTAAGTTCGACGGCGGATTTTTACTCGCGCCTCAAATCGATCCTTCGGTTTGAGGCGCGACCCTTTTTCAACGCTCTGTAATTCCAGGTGCTACCCTTCGTCTTTAGACTGATGCGCCGCTTTCTCCTCACCATCCTGGTCGCCACGGCCGCCTGCACGACGAAACCCTCCAGCGTTAAAGTCGATCCCCTGCTGGACACCCTGGTCCCTTCCGACACCGTTCTCCTGGTCGGCACGCGACTCGAAAAGCTGGTGAAGACCCCGGTCTATCAGAAGAATTTCGACGCCCGCCAGATCCCCCAGATCGAGGAATTTTCCCGGCGCACCGGCATCGATCCGCGCAAGGACCTGTGGGAACTGCTGTTCGTCTCCAACGCCAAGAACGGCGTCCTGTTGGGCCGCGGCCATTTCGCCGACGAAATGATGGAGCCCCGCCTCGAAAAAGAAGGCGCCACGCGCATGGGATACAAAGGTCTGAATCTCTACGGCAACGATCAGGGCGCCGTCGTCCTGCTCAGCCCCACCCTCGCCGCCCTCGGCCGCGTCGACGATCTGCACAACCTGATCGATCACAAATCCGAATCGCACGGTCCGCCCCCCGCCATGGCGGCTCTGCTGAAAGAAATCCCCGCGAACGCGCAATTCTGGGCCGCCTATAGCGGAGGTCCGCTGCATCTCCCCTTCGACCCGAACAGCAATCTCGCGAACATCAACAAACTGGTCAGTTCGGTGGAAACCGGAACCCTCTATTTCGATCTTTCCACCGGACTCAACGGCATCCTCACCGCGAACTGTTCCTCGGACGACGGCGGCGAACAAGTGGAAAGCGCCTTCAAGGCCCTGATCGGCATCGGCCGCCTGAGCGTCCCCAAAAATCAGCCCGACCTTGCCGCCGTGTACAACACCATCCGCGTCACCCGCGAATCGAAACGCGTGAAACTCTACATCGACGTCCCCGAAGCCATGGCCGACAAATTCCTGGGAATGTGGCTCGGCAGCCGGCATTAAATGTCCGCGATCACTCCGCCCCGCATATACCCATTGACACTATATCCACATCGGATATAATCGTCGCATGACCGATCCCGCAGCCCTGCTTCCCCTCCCTCCCGCGACCTTCCACATCCTTCTCTCCCTCGCCGACGAAGACCGCCACGGCTACGCCATCATCCAGGACGTCGCCCTGCGCACCGGAGGCGAACTCAAGCTCAGCCCCGCGACGCTCTATCGCTCCATCCAGCGCATGCTCGAACAAGGCCTCATCCTCGAGCCCCGCGACCGCCCTTCGCCCGAAGACGACGACGAGCGCCGCCGCTACTACCGCATCACGCCATTCGGAAAATCGGTCGCGCGAGCCGAAACGCGCCGCCTGACGCAACTCGTCAAATTCGCGCGCGAAAGCGGGTTCGCCGCGGGGAAAGCATGATGAAACTCTACCGAGCCCTGCTCCGCCTCTACCCCGCCTCGTTCCGGGCCGAATACGGCGACGAACTCTGCGCCGCCCATCGCGATCGCCTCCGCGATTCTTCCGTTCCGCTGCTCACGTCGATCGCCGCGCTCTTCGAGACCCTCTGGGCCGCGCTCGCCGTGCATCTCGACATTCTGAAGCAGGACCTGCGCTACGCCGCCCGCACGCTGGCCCGCTCGCCCGGCTTCGCCCTCACCGCGATCGTCGTCGCCGCGCTCGGCATCGGCGCCACCACTGCCGCCTTCACGATGATCGATTATGTTCTGGTCCGCCCCCTGCCCTTCGCCGATCAGGACCGCATCGTCAAGCTCTTCGAGGATCACTCTTTCATCGGCGTGCGCGACTTCGACGTTTCCCCCGGCACGTTTCGCGACTGGCAGCAGAACGCGAAAAGTTTCGAGTCGATGGGCGCCTACCGGTCGCTCTCGGTCAACCTGATTGGCATCGGCGATCCGAAGCGCATCATCGGGTCCGGTCTTACTGCCGGGATTTTTCCGATCCTCGGCGTGAAGCCGGTCGTCGGCCGCTACTTCGCACCTGAGGACGATCGCGAAACATCGCAAGGCACCGCCGTCCTCAGCTACGACCTCTGGCAGAACGATTTCGCGGGCGACCCCGCGGTGCTCGGCAAGAAAATCATTCTCGACAACGACGCCTACACCGTCATCGGCGTCATGCCCGCGACGTTTTATTTCCCCACGCGCGACGCCCGCATCTGGACCGCGATGCGTTTCCGCGCGGACGCCTTCGAGGACCGCACCGATACCTACATCTTCGGCGTCGCGAAACTCAAGCGCGGCGTGGCGATCGAAACCGCTGCCGCCGAGATGCGCGCCATCGCCTCCCAAATCGAGCGCGCCCATCCCAAGGAAATGGCCCGCGTCGGCGCGACCGTCATGCCCATTCGCGACGACATGCCGAATCAGTCTCGCGTCATGCTGCGCGTGCTCGCGGCGGCGTCGCTCTGCGTTTTGTTAGTCGCCTGCACGAATCTCGCGAATCTTCTGCTCGCCCGCGCCCTCGCGCGTCGCAAAGAACTGACCGTCCGCGCCGCCATGGGAGCCGGACGCGAACGTCTCGTCCGCCAGATGCTCACCGAGAGCCTGCTGCTTGCGATCACCGGCGGCGCGATCGGCGTGCTGCTGGCCTCGCTCTCTCTTCCGCTTCTTGTGAGGCTTGTCCCCGTCTATCTCCCGATCGCCGATGTTCCGCCCGTCGACCTGCGCGTGCTCGCCTTCGCCGCGATCGTCACCATCGCGACCGGCGTCGGCTTCGGCGTCTTGCCCGCGCTGCGTGTTTCTTCCGACTCCGACACTCTTCGCGAACGCGGCGGAACCGGCGGACGCAAAGAGCGCCTTCGCTCCGCGCTCGTCATCGCCGAAGTGGCAGGATCAGTCGTGCTGCTGGTCTCCTGCGGACTCCTCGTGCGCGCCCTGTGGCGCATCCAATCCGTCGACCCCGGCTTCCGATCCGAAAACGTGCTGACGCTTCGCACCTCGCTGCCAATCCCCAAGTACGAACCCAACCCGCGCCGCGAACAGTTCATCGAGCGCGTTCTCTCCGAAACGCGTCAACTCCCCGGAGTCACCGGCGCCGCCTACATCTCCGGCCTGCCGATGGTGCAGGGCGGAGGCATCTGGGCCGTCGAAGTCGAAGGCCACCCGCAGCCGCTTTCCGAGCGCAAGACGGCGAGCCTCCGTTTTGTCACTCCCGGCTATTTTCAGACGATGCAGATTCCGTTGGTGCGCGGACGCGATGTCGCCGATTCGGATCGCCTCGATTCTCTTTTCACAGCCGTCGTCAGCGAATCTTTCGTGCGCCGCTACTGGCCCGATCAGGACCCCCTCGGCCGCCGCTTCGATTTCGGCAACGCCACGCGCACCATCGTCGGCGTCGTGCGCGACGTCCGCGTGCGCGGCCTGGAGCGCATCGCCGAGCCGCAGGTCTACCTGCCCTACAAGCAACAAAAGAACGTCGGCTTCTTCTACGCGCCCAAAGATCTCGTGATTCGCGCCACGGTCGATCCCGCGTCGCTGACGCCCGCGCTTCGCCGCATCATCCGCGAGACCGACGCGGAGCAGCCCGTCTCCGACGTCCACCTCCTCACCGACATCGTCTCCTTGCAAACCGCGACCCGCCGCGTGCAGCTCGCCGCGCTCGGATCCTTCGCCGCCATCGCTTTCCTGCTGGCCGCGATCGGCATCCACGGCGTTCTCTCGTTCGCTGTTTCGAATCGAACCCAGGAGATCGGGGTCCGCATGGCTCTCGGCGCCGGCCGCGGCAATATTTTGTCGCTCATCCTGCGCGACGGCGTGATCCTCGCCGCCCTCGGAATCGCCGCCGGGGTCGCGCTCGCCTTCGGAGCCGCCACCGCGATGCGAGCCCTGCTGGCCGGAGTCGAACCCGCCGACCCCGCGACGTTCGCCTCCGCCATCGCCCTGTGTTTCACCATGACGCTTTTCGGCAGCCTGCTCCCTGCCCTGCGCGCCGTTCGCGTCGACCCGGTCACCGCCATCCGCAGCGAATAATGTGGGGCCGCTCGCAAGACCGGCCAGCCGGTTGTCAAACCGGCTGCTGCTGAACCGCTAAACTCGAAATAAATGCACAAACCCCAACCCGGTGAATACAACCCGTACTACGAAAAATACATCTCCCTGGTCCCGCAAGGCGACCTCATCGCAACGCTGAAGTCCCAGATCGACGACACTCGAGCCCTTCTCTCCGCCGTCCCCGAAACCCGCGGCGCTTTCCGCTACGCCGACGGAAAATGGAGCATTAAAGAAGTGGTCGGCCACCTGATCGACACCGAACGCATCATGTCTTACCGCGCCCTACGCATCGCCCGCGGCGACACCACGCCGCTCCCCGGCTTCGAGCAGGACGATTATGTCCGCAACGCGAATTCGGATGCTTTCAGCCTTGCCTCGCTGGCGGATGAATACGCCGCCGTGCGCCGCGCCACCACGCTGCTGTTCGAGCACATGACCGCCGAAGCCTGCACGCGCCAAGGCACCGCCAGCACCTACCCGGTCACCGTGCGAGCCTTAGCCTGGATCATCGCCGGCCACGAACTCCACCACCGCGCGATTCTAAAAGAGCGTTATTTGAATTCTTGACTGGCGCGGCTTGTCCCGTCCCGGATTTTCGCTGGCCCGCCGTGCGCGGCGTCCCGCGGATTTTCACAGCCCTGGCCGTCCGGCCGGGGCTCTAGTCCCGACCCTCTAAGCGACCGCTTCCCCCGAAGTTTCCGCCGCGAACCAGCGCGCAATCTGCGGCATCGCCGCCTCCGCCGCGCGCTCCCCTGCCTCGATCAGCAAATGTGCGCTCTCGAACGAATCCCACCCGACGTCTTTCACGTCCGGCACGATCACCAGGTTCGAATGCCGCCTCCACTGCGACTCGGTACGCGCGGTCATGATCTGGAAACAGCGCGTCACCACGCTCAGCATGTTTTTCGGATCCACCGTCTCGCTCGGATTCGGCAGCGCGACGCTCACCACGTGCGTCGCCCCCATCCTGCGCAGCGGAGCCGCCGGAACGTCCATCGCGATCATGCCGTCCACCAGGCAGTGATTCATGTGCCGCACCGGCTGGAACAGTCCCGGATAGGAGCAGCTCGCGCGGATCGGCAGCACCACGTCGCCTCTTCCGCGAAACACCGCCGGAGCGCCCGCCGTCAGATCCGTCGCCACCACAGCCAGCGGAATCTGCATCTTTTCGAAATCGAAAACTTTCAGCACCCGCGCCAGAAATTTGCGCATCGGATCCGACCCCACCAGCCCCTGCCACGAGATCCGCCAGCGCGCGACATCGGAAAAGCGCATCTTCAGCGCCACCTGCTCGATCTCGTAACTGGAGCTTCCCGAAGCGAACGCCGAGGCCACGATGGACCCCGCGCTGACTCCGGAAATGAAATGAATCGGGATCTTCGCGCGCTCAAAGGCTCGCAGCACGCCGACGTGCGCAATCCCGCGTGCGAATCCCCCGCCCAATGCCAGCCCGATCCGCGTCTCTCTCGCGGCGGGCTCGCCATGAATCCATCGCCGAGCACCCTCCCACCAGTTGCTCATCGCGCGCCTCCAAAAAATTCGCCCCGGTTGCCCGCGTACGTTGCTACCATGAAGTCGGTGAGGACTTCCGCGGGCATCCTCCTTCATCTTACATCGACACCGAAACGGGTCCGTTGTTTCCTGTTTTTACCTGTTTTTCTCTCGGCGATCTGTCTTAGTCCTCTTTTCGGCCAAAAAAACCTGGCCGGCGAGACCCAACTGCGCCAGAAGCTCGAAAATCTGGAAACTACCGGCAGCGTCATGATGATCGCCGCCCATCCCGACGACGAGAACACCGCGCTGCTCGCCTACTTCGCCCGGGGACGCCACGTCCGCACTGCTTACTTATCCCTAACCCGCGGCGAAGGGGGCCAAAACCTCATCGGGCCCGAACAGGGCGACGCCCTCGGCATCATTCGCACCCAGGAATTGCTGGCCGCCCGCAAGATCGACGGAGCCGAGCAATACTTCACCCGCGCCATCGACTTCGGCTTCACCAAAACGGTCGAGGAGACGTTCGCGCACTGGCCTCGCGAGAAAGTCCTGGGCGACGTCGTCTGGAACATCCGCCGGTTCCGCCCGGACGTGATCATCCTGCGCTTCTCCGGCACGCCCCGCGACGGTCACGGCCAGCATCAGGTTTCGGCGATCCTCGGCAAAGAAGCTTTTTCGGTCGCCGCCGACCCCACGAAATATCCCGAACAATTCCAATACGGCGTCCAACCGTGGCAGGCGAAACGTCTCATGTACAACGTCATCGCCTTCACTAAGGAACAGGAAGCCGAGGCGGACAAAATGTCGGACCGCATCGACCTCGATGTCGGCCAGTACAACCCCGAGCTCGGCTACAGCTACGCCGAAATCGCCGGCATGAGCCGCAGCCAGCATCGCAGCCAGGGCATGGGCGCGCCCGAACAGAAGGGCTCGCAAAAGCAATATTTAGTCACCATCGCCGGCGACAAAGCAACCAAGGATGTCTTCGACGGCATCAATATTGCCGCCGACCCGAAGGTCGTCGCCGCTCTCCGCGCGCGCGATTTCCCGGCAGCCTACGCACTCATCAAAGATCCCTCTAAAAAGAAAGAACTCAGCGAGGCCTGGGCTCTGGCGAACGGCCTGTGGCTCGATTCCTCCTCCGATAAATATTCCGTCACCCCCGGAGGCAGCACGAAAGTCACCCTGACCGCGCTCTCGCGTTTGTCCAGGCGCATCACGCTGCTCGCCGCCGATCTTTCGGGAACCGCAGTCAACGTCGCGACGACGGTTCTCCCCTCAAACGAGCCGAGCCGCTTCACGCACACGATGCCGTTTCCCGCCGACGCGCCCTATTCGCAGCCCTACTGGCTGGTTCAGCCGAAAGACGGCTGGCTTTATTTCGTCCCCGACCCGCGCGAAATCGGCGACCCCCAAAATCCGCCCGTCCTCGAAGCGCACTTCAAAATCCGCATGGACGGCGCCGACCTCGATTATTCGCGTCCGGTTCAGTATCGTTACGTCGATCACGTCTATGGCGAAACGATCCGCCCGCTCGCCGTCGTCCCTCAAGTCGCCACACGCTTTACGCAGCCCGCGCTCGTTTTCCCCACCACCGATGCGCGCCATGTCGAAATTCCGATCCGTTCCAACGCCGGAAAAAATTCGGGCGAGGTCCGCCTGTCCGCCCCCGAAGGCTGGAGGGTCGAACCCGCCACCCGCCACTTCGATCTCACCACCACCGGCCAGGAAACCACAGCCGCCTTCGACGTCACGCCTCCCTCCGTCGACGCCCAGGCCGACCTGCGCGCCATCGCCACCATCGGCGATCGCGAAATCTCCGTCGGCACGGAAGTGATCGAATACCCGCACATCCCCGCCCAGACCCTGTTCCCGCCGGCCACGACAAAAGTCGTCCGTGCCGACATCCGGACTCTTTCGAGAAATATCGGTTACATCGTCGGAGCCGGCGACGAAGTCCCCGACGCCATCCGCCAGATGGGCGCGGCGGTGACCTTCCTGGATAATCTCGCCACGGCCGATTTCTCGCGCTTCGACGCGATCGTCGCCGGTGTCCGAGCCTTCAACACCCGCGCCGACCTCCGCGCCAACTACGCGCGCCTGTTTCAATACGTCGAGGACGGCGGCACGCTGGTCGTGCAATACAATGTCCCCGAAGGCGGCCCTTTCGGAGGCGATCCGTCTTTGCTCGAACACATCGGCCCCTACCCGATCACCCTCAGCCGCGAACGCGTGGTCGACGAAGACGCATCGGTGAAATTCCCGAACCCGCAACTCCCCGTCCTTCACAACCCGAATCCGATCACTGAAAAAGATTTCCAGGGCTGGGTCCAGGAACGAGGCTTAAACTTCCCCAGCGAATGGGACCCGAAATATCAGCCGGTCCTCGAATCGCACGACGCCGGTGAAGAGCCGCACCCCGGCGGCGAGCTTTATCTCCACTACGGCAAAGGCGCCTACATCTACACGGCCTATTCCTGGTTCCGCCAACTCCCCGCCGGCGTCCCTGGGGCCTACCGGGCTTTCGCCAATCTCCTCAGCGCCGGAAAATCACAATGACGACGATCCTCGCCCCCGCGATCACTCGCCGGGCTTTCACTCAGGCTGCCGCACAAATCCAGGAAAGCCCCGCCAGTCATGGCGGAAGCCGCTTCTTGCTATGACCGACCCACACAACATCCCCGACGAGCCGCCTCCCCTCCTTAGAACCTGGCCCCAGGTCTACGTGTCTATCCTGGTCTACCTCGCCGGCGTCATCACGCTCTTCTACGTCTTCACGAAGGCCTTCGCCCCATGACCGCCATCGACTGGGCAGTCCTCTTCGCCTGGCTGATTTTCCTGGTCTCCTACGGCCTGTGGCGCGGCCGCGGATCCGACACCGCGAATCAATTCCTGCTAGCCGGAAAAACCATGCCGTGGTACGCCATGGGACTCTCCATCATGGCGACCCAGGCCACCGCCATCACCTTCATCTCGACGACGGCCCAGGGCTACTCCGACGGCATGCGTTTCGTGCAGTTCTATTTCGGCCTGCCGATCGCCATGGTGATCCTCAGCGCCACCGCCGTCCCCATCTTCCATCGCGCGAAGGTCTACACCGCCTACGAATATCTGGAGCAGCGCTTCGACTCAAAAACTCGCTCCCTGGTCACTGCGATCTTCCTGATCGAACGCGGCCTCGGTGCCGGAGTCGCTCTGGCCGCCCCCGCCATCGCGCTCTCCGTGATCCTCGGCTGGCCGTTCCGGCTCACCGCCGTTGTCATGGGGACGCTCGTGATTCTCTACACCACCACCGGAGGCATCAAAGCCGTCACCTGGGCCGACGTGCAGCAGATGGCCGTGATCACTGCGTCGCTGCTCCTCGCCGCGATCATCGCCGTCAACATGCTGCCCTCCGACATCTCTTTTCTTGACGCTGTCCGCATCGCCGGAGCCGCCGGAAAGCTCAACGTCGTCGAGACGCAGTTCAACTGGAACGATCGCTACAACCTGTGGTCCGGCCTGATCGGCGCCAGCTTCTTATTCCTCGCCTACTTCGGCACCGACCAATCGCAGGTCCAGCGCTATCTCACCGGCCGGTCCATCGGCCAGTCGCGCCTCAGCCTCCTCTTCAACGCCGTCGCGAAAGTCCCCATGCAGTTCGGCATTCTTTTTATCGGCGCGATGGTCTTCGTGTTCTTCATCTTCATCCGTCCTCCGCTCACGTTTCATCCGCGGGCCGAAAAACAACTCGAATCCCGCGCCGAATATTCGCAGCTCCAATCGCGCTACAACGAAGCTTTCGAGCGCCGCCAGAGCGCCGCACGCGCGATCAAATCCGGCCACGACGCGGCGTCGCTCGCCGAATTCCGCTCTTCCCAAAAACAACTCGACTCCGTGCATGCCGACGCCGTGAAACTCTCCGGCGAGCCCGACACGAATTACATCTTCCTCTCCTTCGTCACGCGCTACCTGCCGCGCGGCGTCATCGGCCTGGTCCTCGGCGTGATCTTCACTGCCGCGATGAGCGCCATATCCGGAGAAATCAATTCGCTTGCGACCGTCACTGTCATCGACATCTACCGCCGCCTCAAGCCCGGCGCCACCGACCGCCAGACCGTTTTCGCCTCGCGCCTCGGCACCGTTTTCTGGGGAGCTTACGCCATCGCGTTTTCCGCCCTCTTCGGCCAGGGCTTCGGGACCCTGATCGAAGCCGTGAACCAGGTGGGATCTTTCTTCTACGGCCCGATGCTCGGCGTCTTCTTCATCGCCTTTTTCGTGAAGCGCGTCGGCGGCACCGCCGTCTTCGTCGGCGCCATCGCCGGGGAACTCGCCATCATCGCCGTTTCGCGCACCACCCACATCGCCTATCTCTGGTACAACGTCGTCGGAGCCGTCGCCGTCATCGCCATCGCCACCGCAATCCAAAGGGGGGCGGGCTTCAGCCCGCGCGGAGCTTCAGCCCCGCAACCATAAAACATGCTCACCGAAAAAGCGCAACAAATCGGGAAACTCTGGGGCGTCGAAGCCCAGGACTGGCTCGACATCCAGGAAAAAAAATCGCCAGCTCTCTGGAACCCCGTCCTCGACCTCGCCCAGGTCTCCCCGGGCACCACGATCCTCGACGCCGGCTGCGGCACCGGTGGAGCCGCCGTCCTCGCGCAGCGGCGCGGAGCCATTGTCTCCGGCTGCGACGCCTCCGAAGAAATGCTCGCCATCGCACGCAGCCGTCTTCCCGAGGCCGACCTCCGCGTCGCCGAACTCGAAAATCTCCCCTACCCCGACCGCTCTTTCGACGTGGTCCTCGCCATCAATTCCCTGCAATTCGCGCCGGACCCCGCCAAAGCCGCTGACGAACTCGCGCGCGTCGCGAAACACCGCGTCGCTGTCGTCGTCTGGGCCGTCGAGCATTGCGAACAAAAGGCCATTTTCGACGCGATCCTCGCCCTGTTCGAAAAGCCTCCCAGGGGCCGAGGCGTCTTCGCCCTCTCCGAACCCGGCCAGCTCGAAGCGCTCTTTCCCAACAGCACCACCCACGAAATCGACTGCGCCTTCGAATACCCGAGCCTCGACATCGCACTCCGCGGTCAAATGGCCGCCGGCCCCTCTCAGCGAGTGGTTGAAATTTTTGGAAAAGAAAAAGTGGAAACGGCCGTCCGCGAGGCGCTCAAACGATTCGTCCAGCCCGGCGGCTCAGTGAAAATGCAAAACCGCTTCCGCTGCCTGATCGCGACGCGGTAATCACTACAACTTCATCAGCACTTCATTCAACGCACCCTGCCGGTATCCCTCCAGGTCCAGCGTGACGTAGTGAAATCCCAGTTCCTTGAAAATCGACGTAAACGCGCGCGCCATCTCCACCGACATCGCCCGCTCCAACTCCTCCGGCGCGATCTCGATCCTCACGATTTCGCCATGAAACCGGACCCGGAACTGCCGGAACCCGAGCTCGCGAATCGCATCCTCTCCGCGATCCACCGTCTTCACGTTCTCGATCGTCACCGGAGTCCCATACGGAATCCGCGAGCTCAAACACGCCGACGCCGGACGATCCCACGTCTCGAGGCCGGCCCTTCGCGACAATTCCCGAATCTCCGCCTTCGACAACCCCGCATCCACCAGCGGAGCCTTCGCCTGATGCTTCAGCGCCGCTTTCTGACCCGGCCGGTAATCTCCCAGATCGTCGCAGTTCACACCGTAGACGACGTGCGCGATCCGGCGGCCGCGCGCCACTTCATCCAGGCGTGTAAATAACTCGTCTTTGCAGTGAAAACAGCGGTCCCCGTCGTTTTTCAGATAATCCGGATTCTCAAACTCGCGCGTCTCGACATATTCATGCCGGATTCCGTGCGCGCGCGCAAAGGCCTCCGCATCGCGCTTATGCGACTCCGGGAGCGACGCCGAATCCGCCGTAATCGCCACCGCGCCATCGCCCAGCGCCTGCCGCGCGGCCCAAGCCAGATATGCCGAATCCGCGCCTCCGGAATACGCGACAATCACGCTTCCCATCTCGCGCAGACCCGCCAGAAGCCGTTCCTGCTTGCCCTCATGCGCGTCCATATCTTCAGTATAGGAACTTCGCCGCCGCAGCCGGGCTCGAACCGGAGATGAGCCCGCTTCTTTCGCGTTCTTTGTGTATAACTTAGCGTTTTTGTGTGAACCCAGCGGTACGCGCGTCCGCTATCCTGCCCTCGTAAGCTTTCCTGCGCAGGAAGCGTCGCATTGAGGTAGTGCTGAACTTCCGGAGCCGAATGAATAGGCTTGTGGGGCCACTTTCGAGATGGCCGTCGACGGAAGACTTGTTC
>JAIQFJ010000547.1 GCA_020073325.1 Terriglobia bacterium | reverse complement strand
GCCGCTCGCCAGCGCGACGGCCCCGGTCACGGTCACGATCGGAAATCAGACCACGCCAGCAATTTTCGCAGGACTCACCCCGGGCGAGGTGGGGCTTTATCAGATCAATGAGACGATCCCCGCCGGCGTCACGCCCGGCGATCAGGTCCCGGTCGTGATTTCTGCAGGAGGGATCAGCGGTTCGGCGAAGGTCACGATGTCGGTTCGATAGCGGTACGGCGTGAAGGAGTCTGATCCGATCACCTTCGCCGCCGTTTTTCAGGATCTCGAAAACTCGCAATAGGAGCAACGATCGCACAACAACCACAGGCCGGACGTGGGCGGCGATACCGGCGCGAGACACTTCGCCCCCGTTCTTGGCGTAGAGCCCTAAGTGATTGAAAGAAGTTGTCGGGGCGAGTGGATTCGAACCACCGACCTCCTGGTCCCGAACCATAGAAACCACGTTTTTTCAAATACTTAGCAATGGTCGCCGCCAGTACCCAGCATTGCCAATTGTGACGCGTTATCAAAGGATTACGCATGGCCCGGCGGCCCTCGGTGAACAGTGCTGAACAGAATGTGTATGCGCGGAGTGGGCACAAAAATGGGCACACCCGCGCAGATTCTCGCAATCTAGGAGAATCCCCTAAACCTTTGCGATTCTGTAAGTTCATTGACAACGGTCACAACAGGCGCTATACTTTTTTGTGTTTCGTTTGTTTTGTTTATTTCGTATGTTGCGTTTATACGGACCCAGACGTCGATATGTATAGAAAGGAGGTGGGCAATGGCAGCTAGGGCAGTTCATCAGGCGCGGGACGCGGAAAGTGCTGAGATTCAGGAGCTTTATAGGCTTTTCTTGCTGGAAAAGGCTCCCGCCCTCATCGGTCCAAACCGAGAATCGATTCCGATCCCTGAATCGATCTATAACATCCTCCTGCAGGTGATCGGCTACATGCGGCAGGGTAAAGGCGTGTCCGTTGTGCCTGTAATGCAAGAATTGACCACGCAGCAGGCGGCGAACATGCTCGGCGTGTCGCGTCCGTTTTTCATCGATCTCCTGAAGCAGGACCAAATACCGTTTCACAAGGTTGGAACGCACCGGCGCGTTTTTCTGAAGGATGTGATCGATTACCAAAAACGTAGAGACGCCGATCGAAAGCGCATTTTGGATCAGATGGCCAAACGGGCGGTTGACGCAGATGTTCGTGCCAAACGAGAGTGAATGAGAGACTATCCCGCAGTCCTAGACGCGTGTGTACTCGTTCCCGCCGGGCTGCGGGATACACTTTTGCGTCTGGCGGAAACTCCGCGGTTGTACGTTCCGAAATGGAGCGACGGTATTATCGATGAGGTCCGGAGGACGCTCAAGGTCAAGCTCAGAAAGAGCGATGAGCAGATCGAGGCATCTCGTCGGCGAGCTTCGCGCCGCGTTTCCCGAAGCCTGGGTGAACGGTTGTAAGGATCTCGAAGCTGTTCTGACAAATGACCGAAAGGATCGACACGTTCTAGCTGCTGCAATTCGAGCGCCGGCTCAAGCGATCGTCACCTTCAACGTGCGTCACTTCCCCGAAGCCGCGCTGAAGCCCTATGACGTTGAAACTATCCATCCGGACGAATTTTTAGTGAATCAATTTTATCTGGATGACGCTCTCGTCACGAATAAATTTACGGAACAGGCCAGCTCCTTAGGTCGCACCGTCGAAGAGCAACTCCGGGCATTCCATCAATCGCGCGCTCTGCCTTTATTCACTCAAACGATGGCCGATGCACTCGCGATCAAGATCGACTAGGATACAGAACAGTCCTGGAGGCGACGGCACCGCGGCTGCCGAAAAGACGATTTCGGCGATGCCGGTTCCGTAGCAGCTACCGTTAATGCGGATTAACAGGCGAGAGATTGCGGTCCAACCACCACGCAGGGCGCGATGCCGCAATCAACGGGATTTTCGTTGTAGCTCATCGAGAAGGGACTGAACATCAGAATCGGAGAGCGCTCGATAGGCGGCCTTATTTCGCAACGTCAGTGCGACATCCTTCAGATGCGCTGGCGCGACTCCTCGCTGCATTCTACTCATCAGTTCCTCTCGAAACGCCGCGCGGGGCTGAATAGCAGGAGACTGTTTCGCCACAACGTGGATTTTACCAGTAGCGGCCGGTGACGAAGAAGTCGAACCGGGATTGAGATTCTGTGAAAGCCTCAAGAGGAGCAACTTGTCCACCATCGATGTGGACAAAACGATCGGAGCATGAACCTCTGAAATCATTGCGAGGACAGGATGTGCTTGCCAGCCGCGCTGAAGCATTATGATCAAGCGGCACTGCGCTCTGCTTAAGCCGACATTCAGCAATCGCTGCCCGTCCTCGCCATTCACGAAATCCGCTGTCGGGCACACCGGGTCGAAGATCACAATGCGCCGCTCTAAACCCTGAGCGCGATGGACCGTCGAAGCAATCGATTGGTGCAAGCCAACGGAGTTCAATTCTGATCCTAAGAGACGCCTTTGAGCACGATACGGAGTAAGGATAAGGATCTCGGATCTTGCGTCCCTAATGCCCCAACTCGCGACATGATCAGCGGCTAAGGCAGCGACAAGGCGCGCCGATTCAGGACACTCGTACCCACGAAATCCTTTTGGCGGGCGGGGTGTCGCGCCCGTCTCAATGAGGACCACACTTTCAGCTCCCAGCAGTTTTGTCGGTTTCGCCGCTCTCGCCGCCATCCACTTAGGATCGGTTGCGGCCGGCTCCGCGACTCTGAGCTTCGAGTTGTAAGAAATCCGGCTCACGACCGTACAAATGTCGGGTGCCATTCGCCATTGCTCATCCAGCATGTTGGTAGCGGACTTTAGTGGAGATAGGTCTTTCCAGGCGAATGGTGAAGTCCCGAGCCATACTCGCACGTCGTCTGAATCCGCCTGAGCTATCGGCGCGAGCTGCATCGGGTCTCCGGCGTAGAGCACACGCTTTCCCAAGTGCGCGAACGTGAGCGCCGGCGCTTTCCCGATTTGACTGGCTTCATCGAACACGACGAGATCGAACGAACCGAGGCTGGGCAGATCATAGGCGGCAAGGGTCGTCGTCATTGCAGCCAGCTGCGCCGTTGACAAGAACTCCAAATTTTCACGGCGTATCGCTTCGCGAAGACTGTCTCGCCGCTTCTTCCAGTGCCGATAAGCTTCAGCGTCGGCGGGGGCGGGGATCAATTCGTGATGTTTGCGCAAAGCATCGACGAGATTCTTATTCCTTAGCGGAATCAGGTGGCGGTCGGATCGGAACCGTTCCGGGTCGAATCTGGAACCGAATCGATAACACACCGGTCGGGAAATGTTTGCTGCCTCCTCGATCGCGCTGACCTGCCCGAGATTTTGTACCAGTCCGATAGCGAGTATATCGCGGGTTTAATCACAGCGTTTTCGAGCTTCAGCATCTCCCTTCGCCTGCCTATA
>JAIQFJ010000546.1 GCA_020073325.1 Terriglobia bacterium | reverse complement strand
TTCGCTTGCCTACGACCCCGACCTGGACCTTTTATATGTCGGCACCGGCAACGGGTCGCCGTGGAATTGGAAGGTACGCAGTCCCGGGGGCGGCGACAATCTGTATCTTTCGAGCATCGTCGCCCTGAAACCCGACACGGGCGAACTGGTCTGGCACTACCAGACCACTCCTGGCGATAGCTGGGATTACACCGCCGTGCAGCAGATGATCCTGGCGACGCTTGATCTCGGCGGCAAGCCTCGCAAAGTGATCATGCAGGCTCCGAAGAATGGATTTTTCTACGTACTGGATCGCGCCACCGGGGAACTGCTTTCGGCCAAGCCCTACGTGACGATCAACTGGGCGAAGGAAGTCGACATGAAGACCGGACGTCCGGTGGAGAATCCGCAGGCGCGCGAGCTGGACCCGAAAAAGATGTTCGTGCAGCAGCCCGGGCCGCTCGGCGGACACAACTGGCAGCCGATGTCGTTTCATCCGCGCACGAAGCTGGTCTACATTCCCGCGCAGGAGACGGCATATCCCTACCTCGGCGACGACAAATTCAAATATCAGACCGGAGGCGCGTGGAATCTCGGGATGCTGCCATTGCCTGCGACCGAAGCTTCGGATCTGACGCCGGGAATGCTGCTCGCGTGGGATCCCGTGAAGCAGAGCGCGCGATGGAAAGTCCCGTATCCGACGTATTGGAATGGAGGCGTTCTTTCGACCGCGGGCAATCTCGTTTTCCAGGGGACTGCTGCGGGCAGCTTCACGGCGTACAACGCTGAAACCGGAGAGAAGGTTTGGGAAATGCCCGTGAATACGGGAGTGATGGCAGCGCCTGTGACCTATACAGTGAAGGGCAAACAGTACGTCTCGGTGCTGGCCGGATGGGGCGGCGCGTTCGGACTGATCTTCGGCAACCCGAGCGGTCACTACGGCACGCCGGGCCGCCTGCTCACGTTCGCAATCGACGGGAAGGAAAAAATTCCGCCGGGCCCAGCTTCTTCCGCGTTGCCGAAACCGGTGACGCTCACGGCGGATCAGAAGACGGTCGAGGCCGGGTCGTCGCTGTACGCATCGTTCTGTTTCGCTTGCCACGGCGTGGCCGCGGTGTCGGGCGGATCGATCGCGGATCTGCGATATTCGGCGGAATCGGTCTATGCGGCTTATCCTAAGATTGTGCTGGACGGAGCCTACGTGTCGGCCGGAATGCCGTCGTTCAAGCAGTGGCTGTCGAACGGCGACGTCGCGGCGATCCGCGCGTTCGTGATCAGCCAGCGCAACCGGATTGCCCGATGAAGTCCGATCTTCTAAACTGTATCGGTGAGACGCAGACGTGCGTGGCGTACAATCTGCGCAGAGCTTCGCGCATCGCGTCGAAGATTTATGAAAAAGAGATGCGCGGCGCGCCGATTCACGGGCCGCAGTTCAGTCTGATGATCATCATCGCCAAGCGGGGCACGGAGACGATCACCGGCCTGGCTCGCGACATCGGCGCGGATCGGACCACGCTGACACGCAACCTGAAGCAACTCGAACGCAAGGGCGTGGTGCAGATTTCCTCGGGTAAGGACAATCGCACGAAGGCGGTCACGCTGCTTCCGGCGGGTGAAAAAGCGATTCGCGAATCGGTGCGCTATTGGAAAAAAGCGCAGGTCAAGGTGCTCGAAACTTTGGGTGAAGACCGCTGGTCGCGCATGCTCGGCGATCTTTCGGCGGTGGCGGCTTTGGGCCAACGCTAACGCATCCTCAAAACGCGGCGCGCGCAGGTCGCTGCGGGCGTGAACTACGAAGCTCTCCGCGACCGCGCTTCCGTCAACTGCATTCTCAAAGTGTCCAGGCGGTCCGTCACTAAAGACAGGAGCTGCGTCGCCAGCGCGTACCCAAGCCTTGCATCGTCGTCGCATGCAGCACGCAGATCCCCGCCTCCAAACGCGATCGCCGAAACCTGCGTCATCGCCCGCGCCTGAAAGTGCGTCTTCGACGATTCGAAAAAGGCCGACCATCCCATCGCGTCGCCCGCATTCAGCGTCTGCACGTGCGACGGCCGCCCGTCGATCATCGTTTCCAGCGCCACCGATCCCGCGACGATCAGGTACAAGCTCTTCGACGCCGCGCCTTCGCGGAAAATCACATCGTCCCGATTGAAAATCGCATCGCGCGCGATCGGCAGCAGGCGCGCGACGAACTGGGGCTCCAGATCGCTCAGCAGATGATAGGCCCGGGCGATCTCGACGTATTCCCGGCGGATCATGCGAGCACGCCTTTCTCCAGCCACGCGCACCATGTGTCCAGCCCCTCACCCGTGGTGCAGGACAGCTCGAGAATCTCGATGTTCGGGTTGATCTTCCGTGCGTTCTCCCGCACCGCTTCGATGTTGAACGGAACGTAGGGCAGCAGGTCGATTTTGTTGATCACCAGAGTTGTGGCGCGGAAAAATGTCCCCGGATATTTCAGCGGCTTGTCGTCGCCTTCGGTGGTGCTCAGCACGACCACCTTTTCGTCCTCGCCCAGGTCGTAGCTTGCCGGACACACCAGGTTGCCGACATTTTCGATGATCAGCAGGTCGAGCGTCGAAAGATCCCAGTCGTCGAGCGCGCGCTCCACCATCTTGGCGTCGACGTGGCACGATCCCCCCGTGCAGATCTGTTTCACCGGGAATCCAAAGCGAGCCATGCGCCTGGCGTCGTTGTCCGTGGCGATGTCGCCCGTCAGTACCGCGACGCGCTCCTCCGGACGGAAGCGGGCGAGCGTCCGTTCGAGCAGCGACGTCTTCCCCGCGCCGGGCGAGCTGATGATATTGATGCAGTAGACGCCATTCTTCCGGAGCCGTTCGCGCAGGCCGGCCGCCACGCGATCGTTTTCGCTCAGGACTTTCTTCTCGACTGCAATCTTTTCCGTCACGGTTGTCATTATTCCTCCAGTTCCAGATACGCGATGTCCATTTCGTTTCCGCTCACCGGCTCGGTGGGCGAAAATCCGCACCCCGGGCAGGCGATATCAAAATCCTTCACCTGGAACAGTTCGCCGCAGCGGCCGCACAGATTCTGGCGCGGCAGATACTGGATCTCGAGCACCGGCGGGTTCGGATCGGAGGCGACCATTGAGTCGAAGCAGAACTGCAGCGACTCGCGATCCACGCCCGACCATTCCCCGATCCGCAGCCCGATTTTCGTGACGCGCGCGCCGGCGTGTTTCGCCGCTTCCTCGTGCGCCGTATCCAGAACCGAAGTAACAATGCTCATCTCGTGCATGGGAAATCCTCTAACAGATGCGCGGCAGTTGATCGCCCGCCAGCATGTCGACAATGCGCGTCGATCCGAGCGCGGTGCGAATACTCACCCATCCCGCATCCGTTTCCGTCACCCGGCCGATGATCCGCGCATGTTTGCCCAACGGATTCGCGCGCATCACGTCCACCACGCGGTCCGCTTCCGCCGGATCGACAATCGCGATC
>JAIQFJ010000545.1 GCA_020073325.1 Terriglobia bacterium | reverse complement strand
ACTTAATCCCGTCCGCGCCGCCATGCCGGCCACCGAGCCGCGAGTGTCAACGAGCGGGGGCCGGGCGTCGACGGATCGCCAAACCGCTTGCTGACGCGCGCCGCTCGGTGCCGAAGTGGCCGTTGGAATTATTCGTGCCGCAGCGCGGCGATCGGGTCGATCCGCGACGCTCTTCGTGCCGGCGCGTATCCGGCCAGCACCGCAGCCGCGATCAGAGTCGCCGCGGCAATCGCCAGCGCGGCCGGATCGTTCGGTCGAATTCCATAGAGGAGCGACTCGACCAGCCGCGACAATCCGTAGGCGACGGGAAAACCGATCACGAGCCCGATCGCGGCCATCACCAGCACCTGCCGCAACACCATCCATACCACCGGCCCGCGCCGTGCGCCCAGCGCCATGCGGATCCCGATCTCGCCGGTCTTCCTCGCAACCATGTACGACATGGTGCCGTACAACCCCACGCACGCGATGGCGAGCGCGAGCAGCGCGAAGCCCGTACACAGCCGCGCAAACAGGATCTGCTGGCTGATTTCGTCGTCGATCTGCGCGGCCTGCGTGCCGAGATTCGTTACCGGAACGCGCGCGTCCGCCTGATGGACGATCGCGCGCACGTCCGCCGCATAGGCCAGCGGATCGCCCGAAGTGCGCAGAAAGTAGGTCATCTCCGCCGCGTGAACATTCAGGTTCTGACAGAAAGGCATGTAGACCACGGACGGAAAATCTCCGGTCAGATCGTCATAGCGGGCGTTTTTCACCACTCCGACGATTTCCATTTCCTGCGGTTTCTTGTCGGGCGGAGTGCTCACGACATGCCGCCCGATCGGATTCCCCTCGGGAAGATTGGTCTTCAACCACGCTTCATTGACGATCGCGACGGGAAGAGATCCCACGCGGTCATGTTCGTCGAACTCGCGGCCCGCGACCAGAGGAATCTGCAACGCACTGAAGAATCCGGGTCCGGTGGCGAGAACACGGGTGGACGTCGCAGCCATGCCGGAGCCGTGTCCGCTGGGCGCGAGCGCGGGCGGTTCCTTGCCGGCGGGAACAACCGGCCATCCCCATGCTCCGTCGCCGATCAGCGGAGAATTCGCGACGGCTGAGGCGCGGGCCCCGGGAATCGCCGCGAAACGGCGGGCCAGGCCGCTATAGAACGAAAGAATCTCGGGGTCGCCATGGCCGGCCTGGCGTGCGTTGATTCGAAAGACGAGAAGGTTTTCGCGCCGAAATCCCATTTCGAGCGATTCGAGCTTCGAAAGAGTCCGCACAAAAAGTCCCGCGCCGACCAGCAGCAGAAGCGAGAGCGCGATCTGCGACACCACCAGGATCTGGCTCAAGCTGAATCGCATCCGGCGGCGCCGTTCGCCGGTGCGCGATTCTTTCAGCACCGGCATAACGTCGACACGCGTCGCCTGCAACGCAGGCGCCAGGCCGAACAGCAGACCGGTGATCACGGTCAGTGCGAAGGCCGCCGCCAGCACATGCCAGTTCAGCTCCGGCTGGGTCGCAACACTCGCTCCATTGTGGGGAAGAAGCAGCGTGAGAAAGCGGACGCCCCACATCCCCAACAAAATTCCCAGCGCGCCCCCGATGCAGGCGAGCAGCAGGCTCTCGGTCAGCAACTGGCGAATCACGCGCCCGCGTCCCGCGCCCATGCTGAGCCGCACCGCCATTTCCCGCCTTCGCGCCGTCGCGCGCGCCAGCAGGAGATTGGCGATATTGGCGCAGGCGATCGCCAGGATCAGGCCGACCATCGCCAGCAGGACAAACAGCGGCTGCGCATACTCGCGGCGCAGTTTGTCGATGCCTCCCGCGCCGCTCATCAGGAAAAACTCGGGAAGGTTTCGCCGCTCCCGGTCATTTCGCGCGGTCGACGCCACCCACGGCTCGAAGAGCGCCGCCAAAGCCGCCTGAGCCGAGGCGATCGTCACGCCTGGCCGCAGCCGTCCCATCATTTCGATCCAGTAATAGTGATTGTCGAGGTACTGCGCGCCGGCTTTTTCGATCCGAAGATCGTCATGCAGGGGGAGATAAAAGTCCGGCGCCCTGGACGGATCGACACCGTAAAATCCAGCCGGCGCCACACCGATCGCGATGAACGGAAGATGATTCACCGTCACCGGCTGGCCGGCGGCGCGGGCCGGATCGCCGAAACGCTTTTGCGCGTATCCGTAGCTGAGGACCAGGACCGGCTCTGCACCGGCGCGGTCGTCGTCGTCGCGGATCAACCGGCCCGCACCCGGAGCAACACCGAGCCCTTGAAAATAATTGCCCGACACATATTCGCCGTTGACCACGTCCGCCTCGCCCTGCATCATCAGGTTCAGCTTCCCTGCCTGGCGATACGCGAACAGATCGGAGAGCACGCCGGTCGATTTGCGCAGCATCTCGTACGCGGGATAAGGGAAAATTTCCGTCGTCTTGCCGGTTTTCGGATCGTCGTAGAAATAGCCGCTCACGTCGTCGATGACGGACCCGCGTAGCGTCTTGCCACCGGTGACATGCCATTTCAACAACGCCAGCGACGCGGGATCGCGCACCGGAAGCCGGCGCATGAGCAGCGCGTCCATAAAGCTACAGATCGCCGTGTTCGCGCCGATGCCCAACGCGAGCGAGGTCGCGGCGAGCACGGTAAAGGCGGGGTTGCGGACGATCATGCGCGCGGCATAACGCAAGTCCTGAATCCATTGCTCCGCCAGCGTCCAGCCCCACGCCGCGCGGGTTTCCTCCTGAATCGCGGCGAGATTTCCCAGCTCGCGGCGAGCCGCCCAATGCGCGTCGTCCTCGCCAAGGCCGGTTTCGCGGCGCTCGTCGGCTTCTTCTTCGAGGTGAAAGCGCAATTCCTCGGCGAGCTGCTCCTCCCGGCTCCGCCGCTTCGCGACCCAACCCAGCTTGCGAAAGAACGCGGTCATGCTCCCTCCTGATCCGCCAGCACCAGGCCCATCGCGCGCGCGAAGGCGGTCCATTTCGATTGCTCGCTCTCCAGTTGCTTCTTTCCGCGCGGAGTCAGGCGATAGAAGCGGGCACGCTTGCCTTTTTCCGAAAGCTCCCACGACGCGGCGATCCAGCCCTTCGCTTCCATGCGGTGCAGCGCGGGGTAGAGCGATCCTGTTTCCACCTGCAGCAGGTCTTCGGACGCGCTCTGGATGTGTTTCGCGATCGCGTGGCCGTGGACAGGTCCAGCGCGCAGCGTCCGGAGAATGAGGACATCGAGCGTGCCCTGGAGAAATTCCATGCGAGGCTTCTGCGCCATTGTGTAGTCAGTCTACACGATCTTGAGTAGAACGTCTATACAATAAGTGGAGCGCCGGCTTGTAATAAGTCCACCGCAGGCTGCGAGCCTGCCCCACAGGCGCTGTCGAAATCGCGGGACGCTCCGCAATGTGGTCACCACATGCGTGAGAACAATAAGGGGGCGGGCTTCAGCCCGCGCGGAGCTTTAGCTCCGCATT
>JAIQFJ010000544.1 GCA_020073325.1 Terriglobia bacterium | reverse complement strand
TCCAGTTGTCTTCGATGAAGCGCAGAATCGAGGCCTGGTCGGTCAGCGTGTGGTCGACATAGTTCACCTTCGCGTAGGGCGAAATGACCAGCAACGGCTGGCGCGTGCCGTAACCGCAGTGTCCCTGATAAGTGGAATTCGCGCCGTTGCCGCAAGCCCCGGCGCCCGTCAGGCCGTCTTCGGAGACGGTGGACGGCGCGACGATCGGAGCCAGCACGTGATCGTACCAGCCGTCGGAATCGTCATAAGCGATGACGATCGCGGTCGAGTTCCAGAAGGGCGACGCCATGATCGCGTTGATCGTGTTCACCAGGAAAATCTGTTCGTCAATCGGATCGGAGTAGCCCGGATGCCCGTCCTGATAGGCCCCGGCTTTCAGGAAAGAAACCGCCGGCATGACACCGGAATTCAGCCCGGCGAAAAAGTCGATCATGTCGTACTGATGATTGGCCTGATCGGCCTGTCCGATCTTCGCCGTGCTCGACGGAGGCAGGTGATGCTGGTTGGAGGTCGTTTTGTAGTATTGGAATCCCGCATGGTGGGGGATGTAGTCGGTGCCGGCCGAGGCACCCGAGACATTGTTGTGCGAGGTGGCGCACACGGCGGTGCCGTCGGGATTGATGGAACTCGGGCGGAAGCCGCCCTGGAACCAGCCCCAGGTGAGGCTCTTCGCGTTGAGAAGATCGCCGACGTTGGTGCCGCTCATCGTGACCTGCGCCGCGGTCTTGATGGTGCAATCGTCATAGGCGAGCGCCGGACGCGCATCGCCGATCAGCGTTCCATTCGATACGTTGCCGGACCCATTTCCGGAAACCAGGGTCGCGCCGTGCGTCTGCCCGGAGATCAAATTGATCGCGCCCGGCGACGACGGACCGTACTGCGTGCTGAACGAGTTGTCGTTCATCGCGAAATTCTGCGCATAGTTCCAGATGCCGGTGATGGTGTTGCCGTCGTAGTAGCCCATCACGACGGATTTTCCGACGCCGATGTCGCAGGATGCACTCGACGATCCGGTGAATTCCACGAATTTGTCGAGCGCGCCGGCGTTGTACGCCTGCTGCTCCGCCGTGTAGCCGTGACCCTGATCGCAGGTCACCGCCTGCGCGCGCGTCAGGCGAAAAGGCTTGGCGGAGTTCGGATTTTTGGTCAGAAGCCCGCCGCTCAGCCCGTTCACGGAAGGCGTGTTCGGGGCTGCGTTGAAGACCGGTTCGGTGGACGTCGTGTTGAGCGCGTTGGGATAGGTTGCGAAGTAGTGGTCGAAGGAAACGTTCTCCTGAAAGATGACGACCACGTGCTGGATCGGCGTGGTTGTCTTGGCCTGCTGAGCAAACACAGGGGTGAGCAAGAGGAAGATCGGGAGCAGTTTTTTCATTCTGGACCTCGTATTTGAGTTAAGGAATCCAGGGTTGCATCCGAAAATGACGAAGAGTTGTCGGCAGCGTGAATTGCCGGCTAACGCGGTCTGGAAAAGCGCAGCCGCCACGGCGTGGCGGCGCCTTCGGTCACAGTGTGACTGCTGAGTTTCGATTCGCCCGGCGCCGGGGGCGGAAGATGATCGGCAGTTCGGTCCAGTTCGCTCCGCCTCTTCACCGTGCCGTCGGGCGAGCTGTCGGCGATCATAGCACCTCAACCTGCGGAACGGCGTGGAAAATTTCGCGGAGAATCAGTTCGATGTTGTCGTTTTCATTGTAGGTGGGCAGCAGGATGCGGACGCGCATGCATCACTCCACGTTTGGGATCAGCAGCGTAAACTCGCTGGTCTCGAGGACGATTTTATAGCGCGCTTTGATCGCGTCCCGCGTGCCCTGCGTGTAGCGATGGGTCCGGCCGGCTTCCTTCCAGCGGACTTCCAGGACGTGGAAGCGGTCGCTTTCGATCAGCGACACAGCCTCGGCTTCGGGAATCTTGCCCCGCTTTGACCTGCTTCGGCAGAGAGTCGAGCGACACTTCTTCCGGTTTCTTCGCTTCGTAGCAGACCAACAGGCCTTCGCAAAAAGCGCGGCGAGCGGCGGCATTGCCGCGAAGCTGGTACGCGGATCGAGCAGGGTATTGACGGCGAGTGCCGCGGCGCGGTCATGTGGGCGAAAAAATATACGGACCGTCGATCTTGAGCGTGGCGGCCGGAAGAATCGCCGAGGCCAACGCCGCGGTCGAGATCCAGATCGCGAAGCGCTTCGAGCGACGCTCGGCGAGCATGTGAATCGCGACCGCCGCGGGGATCGCCGGCAGGTTGTGCTGGGTGAACAGTCCCAGGACAAGCGCGATCGCCGGGGCGGCCAGCCACGCAGTCGAATCCGGCCGTTTGAAGTAAAAGCAGTATCCCGCAAGCATGAAAACGGTGCCGAGGACCTGCGGATCGTTCACGCCGATCCGGTCCGGAGAAAACGCCGCGAGCCATAAAACGAACAGCAGCGCGGCATAAATTCCGGCCTGCCACGACGCGAACCGGCGAGCACGATCAGGTGAAAAGAAAGCGGCGGATAATTCGTGACCGTATATTTCGGCGGCGCTCCGTAGAGCGGCTGGCCCGCTTCCGCCGCGGCATGCCGATGCGCGTTCCAGCCTTCGTTGAAATTGATATTGAAATACGCGAACGAGCGCGCGACGGGAAAGGCCGACGCTCCGGCCATCAGCACGGCGAGGATCGCCAGTGCGATGGTCCACGGGGCCCGCCGGCCTGTGAATACTACCGGAATTCTTTCTGCAACTGGTCGAGCGCGGCCGAACCGGGGCACAGCTTCTCGTAAGGAACTTTGGTCAGCGCGTGGGCGGGCGTCTTGTTCATCTCGTGCATGTCCGGAACGGTTTCGTCGACATAGAGGAGTCCGGTCACCACTTCGCCCTTGCCTTGATGCTGGTGTAGATAGTCGTAGACTTTGCGGCGATCGGTTGGGTCGTAATCGGGGGGCACGCCCTTGAAGCGCACCACGCTGCCGTCGTGCATCGGGACCGCGACGGCGCCGTTCTGTCCGATGGTCGCGAGAATTTCCGAAGCCGGCGGAACGAAATCGGTCTCGGTCGCCTTCAGCATGTTGTTGCGCGTGTAGAGATAACTTTTCGTCGATCCGACGTGATCGTTGAACGTCACGCAGGGCGAAATCACGTCGACCAGCGCGAAGCCGCGATGCGCCAGCGCGGCTTTCAGGATCGGCACGAGCTGGTCTTTATCGCCGGAGAAACTGCGCGCGACAAAAGTGGCGCCCAGGCTGAGCGCCAGCATCACCGGATCGATCGGCGCCATACGGTTCGCGTCGCCCTTCTTGCTTTTCGAGCCGACGTCGGCCGAGGCAGAGAACTGACCCTTGGTCAGGCCGTAGACGCCGTTGTTTTCGATCACGTACAGCATCTTGAGATTGCGCCGGATCGCGTGGCACATGTGGCCCAGGCCGATGGAGAGCGAATCGCCGTCGCCGGAGATGCCGATGTAGGTCAGCTCGCGATTGGCGGCGT
>JAIQFJ010000543.1 GCA_020073325.1 Terriglobia bacterium | reverse complement strand
TTGGGTTTTCTCCTCGTTTTCCCGCATCAGGCGGGCAATCTCGGAATCTGAGCGGATCATCGTAGAGCGAGCGTCCTGTCGCCGTACGATTAGTTACCAGTAGGCGTAGCGGAAACCGCGGTTGCCGCCTCAGGCACGAACAGACGCACTTCAACGCGACGATTCTGTTTACGCCCGGAACTCGTCTGATCGTTCCCCACCGGCTGCGCGTATCCAGAACCGAGGATCGCGACGCTGCGGACCGGAATCTTGAACTCGTTGTTGAGATAGCGCGCGACCTCATGAGCGCGCTGCTCGCTCAACGTCTTGTTGTAGTCGATCGACCCGGTCTTGTCGGTGAAGCCCTGCACTTCGATCGTGTAGCGATCCAGGTTCGTGGCCGCGGCGGCGAATTCGCGGAGCTGGCTTTTCGCTTCGTCGGTGAGCGTCCAGCGGTTCACCTTGAACAGAATCGTTTCGGACTTCGCGAGCTTAAATTTGTTGGTGGCATCCACCGTGCGTTCCAGTTGATTCAGCCCGTTCGACGCGAATGTGCGCGCGCCTTCGGCGGCCGTAGCCGCTTCCGTTGCCGTACGCTGCGCTCCGGCGGCCTTATCATCTGCTCTTTTCGCCGTCTCAGCCGCGCCTGTCGCTTTCGCGTCGGTGTCGGTGAGCTTTTCTTTGGTTTGCGACAGATCGCGATCCATGTCTTCGATCCGGGCCGTTTGCGTCGCGAGCTGCTTATCCTGATCCGTATTCTTGGACTCGGTTTGCGCAACCCGTGTTTCGACGGGCGCAATCGATTGGGTGACGTACTTCTTCGTGGCGCAGCCCGTACCGATCAGGCTCAGCCCGAGCGCACCCAGCGCAAGCATTCTGGTCATCATGTCAACTTCTCCTTTCAAATGGTGGGTAAGCGGCAGGATATCGTCAGAAACGATACGTGTACATATGTTCGTGCCGCTGGAAACATTTATGCCGCAAGCGAGATGCCGGAGCTGAAGTCCAGCATTTCCAGCGATCGCCAAAACGGCTGCTACTGCACCTCGCGATATCGCTCAGCGATCGAGCCAAGCCGCGCAAATCGCGCCAGAAGAGGCGCCGGCGCGTTAGAGTACAGATAGAGGCCCCGGGAACATGCGCTACCGTCTCCACGCCGCTCTCACTGCATTAGCAGCCAGGGACCATCACCAGGCAGCGATCACGATTGCCGCGGGCCGCACGATTGACGTGATCGGCAAAGCCGAAGACCAGCGCTTTTGCATCATCCGCGTCGACGGCGAAGAACTCCTGGCCTTTGAGAGCGACATTCACGAACGCGGGACTTTGCTGAAGGAGCAGCCGGTCCTTCAGCGGGCAAAGCTGAAGCGGGCCTCCGGTCAGTAGATCGCGATCGTCAAAAAAATGGTTCGGCGCGCGACCCGGCTAAGCCGACTCGATTGCGATCGTTTTCGGTGCGGCCACCCGCGCCTTCGCGGTGACGACGTGAAGTATTCCCTTTTCGAGGCTCGCATGAGTCTTATCCACGTCGATCAGCTGCGGCGTATCGAACCGGCGAAAAACGTCGTTCGGTCCGAACTCGGTCCACAGCACCTTGCGCGGCTCTTCTTTAGGGTCAGCCTTGTACTGCGCGTGCACGATGATTTCGGACGGAGTCGCCGTGACCTCCACCTGTTTGGCATCGAAGCCGGGTAAGGTCAGTTCGAGTTCGAATTTGCCGTCCCTTTCGATCATTTCGGCGGCGGGCCACCCCATGACCTCGTGCTCGGCCTTGATCCAATCTTCGATCTCGTGCCCGAGTTGACGGCCCCGGTTGAGGAATAGCTCAAACGCGCGGCGGCGAACGCCGTCGATGCGCTTCTCGATCTCCTCGAAGACCGGAAGATTCTTGCGGTCACTCTTCTCGATTTTCTGAACAGTTACGTTTGACATAATTACACTCGCCTTTCCTGCGGGGATCTCTAATCCATTCAGCAGGTGCCGTACCAGAAGTAGTTGATGCGTACCCATAGGCTAAGGCGGGACGCGGGGCGAAGAGACGCTTCTGCACGCGATTTCGCGCAGCACCGCGTGATTCTTCCACCGAATCGGCGCGATTGTTCGTGAGAGTGCTACGTCGTGCATGGCGCGAAAACTGCTGGATCCTGGATGAGCGGCTCGATGAAAGCATTCACAGAGGCCCTGCCCGTCAAGTCGCCGGAAACACGCGGCGAGCCGGTGCCTCTCGTCGTCGATCTGGACGGAACTCTGCTGAAAACGGACCTCCTGCTGGAGACGCTGCTCGTCTTGCTCAAGAAAAATCCTGGCTGCATCTTTCAGCTGCTCCTGTGGTGGCTGAAAGGCAAGGCTTACTTCAAGCATCAGATCGCGGCGCGTACATCTCTGGATGCCGGCTCGCTTCCATACCAAGCGAACTTTGTGGACTATCTCAGGGCGCAGCGAGCCGCCGGGCGCACGATCGTTCTGGCCACCGCGAGCGACGCCAAGCCGGCTCGCGAAATCGCCGATCATCTCCAGCTCTTTGATCATGTGCTGGCAAGCGACGGCGTGACGAATCTTGCCGGCGGCATCAAACGCGATCGGCTGGTGAGTCAATTCGGAGAGAAAGGCTTCGACTACGCGGGCAACGAATCGCGGGATCTGGCCATTTGGGCTTCGGCAAGAAAAGCGATTGTCGTGAACCCTTCTCCGCGGGTCCGCTTGCGTGTCTCCAGAAATGCGGAGGTGGAACGCGTCTTCGAGGACCGGCGCAGAACCCTGGCGGATTATGCGCGTCCGCTCCGGAGCGGACATTGGTTGAAGAACATGCTGGTCTTCGTTCCGGTTCTAGCCGCGCACCGGATCAATGAAATCGACCTGCTGCTGAAATCGCTGGTTGCCTTCTTCGTGTTCGGACTCTTTGCCTCGGCCGGATACTTCATAAACGACTTGTTCGATGTGGCGGCGGATCGGCGGCACCCCACGAAACGGCTTCGGGCCTTCGCCTCCGGAAATCTGCCGCTCGCTTACGGGATGGCGATGGCGGTACTCTTGGCCGCTGTCGGCGTTTTGGTCAGCGCGGTCGCTTCCTATCACGTGTTGGAAATCGCTCTGGCGTATTTTGGTCTGACGCTGGCTTATTCCCTCTATTGCAGAAATGTCGTCATTCTGGATGTCATCATCCTGGCCGGTCTTTACAGCATGCGGATCGTGGCAGGCTGCGTGGCCACCGCGATCTGGCCGTCGGACTGGCTGCTGGCATTCTCGACATTCCTGTTCTTCAGCCTCGCGCTCGTCAAGCGGTACGGCGAACTCGCGGTAATGCGGCGGATCGATGCGGATGGAGCCAAAGCTCGCGCCTATGAAGCGAGCGACGGAGAGCTGCTGGCCGCAATGGGAATCGCAAGCGGCTATCTTGCGGTCCTGGTGCTTGCGCTCTATATCAACACCGGGGCCGCGCAAAGCTTGTACGGGCACTACGAGTTCATCTGGTTTTTGT
>JAIQFJ010000100.1 GCA_020073325.1 Terriglobia bacterium | reverse complement strand
TCTTTGATCGCCGCCTTGGCCGCCATGGTGCCGAAGGTGATGATCTGCGCTACATTCTCCCGGCCGTACTTCTGGGTGACGTAGGCAATCACCTCGTCGCGCCGGTTCATGCAAAAGTCGATGTCAATATCCGGCATGGAAATGCGTTCGGGATTCAGGAAGCGCTCGAAGAACAGCTCGTGCTGCAAAGGATCAAGGTCCGTGATACCAAGCGAGTAAGACACTAGCGAGCCTGCCGCCGATCCACGGCCCGGTCCTACGGGAATATTGCGTTCCTTGGCGTAGCGAATGAAATCCCAGACGATCAGAAAATATCCGGAAAATTTCATCTGCTGGATCGTCTTGATTTCGCGATCCAGCCGTTCCGCGTATTCGGCCAGATTGCACTTCAGCCGGCCCTGCTCAGCGAGCACTTCCAGACGACCGCGCCGCTTCTCAAATCCCTGGCGCGCGACATATTCGAAATACGTATCGATCGTGTGGTCTTCCGGAATCGGAAATTTCGGAAACGGCTCCTTCACCGGATCGAGCTTCAACTGGCAGCGCTGCGCGATGTCGAAGGTGCGGTCCAGCGCGTGTTCCACCTCGCCGAACAGCGCCATCATCTCATCACGAGTCTTGAGATAGAACGCGTTCTGATCGAAGCGCATCCGATTCGGATCGGACATGGTCTTACCGGTCTGGATGCACAGCAGAATTTCGTGCGCGCGCGCGTCGCCGTGCTTGAGATAATGCGAATCGTTCGTCACCACCAGCGGGATGCCGGTGTCCGCAGCCAGCCGGTTCACCAGCGGCATGGCTTTCCTGTCCATCTCCATGCCGTGGTCCTGCATTTCGAGGAAATAATTGTTCTTCCCGAACAGATCCGTGTACTCGTAGGCCAGCTTTTTCGCTTCGTCGTATTTGTCCGCCAGCAGTGTCTCGTTGATATCTCCACGCAGGCAGGCGGAAAGCGCGATCAATCCTTTCGAATGCCGCGACAGCAGATCCTTGTCGATGCGGGGCTTGTAGTAAAAGCCGTCGAGATAGCCGGTCGACACAAGCTGGATGAGGTTACGATAGCCCTCCTGGTTTTCGCACAGCAGCACCAGATGGTTATAACGGTTACTTTCGTTGTTGACCTTATGGCCCTGCTGCGCGACGTACACTTCGCAGCCGATCACGGGATGGACGCCTTTGGACTTCGCCTGGTTGTAGAACTCGACGGCACCGAACAGGTTGCCGTGATCGGTCATGGCGACCGCGGGCATTTTCTGCTCCGCGACGATGTCCATCAATTGCGAAATTTCGCAAGCCCCGTCGAGCAGGGAATAGTCCGTGTGGCAATGCAGATGAACAAATGGCGCAGCCATAGAAAATCGGGGGGAGACTCCTATTATAACTTCTTACGCGAGAGCGCTCGCTTATTTCTCCTTGCCCTCGGTACTGAACTTCAGCGTAACGTCCGCCGCAAGCTCGCTTGCAGTGGTGTTCGCGTCGATCAAAATCCGCCGGCCGCGGCCGAAGCTTCTCAGCTCGATCGGACGGCCCCAGATGATCAGGGTGCGGGCCTGCTCCATCAAGGGCCGCAGGGAGTGGCGACGCACGCAGATCCAGCAATCGCGCGCCGCGTTGTTTTGTTTGTCGCGCTGCAGCTCGTATTCCCAGCGCACCCCGGCTCCGCGGCGAAACGTGCTCATGGCGCTCGAGATGGGACGGCCGTCGTAATGATTGACGACTCCCACCATCTGTTCGCATCCGGACCCCACTACCCGCAGATCGAACAGCTTGGGAAAAAACGTGGCCGCGTCGAGGACAATCCTTCCTTCCAGCGACGCCGTGCATCGTCGAAAGGGGTCGCGCGACATGATTCCTTCTTTCTCGAGCGCAACCGCCAGCGTGATCTCATCGCGCGAACGCGAGCGCACGCGCACACGCGCGCTGTCGAGGATCGACGCTTCATTCAGCAGTTCGTGGACTTCCTGCTCCACCTTGCAGCGGTCGTCCGCGCTGGCGCCGGCCAGATATGGTTCGCGTCCGTCGCCCCAGGCGAGCACGGCATTGCAGCGGCGGCCGTCGCTGCGGATCGGAGACTCCACCGTGACGCTCGGAATCCGCTCCAGCGCCCGGCCGCCCGGGTTGATGACGCTACGCGTGGTCGTGGTGGTCCAGTTCCAGAAGCGCTCGTGCTCGCGATTCGCGCGAAACGCGTCGCCGGCTTTCGAAAGCAACTCGCGCGCATCGTCGCCCGCAGACACACAAGCGGACATCGCAACCAGTGCGACCAGCGCTTTCACATCTCCAGTCTATCCCTCAACCGCGAAATGACGAGCCGCGGGTACGTCGGCCACACCCGACCTCAACTGAGCGATCCTTCCGCAAATCCCCCGTAGATCCTGCGCGACAAATTCCCCTGCCTCGATCGCCCCACGAATCCGCGCGGCAAGCGCCTCCGACGGTTCAGTCTGCAGCAGTTCGCGAATTGCACCGGCGCGATCCTGCAGCGTGCGCTTGAGCGCGTCCAGGTCGCCCGCCATCGATGCCCGCAGCGACGCCGCATTCACTTCTTCGATCGTCATCCTAATTGCGTCGCGTTCTTTCCGTACAGCACCAGGCTCAATCCCTGAAGACTCGCTGAGAGTTGCGATTGTTGCGATTGCAGAGTCGCCTGCATCGCGTCGGCGGCTTCCAGTTGCAGCAAAAGATTGTTCTGCATGGTGCTGATGCGATCGTTCAACGTCGCGATCTGCGACTGAATGCTTTGATCGGTGCGGTCGATTCCGTCCTGCTCCACTTTGATCAGCCCGCTGATGGGATCGCTGAACGCGGTCAGGTTGGACGAAAATCCGCCGAACCCCGTCGTCGCCGAGCCGATGAACGAGAATCCGTCCGCCACCTGCGAATCGGACAACGAATTGAATGTCGACGAATTGAACGACGCAACCCCCGTGTTGCTGAACTCGACACCGAGGTCGGTCAAGCTCTGCACGGACCCCGTTGACGAGTGATACGACGTAATCTGGCGCATGACGTTCTGAAGCTGATTGATCACCGTATCGCCCGAAAGCGCCCCCGCTGCCGGGCCCACTTGCGCGTTCACCTCCTGCATTAACGCGTTGTATTTCGTGACGAAATCCTGAAGCGCCGAGGAAAGCTGCGTGCGATCGCTTGAGAGCGAAAGCGTCACCGGACCCGACGTTTCGCCCACAACCGTAAACGTCGCGCCCGGAATCACGCTGTTCACGACGTTGCCCGCCTGTTTGATATCGATCCCGTTCAAGTGAAACTCCGCGTCCGAGCCTTGATTCGTCGTCGTCAGAAGATTTGTTCCGGTGGTGTCCGATCCATCGAACAGCTTGAGTGTCGTCGCGCCTGTGGCGTTGGCCGACACGCTGAGATAATTTCCACTCGACGTCGTAAGGATCGACGCCGTGAGTCCGATCCCCAAGCCGTTGATCTGATCGCGCAGCGACGTCAGGTTGTTGTTGGCAATCTGAAATGTCTTGGTGGTCGATCCGTATTGCAGTGTGACCGTCCCGTTGGTAGAGACCGGTGTCGCGGCGGCATCCGCGATGGCCGTCGCGCTTCGTTCGGCAGCGGCCGAGGCGACCGACGTGATCGAGTTGATCGTATAGCTTGCCGCGCTGGTCGATCCGGTCGCGCTCACCGTGACCAGCGACGAATCGGAACTGGTCGCGCCGATGGCCTTGTTCGCGCCAATCTGCCCCAGCGAACTCAGGCTGCTCGCGAAGTCGCTGACCGCCGAATTCAAACTCCCCAGCAGAGTTTTCTTCGACAGAATATCCGTATCGCGCGATTGCAACTGGGTCACGGGAATCTGCGCGATCTGCACCGCGCGAGTCAGCACCGCCTGAAAATCGCTCGCATACTGGCTGACGCCGGTGAATGACTGCGCGGCAGTGAGGGAAGACGTGGTACTCACGATCTTCTTATCGTCCGCGGGCTGAAAACTTGAAGATCGGAAGATCCCGACTGCGCTACCTTAGGTGCAGTGGCAGCAGACGTCACCCCCTGGCAAGCCTGGGTTCGCGGCGGCCAAGCTGTTGATACGCATGACAAAGGGCGTGTCGGCGCGCATCCCTGGTACCTGGTGATGTGGCTTACGGGAGTCGATTATTTTTCGACCCTCGGGTATCAACCCGGCATCGCGCTGCTCGCTGCCGGCGCCCTTTCACCCATCGCGACCGCTGTGCTGGTCGGCGTAACTTTACTCTGCGCGCTTCCTACTTATTACCAGGTCGCGGCGCGATCTTATGCCGGCCAGGGATCGATCGCGATGCTCGAAAATATTCTGCCGGGATGGTGGGGCAAGCTGTTCGTACTGATCCTGCTCGGTTTTGCGGCGACCGACTTCGTCATCACGATGACGCTTTCCGCGTCCGACGCCGCGGTGCACGCCGTACAAAATCCCTATCTTCATTCTCTCTTGGGTGACTCCCACCTGACACTGACGTTAATCCTGCTTGCGCTCCTCGCCGCGGTTTTTCTCAAAGGCTTCAAGGAAGCCATCGAACTGGCGACCGCCGTTTGCGTCCCCTATCTGGCGCTCAATGCGATCGTGCTGGTGCGCGCGCTGGCGGAGGTCGCCACACACCCGGTTGCCTTTCCGCACTGGCGCGCCATGCTCGAGCGCCAAGGTGACTGGACGCATTTCGCCGTCGCGGCGATCCTGCTTTTTCCACGCCTCGCCCTGGGACTGAGCGGCTTTGAAACCGGCGTGGCGGTCATGCCCCTGATCGAAGGCTCGCCCGAGGACCAGGACAGTGATCGCCCCATGGGACGCGTCCGCAATACCCGTAAGATGCTCGCCACCGCGGCCCTGATCATGAGCGTGATGCTGATGCTGTCGAGCTTTGTGACCACGCTGCTGATCCCCCATGAGGCGTATCGCGAAGGCGGCCCGGCCAGCGGACGTGCCATCGCGTATCTGGCACACGATCTTCTCGGCAATGTTTTCGGATCGATCTATGATTTCTGCACCATCGCCGTGCTGTGGTTCGCAGGCGCATCGGCCATGGCCGGATTGCTGCACCTGGTCCCGCGCTATCTGCCGCGCGTCGGCCTGGCGCCGGAATGGGTGGCCTATGCGCGGCCGCTGGTGCTGGTCCTGTTCGCCAGCGACGTGATCATCACGCTGATTTTCCACGCGAGCGTCGACGCACAGGGCGGCGCCTACGCCACCGGAGTCCTGGTCCTCATGTTCTCCGCCTCGATCGCTGTCGCGATTTCTCTGACGCACGAACGCCGCCCACTGGCGATTTTTTTCTGGGGCGTCGTGGTGGTGTTCGGCTACACCACCGTCGCGAATATCATCGAGCGCACCGACGGCATCATCATCGCCGCAGGATTCATTTTTTTCATTCTCACCGTCAGCGGCATCAGCCGCTACGTGCGCGCAAAAGAACTGCGCGTCGGCGGCTATCGGTTTGTCGATCCTCAATCGTGCACGCTGTGGAATGAGCTGGTCGCCGCGCGCGTCAATCTGATCCCCACGCACAGCACGGACCGGCCGACGCGCCTCAGACTCGCCCAGAAGATCCGGCAGCACTACTGCGTGACCGATAATCTGACGTTCGTCCACGTCACCCTGCTCGATAACCGCAGCGAATTTCTTTCCCCGCTCGAGCTTCTGGTCAGGAGAGAAAACGGGGAATACATGATCGAAGCCTCACAGGCGGTGGCCATTGCGAATGCGCTGGCTTACCTGATCCAGGAACTGCATCCGTCCGCGGTGTTCCTGGGCTTGAGCCGCCAGAACATGATGCGCCAGGCTTTCCGTTATTTCCTGGTGGGCGAAGGAGAAATCGGCCTGATGGTCTACACCATCCTGCAGCATCTGTGGGAGGCCGCCAAAGGGGCGGTCGAGCGGCCCTGTATTTTTCTGATGAGCGACTGATGCCCGGTCTTCATGACCCGTGTTTCGGGTGCAACTCGACCGCCTCCACCGGAAACGTGAACGTCTCGCCCGCGGCGTTGACGATCAGTTTTCCTGCCCCCAGCGGCTTGCCCTGGCTAGGGTAAAAAACGGCTCCGTCGGTGGACTGGCCGGGCATCAGCTTGGTGGTGACCAGCGCGATCGCCGACGCCGCCGCAGCCGCCTTCAGCCTTGACGACCCCATCTCCGCGAGCGCGCTCTGGCGCCTGGATTCGTAACCGTTCGTCGAATGCATCTGCGCGTTGCCATACAGCCCGGCTTCATACGCCCCGATCAGCTTGATCACGTCGCCCCGGCCGGCCTTCTCCATCAGCGAATCGACCACCGTCCTGGCGGCAAGCGCCTGAATCACCTGGCCATCGGCTTTTTCGAAGCGGAAATCCTCCGGCTTGATGGCCCACGACACGGGCGAGCCGTTCGAAATGGACACCTGCAGGATGGCGTAATCGTGCACCTGGGTCGGCAGCGTCGCGAACATCACGGTGACACCGTTACGCGTCATCGTCTTGTATTTCAGTCCACCTGACTCAAATTCAATGATTTGCGCGCCCATCGGCAGGCCAACCGTCAGCGTGAACAGGAGCGGAAGCAGCCGCAGGGAACGTCGCGACCCCATGTCTACATGATAAACTGTATGCTGTCGGACGGAAGTACTTTTGCGAGCGCGGCCTGAATGAGCCGCGCTATTCAATTTATGGAGACCTTCTAAATCCTATGGAGAATGCAGGCATTCATCCCAGTCGGCACGACCTCACACGCCACGGTTTGCAGCACATACAAACGGCATTTTGGAATCTCGGAGCCGCACAGTTGATCGAAAAAGCGATCCAGCGGCGGGAAGGAATGCTCGCATCGGAAGGGGCATTTGTGGTGCGGACGGGCCAGTTTACGGGGCGTTCGCCGAAAGACAAGTACATCGTGCGGGAGCCGGGAACGGAAAGCACGGTGAACTGGGGATCGGTCAATCAGCCGATGACGGAAGCGCAGTTCGACGGATTGTTCGAGCGCATGCTCCAGTTCTGGGAAGGGCAGGACGTTTTCGTCCAGGACTGCTACGCCGGCGCGAACCCGTCGGAAACCATGCCGATCCGCGTGATCGCGCAGCGCGCCTGGCATGCGCTGTTCGCGCGCCAGTTGTTCGTGCGACCCGATCCGATGAAGACCGAGGATCACGTTCCCGAGTTCACGCTGTTCTTCGCGCCGACGTTTTACGCGAATCCTGAAAAGGACGGGACGCGCTCGCAGACGGCGATTATCATCAATTTCGCCAAGCGGATCGTGCTGATCGCGGGCACCGAATACGCCGGCGAAATGAAGAAAAGCGTCTTCACGATCCTCAATCACCTGCTGACGTTCAAAGACATCATGCCGATGCACTGTTCGGCTAACGTCGGCGATGACGGGCGTGTCGCGCTGTTCTTCGGTCTTTCGGGAACCGGCAAAACCACGCTGTCGGCCGATGCGTCGCGCAAGCTGATCGGCGACGATGAGCACGGCTGGAGCGAGCACGGCACCTTCAACTTCGAAGGCGGCTGCTACGCGAAGTGTATCCACCTGTCGAAGGAGAAAGAGCCGCAGATCTGGAACGCGATTCGCTTCGGCACGGTGCTCGAAAATGTCGCGATGGATCCGGAATTCCGTACGCTGGACTTCAGCTCCGACGAATTCACGGAGAACACGCGCGCGGCGTATCAGATCGAATTCATCGACAACGCGGTGATCCCCGGCGTCGGCGGACATCCGACCCATGTGCTGTTCCTGACCGCCGATGCGTTCGGCGTGCTGCCTCCCATTTCGCGCCTGACGCAGGAGCAGGCGATGTATCACTTCTTAAGCGGCTACACCGCCAAGGTCGCGGGAACTGAGCGCGGATTGGGCAAGGAACCGTCCGCGACGTTCAGCGCCTGCTTCGGCGAGCCGTTCCTGCCGCGCCATCCGCAGATTTACGCGAAGATGCTCGGCGAGAAACTGGCCAAGCACAACGTTACCTGTTACCTGGTCAACACCGGCTGGGTCGGCGGACCGTATGGAGTCGGCGAGCGCATGAGCCTGAAATATACGCGCGCCATGGTGAACGCGGCGATCGCGGGTCAGCTTGACAAGGTACCGGCCGAGCCGCACCTGGTGTTTCGCGTGATGGTTCCCAAGTCCTGTCCGGGCGTCCCGGCGGAAATTCTCGACGCGCGGAGTCAGTGGAAGGACAAGGCGGCCTACGACAAGGCGGCGGAGAACCTGAGCGCTCTGTTCAAGAAGAACTTCGAAAAGTTCGGAAAAGTCGCCGAGCCGATCATGGAAGCGGCTCCGGCATAGACGTTGAGCCCCCGCCATTACGAGTCTGTGTGAAAATGATCGGCATCGGCCGCTTCCTGCGGTCGCGGTTCCTTAAACGGCTGATTCAGCGGGATGCCGGCAATGAACCGCGACCGCAGGAAGCGGCGAACGTTCAGTTTTCACACAGACTCTTACCGGCGGGGCTTTTATTTGGAAAAAATGCTCTTGGGGATCATCGCGTGGACGCCCTTGGTTCCATCCACAAGCTGCGTGATCTCGAAATCCACCGCGACGCTTGAAAGCGCATAAGCATCCGCGCGGGTCATCTTCTTTTCATTCACCAGAAAATCGAGCGTCTCCATCCCCGCGATCCGCGCCGCCTGCGTCAAATCCGGGTCGAGCCCCATTGTGATCCAGTGCGTCGGCGTCTCCGCGCGCGGCCATTTCAAGTGCATGTCCTTGCGCACGACGAACTGAAAAACTCCCGTCAGCGACGTCTCCATCGCCGTGATGTCGATCTCGCCGTCGCCCATACCCGCGTGCCCGTCGCCGACTTCGAACAGAGCGCCTTTGGCGTGAATCGGGATGTACAGCGTTGTCCCAGCGACCAGATTTTTGTTGTCGAGATTCCCCGCATGGATCCCTGGAGGTGCGCTGTTGATTTTTCCCGCGCCCGGCGGCGGCGCGACGCCCATGCTGCCGAAGAAGGGATGCAGCGGCAGATCGATGCCAGGGCCGAAATGGCCGATCATCCTTTCGCGGTCGAGCGGGATGATCTTCGTCTGCCGCTCCGGAAACAGATCGATCAGAAATCCAGCCGTGCTGTTGAACGCGTACGCCGCACCCAGGTGGATCTCTTTGATGCGGACCTCCAGCGTATCGCCCGGCTCGGCGCCTTCGATGTAGATCGGGCCCGTCAGCGGATGGCCGCCCGGCCCGCGAGCCTCGCGCGGAACTTCTTTATAGATCCGCAGAATTTCGGGCTCGATCTGGTCTTCTTTCAGCCCGGCGCGCTCCAGCGTTTGCGGATTGCCCACCGAAACGCACTGGACCTCCACCGTGTCTCCGCTTTTTACGGTTAGCGCGGGCTTCGCGCCGGCCCAATAATAGCCCCACGCGATGTTGTCAGGTGTGGCTTTCAGTTTGTGATCCGCCGCGGACAGGGCAAGCGATGAGAGAAGAAACGAAATCAGGAGCCGCATCACGATATCGTGACACAAAGACACGCCGGATTGTGCGTATAAGGATTCAGGAGTAGAGTGTACAGAGACGGAGGAAAGAGACATGGCATTTTGCCCAAGCTGTGGATCGCAAGTTGACGGCCGCTTTTGCCCCAAATGTGGTGCGTCGGTGGCCGCGGATCCGGGAACGGGCGGCACTGTTCCGCCGCCTCCCGCCGCGCAGGCCAGCGGATTGTCGGAGAACATGGCGTGCGCGCTGTGCTACCTGCTGGGACTTCTCACCGGAGTTCTCTTCTTAGTGCTCGCGCCGTATAACCAGAACCGGAAGATCCGGTTTCACGCATTTCAGGCCATCTTCATGCACGTTGCGCTGATCATCGCGGGATTCGCGCTCAGCATCGTTTTCGGACTTCTCCTGCAGGTTCCGTTCATCGGCGCGATGATCGGGCTGGTGGTGTGGCCGATTCTCGGCCTGGCGTGTTTCGCGCTGTGGCTGATGTTGATGTACAAGGCCTACAACAACGAAAAATGGGTCCTGCCGATCGTCGGTCCGCTGGCCGAAAAGCAGGCGAACGCTTGATGGAACCCCCGCGTTTACACGTGTGTGGAAGCAAGCCCCGCCAGTAATGACGGGGGCTAAAACTCCCGTGTAGCCGACCGCCCTTCGGACGCGTCAAACTGGGGATAGTGCGACTTAGCTTATTTCTTTCGCTCGCAGCCTTGGGCTTTGCCCAGCCCCGGATCGGGATCATCGATTTTTACGGACTCCACAAAATCCCTGAATCCAAGGTGCGCCAGGCGCTCGGCGTGCGCGAAGGCGATGCGCTGCCGCCTTCCAAAGGCGCTACCGAAGAACGCATCGACGCGATTTCAGGCATCGTCGAGTCACACCTCGAAGCGGTCTGTTGCGAAGGCGGCCAGATGATCCTTTACGTCGGCATCGAGGAAAAGGGTGCGCCGCACTTCGAACTGCGCGACGCTCCCGAGGCGGAGATTCAGCTTCCCGAGGACATCACCACTACTTATCGCCGGTTCCTTGCCGCGTCTCAGCAGGGACAAGCCGGCGAGGATCTGACCCAGGGGCACGTGCTCTCTTCCAATCCGGCGGCGCGCGAAATTCAGGAGCAGTTCACACCCGTCGTCAAAGAGTACCTGGGCGACCTGCGCCACGTCCTGCGCGATTCGGGCGACGAAGAACAGCGTGCGATCGCGGCCTACGTGCTCGGGTATAACGAGGACAAGAAAGCCGCCGTCGACGATCTGCAATTCGCCTTGAAAGATGCCGACGCCGGCGTGCGGCTGAATGCGGTGCGCGGGCTGAAGGCGCTCGCGGTGCTGGCGAAGCTCAAACCGGAATCCGGCCTCAAAGTAGAGGCGACGTGGTTCATCGAAATGCTCAACTCGCTTTCCTTCACGGACCGGCAGCAGGCGCTCGGCGTGTTGCAGATCCTGACAGACGGAAAAAATCCGTCGGCGATCGAGCAGTTGCGGGAACGCGCGCTCGGGTCGTTGGTGGAAATGGCGCGCTGGAAATCGCTGACGCACGCGTTGCCGGCGTATCTGCTGCTCGGACGCGTCGCGGGTCTGCCGGATCTTCAGGTCGAAGAGGCTTGGAACAAGGGCGATCGCGAGTGGGTGATCGCGCAGGCGACGAAGAAAAAAAAGTAACGCGCGAATCCGATACACTTTCTCGGTATGAGAAGGCTCGCGGGACTCCTCCTTTTTTCTTGTGCTCTTTTCGCTCAACGACCGCAAGGTGAGCGGCACGAGTTCGTCATCAAAAATTTCAAGACCGAAAGCGGCGTGGTTATTCCCGAGGCGCATGTGGTCTATGGGACTTACGGCAAACTCAACGCGGATCGAAGTAACGCGGTGCTGCTGCCGTCGCACTACATGGCCAACTGGCACGGCTACGAATGGCTGATCGGAGCCGATAAGGCGCTCGATCCATCCAAGCTTTTCCTGGTCACCTCGGAGCTGTTCGGCAACGGATCTTCGTCGTCGCCGAGCAACACGCCGGAGCCGCTCCACGGCCCGCGTTTTCCCGTCACCACGATTCGCGACAATGTCGAGGCCGTCCACAAGCTGCTCACCGAGGATCTGAAGATCACGCACTTACGCGCCGTGATCGGATTTTCGATGGGCGCGCAGCAGGCGTTTCAATGGGCGGTCAGCTATCCCGACTTCGCCGACCGCATCGTCGCGACGTCTGGAACGGCGAAGACCTACGGACATGGAATCGTGCGGCTGGAAGGACAGATCGCCGCGCTGACCACCGATCCCGCATTTCAAGGGGGCGACTACAAGACGCCGCCGAAAAAAGGACTCGAAGCCTTCGGCATGGTTTGGGCGGCATGGCTCTATTCGCAGGAATGGTGGCGTCGCGAGCTGTGGAAGATCACCAATCCCAATGACACGTTCGAGCAAACCATGAATCGCTTCCGGACGCGATTCAACGCCGACGCGAACGACTACATCCTGCAAGCGCGCACCTGGGAAAAGCACAACGTCGGCACGACGCCGGGCTTCAACGGCGACGTCGAGCGCGCCTTGCGGTCGATAAAAGTTCCGTTCCTCTATATGCCGTCGGAAACCGATCTCTATTTCCCCTTTGCCGACGCGCGCTACGAGGCGCAGTTCATGTCGACGGGAAAGCTGATGCCGATCCCGTCGCTGTGGGGACATCCCGCGGGCGCGGCGGCAAATCCGGCGGACGCGAAATTCCTCAACGACAACATCGGAAAATTCATCGCGGGAAAATGAAGTATGAATCCGAACTGGCCCGCGCTTCCGCTTTCGGAATGGGCGGATACGTATCGCTCGCTGCACATGTGGACGCAGGTGGTCGGCAAGATCCGCATGGAGCTGACGCCGCCGCTGAACCATTTCTGGAACGTCACGCTCTACGTGAACTCGCGCGGTTTGACCACCGGGCCGATCCCGTATCCAGGCGGTCTGTTCGAAATGCAGTTCGATTTTCTGGATCATCAACTTCGCGTGACCACCAGCGAAGGCGGCCGCGCAGAGCGCGCGCTGTGCCCCGAGCCGGTCGCATCGTTTTATCGAGCCGCCCTGGAAATGCTGCCCTCGGTCGGCGTCGTCTGCGAAATCAATCCGATGCCGCAGGAAGTTCCTGACGCGATTCCGTTCGATCAGGACAATGCGCCCGGAGCCTACGATCCTGAGTACGCGCACCGGCATTGGAAGATTCTGGTCTCAACGTCGAAGGTGTTCGAGAAATTCCGCGCGAAGTTCATCGGCAAGTGCAGTCCGGTACATTTTTTCTGGGGCAGCTTCGATCTGGCATGCACGCGGTTTTCGGGGAAACTCGCGCCGCCGCGCAAGGGAGTAATTTCGGGTCCGGCGTATTCGCACGAAGAATCGAGCGCGGGATTCTGGCCGGGCGGCAGCGGCATCGACGGTCCGGCGTATTACGCCTACACGGTCCCGGCGCCGGCGGGCATTGATCGAGCGCCGGTCAAACCGGCCGCGGCGCGATGGGACGCGAAGCTCGGCGAATTTATTCTGATGTACGACGACGTGCGCTCGGCGGCGTCGCCGGAGGACGCGCTCTCCGATTTTCTGCAGAGCACTTATGAAGCCGGAGCGAACCTCGGAAATTGGGATCGCGCAGCGTTAGAGGCGGGCCCGTAAGAATCTGCGGGAAACTCGATGCGCGCCGCTCCCTTTGGTCGCGGTTCATTATCGGGATCTCACGAAATCAGTAACTCGAATGAACCGCGACCAGAGGGAGCGGCGAGCGCCGATACGTCTCGCGCAAACCCTAGCGCAGCCCCTTCGACTTCAAATACGCGATCAACTCCGCTGGATCGTCCGAAATAATCGCATCCACCTGTGCGGCGATGAGCTTATCCCAATCGGCAGGATTGTTCACGGTCCACGGGACCACCTGAAGTCCCGCGGCATGCGCGGCGGCAACTTTTTCAGGCGTCACCCAGCGATATTGTGGCGACACGACCGTCGCGTCGGCTTCCTTCGCGATCGATACGAAATCGCGATCGCCTCGTTCCCACAAAGCCACGCGGGTGATCTCCGGAGCGATCTTCTTCATCGCATGCAGCGTCCGAAAATCGAACGACTGCAGCAGCACCCGCTTTTCCAGATGATGCTTGCGCACCATCGCCAGCACCAGTTGCGCGAATTCTTCCGGGGAAGGCGTCAGCTCGGGATGGTCGGCAAAAATTTTCGTCTCGATGTTGAACTGGAAATTTCCGCGCGGCGCCAGATCGAATACTTCGTCGAGCGTCGGCATGTGCGTCCCCGGCACGGGCGTTTGTTTCGCGAATCCCGGATTCTTCACTTTGCCGCAGTCCCATTCGCGCACTTGCGCCAGCGTCAATTCATGAATCGTCGCCTTGGGTTGCGGACCGCTGCAGACGGGCGGTTCCAGATACGGATCGTGCGAGACGACCAGAATGTTGTCCTTGGTCACCGCCATATCCAGCTCCAGCACGTCGACGCCGGATTGAATCGCGTACTCAAACGCGGGAATCGTATTTTCGGGCCGCATGGCGCGCGCGCCGCGATGGCCATGAACCAGAATTTTCGGAGCAGCGAAGAGCATGCAACTGAAAAAGAAAAGTACCGTGCGTTTCATTGAGTGGTCCTGCGAAGCGCGCACTGGCAGCAATCGCTGCACCGGTGGCACTTATCGCAGAGATGATTTTCGCACGTATCCTTGGTGCAATGAACACAAATTTCGGTCGAAGGCTCGCCGCAAATGTTACAGGTGAATGTCAGTACGTCGCTCATTGTTTTTTCGCGGGCGCCGCGGGTTTCGGGGCCGGTTGCCGGCTGATCGATCCGCGGCAGCGCTGCGCTTCCTTATCGACAATCTCGAATTCCTTCTCTTTGGTTGTGGCCAGGTCCGTGATGTACTGGCGCAGTTTGTCGCGATTCGACGAATTTTCCGCCAGCACGCCGATCAACAAATCGCCGACTGCTGGATTCTGATAATTCCTTACGCCGTCGACGAGCGAGTTCAGCCGCAGCTCGAGCGACTGCAGCCGGAAATAGGTATCGAGCGCGACCGTCAATTTTTCCGGCTGTTTTTCCAAAGCCTGCGCCGAGCCGACCAGGTACCCAAGCTCGTCCTCGGCGCCCTTCCATTGCGTGACGTAAGTTTGCGGAGCGCCCTTGGCCACCCATTCCTGCGGGGTCAACTGATCCAGAATCGGCTTAACCCGCTTGGCATGCGCAGAGAGCGCAGCGATGGTCTGCGAAATGTCCCATTCCGCCGTTACGCTCTGCCCGCGGGCGACCAGCGCAAAAAAGATCAGGGCAAGGACCTTCATACTGCTAGTTTCGCATGGCACGTGATCACAACGAGCCCGACCAAAGGAAGCGGTTCAACGCGGATATTTCAGAGGACTATTTTTCTTGCTGAATCGCGCGAATCACGTCGCTTCCCGGAGCCTGCCCCAGGAAGTAAGTCGAAAGCGCATTGAGCATCGCATGCGAGAAGCGATACCAGCGCCCGTGCGGCCGATGCACCACGAATACACTGACGGCATCGTCGTGATTGGTCGCCATCAGGTGCGGCGCAGGCAGTCCCGGCGGAGGTGGCGGCGGCGGCGGCGGCGGTGGAACCTTCTTGCCCGTGTCGCCTGAGCCGATGCCGACTCCCTCCGCACCGGTCTTCGGCATCCGCGCTTCCCACGTCGTCACCGCATTCACGGCCGCGCGGAACACGCGCTGCGCGATCATGCCCTTGTCGAACCGGCTGGAGGCGATTGGCTCATTGCGATACACGCGCAGCGATTCGCCCGTCGTCAAAGTCTTCGCATTCCCGCCGAGCACCGCGTGGCGCACATCGACGATGCCTTCTTCCACTTCCACCAGCGTCGCTTCGTCATCGTCGCCGACCGAAATATCGAAGGTCGTGCCGCGCACCGAGATCACCGCGCTCGGGGTTAGCACGCGATTCGGGTTCGGGCCGTACATATGCTCGATGTGCACCTTCACTCTGCCCACCAGCACATCTAAGAGGTCGCGCCAGTTCGGAGCATTCTTGCGGAACACCACGCGCGAATTGGGATACACGTCGAACGTCGATCCGTCGGAAACCTGGAAGCGAGCCTGTCCATCCGGCCCGGTGATGATCAACTGCTTCACCTGGACCTGGTCGCCGATGTTGAGCGCCCACGGGGTTGTGTCTCTGAGAACGGAAACCTGGCCGGTCAGTTCCATGACCCTGGCCGCGTAATTTCCTGAATCGATGGGAGGCATCTGGCCCAAACACACGGCGGACGCGGCTGCCAACAGCAGCGACAACTTCGCCCCGATCGTGCGCCCAACGCAACGCATAGCCAGACCTAAACCTCTCGAATTCCAGAGTACCTGAAATTCGTCCTAATCAGTCTAACACTAAAATTGCAAAGCAAGTCACTGCCCGGGGGAAAATCCTAGGGTCGTTAGTCATGAAAATCAACAGTTTCCAAGGCAAACTACCGATTCTGAAGTATACAATGGACTGAAGCCGTGTATCACAAGGCCACAATCCGGGTCCTGACTGCCACAGTACTAGCGGCATCGGGTGCTTTCGCGCAGAACGCACCCGATTGGCGGCGTATTGGAAATACGGCAATTGACCGATCCCTTGCCGGCCTCGCGACCGGGCCAGTGGATCGCGTGTGGTATTCCGCGTCGGGTTCTCTCCTGGCACATACCCTTTCCGGGCGAGTTTTCGAGACCTCCGATTTCGAGACCTGGCACGCCTCGTCCGCCGCGGTTCCGCCCGAGCCGTCGGCTGCCGCCGCAGCGCGCCCACCCGAGCCGTCCGCGCGCCTAAGAGGCCGTGCGACAATGCTTTACGCTGTCGCGCGGTTCGCCTATAAGTCCGACAATGGCGGCGCGACCTGGGAAAATCTCACCAGCTTTCGCGGCGCATCAATCCTGGGCGAGGGGCTGCTCGACCTGGCCGTTTCGCCGACCGACGATCAGCAGATCGCCGTCGCCGGATCGAACGGCGTGTTCCGGTCGATGGACGGCGGAAAATCGTGGAGCAGCCTGAATCAATCGCTGCCAAACCTGCCGGCGGCTCGCCTGTTGAGCCTGCCCACGGGCGATCACGGCGCGAAGCTCGAATTGACCGGCGGCACGGTGGTGGAATGGGAGCCGGGCCAGAAGATCGCCTGGCGCCTGGCCAACAGCGCCGGGCTGACGGCGGAAGAGCAGCAGAAACAGAGCTATGGAGCGGTGCGAGGCCTGAAAGTCACCGCCTTTGCGAAGTCGGGATCGTATCTTTACCTGGGCTTCGGCGACGGCCTGATCAGCGCCTCATCCGATGGCGGAAGCAGTTGGAAACACAATGGTTACGTAGGTGGCGCCGTCGAGCGATTCTGGCTGGATCCGGCCGACCCACGGGTGGCGCTGGCCACTTTCGGAGCAACTCTGGTCGATCCGCCGGCCGGCGTTTCTCCGGTGCACGTCGTGAGGACCGAAAACGGCGGCATTTTCTGGGACGATTACACCTCCAACCTGCCCAATGCCGCCGCCCATGGAATCGCCGCGGATTCCGCGAGCAAGGCGATCTACGTCGCCACCGATCGCGGCGTCTATGCCGCCTCCACCGACTTCCATATTTTGGGGATGGCTCCGCGCTGGAGTCCGCTCCCCGGCCTTCCCGAAGGCGCGGCGATGGATGTGAAGCTCGACGCGCAGGCCAATCAGCTTTGGGCCGCCATCGACGGCTACGGCGTCTTCTCGACGCTTGCGCCGCATCGTTTGCGCGATCCGCGCGTGGTCAGCACGGCCGACATGGTCGCGCGCGCGACGTCGCCCGGCGCTCTGGTCAGTGTGCTGGGAGCGCGGGTGCAGACGGCCCGCGCGGGCGACCTGCAAGTCCCGGTTCTCGACGCCAACGATAACGAATCGCAGCTCCAGATTCCATTTGAGGCAGCGATGCCAATGCAGCCGGCCCCATCACATATTTCTGCGTGTTGCTGATGTACTGGCGGCGTGGCAGGAATTGGATGAAGGACGGCAGGTTTCCCGCGCTTCCCCCGGGGCGCGGCAGAGCTCCGGCCAACTCGCGCAGTTCCGCTCCCGACATCGGGGTTTCCTTG
>JAIQFJ010000542.1 GCA_020073325.1 Terriglobia bacterium | reverse complement strand
CGGCAATCCGCGAGCGCTCGCGTCGGCGATCGAGTCCGAAATTCACGCGCTCGACAAGGACATGCCGATTGCCGATGTGAGGTCGATGGACGAATACGTTTCGGACTCGGTCGCCGCGCCGCGCTTCAACACCATCCTGCTGACGGCGTTCGCCGCGCTCGCGCTGGTGCTTTCTTCCGTCGGGATCTTCGGCGTCATCGCGTACTCGGTCGGGCAAAGGACGCAGGAGATCGGAATCCGACGCGCGCTCGGCGCCGATAGCGCCAGCGTGATGCGAATGGTGGTCGGCCAGGGTCTCGTTCTGGCTGTGATCGGCATCTTGACCGGCGTGGGCGGCGCGCTCACCGTGACGCGCGTGCTGACGACGCTGCTGTTCGAAGTGACGCCGTCGGACCCGCTGACGTTCGCCGCCGTCGCGACGGTGCTGGCCGTCGTCGCGCTCGCGGCCAGCTATCTGCCCGCGCGGCGCGCCTCGCGCATCGATCCGATGGAAGCTCTGCGCCGTGACTGAGATATTCTGAGGACGTGACAGATAAGATCGTGATCCTCAGCACGTGCGAGACGGAGGAAGAAGCGCGCAAAATCGCACGGCATTTGGTCGAACTCAAACTCGCGGCTTGCGTCAACATCGTCCCCGGCGCGCGCAGCATTTATCGCTGGAAGGGCGCGGTGGAAGAAGCTTCCGAATTTGTCCTGCTGATCAAGTCGCGCCGCGATCTGTTTCCGGCCCTGCGATCGGAGCTCGCGAAGATGCATTCCTACGAAGTGCCCGAGATCATCGCGCTCCCCATTGTTGACGGGTCGGAGGCATACCTGGGCTGGCTCGACCGCGAAGTTGCCGAAGCGTAAGCTCTAACGGATCGGCTCGATATCGGTCGGAATATCCTTCAACCGGTCGAGCGCCTGCTGCATCGGCGGACGCAGCACGGCCAATTCGTCGAGCATTTTTTTCGCGCGATCGTAATCGCCCGTCGCCTCGATTGTCAGAAGATCGTGCACCAGATCGCGCACCGCGGCTTTGATCTTGCTGAAGTCGACAGCGAACGTTCCGTCCGGCTTGGCAACAAAGGCGCCTTTATCGGAGAGATAGTTGAACTGCAGGGCCATGCCCTTGCCGTGCGCTTCGTGCACACCGAAGCGGAGCGTGCGGAAGGACGACGCAAGAAATGTCGTGTATAGCGGGCGCTCGGCCGGCGGGAGGAGCTTCTGATCGTAGAGATACTGCAGCATGAACAGGCCGGTGGCGTCGGCTTTGGCCTCTTCGATCGCCGAGTGCAGTTCCTTGAGCGCCTGGCGAACGCCATTCTGCGGGCCGATGCCGTGCGTCATTTCGTGCGCCAGGATGTGCGTGAAGAATGGATCGAAACTCAGGTCGCGCTGATCGGCTTCGGAAAGAACGCGCTTCGCGATCGGCTCCAGCGTCTTTGAAAATTTCGCCTGCTGAATATTTTTCAGCATCACTCGCTTCGATCCCATTTCGCGGACGATGCGCTCGTCATTAGGCAGATTGAACGCCGCCGTGCGGACGCCGTGAGCGCCGTCGCCCGTGGCGATCACCTCATTGATGACGGCGATTGGCGCGAGCCCCCCGATCTTTGCGTTGCGATACTTCGGATCCTCGGGAAGATTGTTTTCGATCTCCTGCATATGATCGGCGAAGGATTTGAGCTTCGCCGTTTCGGCGTCGTCGCGCAGACCGACGTAGGCTTCAAACGACGCTTTATAGCCGAATAATTCGTCGTTGTACGTTTCATACGGGCCGATGGTGATGTCGATCGGCGCGTCGAGCTTCATCCAGGCGACGTCGCTCTGATAATAGTTGTTGTCGCGAAACGCCTGCGCGCGCAGCTTCAGGAACTTTTGCAGCGATGCGTTCGGCGTCAGCGCCGCCGCTTCCTCCAGCAATTTGGCCGCGCGGCCCAGGTCGCGGGAATATTCCAGGCTGTAGGGGATCGGCAACAGGACGGCTTCGTCGTGCATGCCTTCCTTGCCGTCGCGGCCGACACTGAAGGTGGGGGCGGTCCCGCGGCGAATGACGGAGAAAAAGCCGAGGGCCGATTCGCGATGCGGATCCGTAATGTCGAGCCCGGCGATCCATTTTTCAAATTCCGCGCGCTCCATCTCGTCGGGGTAGAAATTTGCCCCCAGCGGCTTTTGAGGCGGCACGCCCGGCAGGAAAGCCTGGTGATTGTCGAGATCGCTCCAGGGACCTTTGTTGAGCGTGAAGTAATGCAGCCGCGCTTTGCCGAGCGGCGACGCATCCTGTTCGAGCTGCGACTTGAGCGTGGCGTTGGCGCTCCAGAGCTGTGTGATGAAAATATCGTCGATGACACGCGCGGCTTCCACCAGCTTCGCGAGCGCCTGCTGATCGCGTGGATCCAGATGAGACGTATCGACGCGCAACTCGGCCGGAGCGTAGCGGGCAATCATGCGGTTCAGTTCATCGAGGTCGGGCGTGGCAGCGGTTGCAATATTCATAACGATGTTTAAGGCGGCGATCGTCGCGAGAAGGCGTTTCATGCGCTGCACCCAGTATAATTTCGATGAGACATGCAAAGAGCGCGCAACGCGGAAACGACGGAAGGAATTTCCAGGCTGATCGATCAGCTCGGCCAATTGGGCTGGTATCACTCGATTGAATTGCCGGATGGAGAAGTGATTCCCGGGATTCAAAGTATCGAGCTATTGAAGTCGCGCATCGCGCAGTATCCGATTCCCCAGGACCTGCGCGGCAAGCGCGTGCTCGACATCGGCGCCTGGGACGGGTGGTTCAGCTTCGAGATGGAGCGCCGCGGAGCGGAAGTCGTCGCGGTGGATTCGGCGCGGCAGGAAACGTTTTTTCAGGCGAAAAAGCTGCTGAATTCGAAAGTGGAGTACATTGTCGAGGATATCTGCTACCTGACTCCGCGCGAAGTCGGCTATTTCGATATCGTGCTGTTTTTCGGCGTCTTATATCACCTGAAGCATCCGTTACTGGCGCTCGAGCGCGTGTGCGAACTCGCCACGGACATGGCGTGCATCGAGACGCTGGTCACCGACGATCCGCCGCAGCCCCAGGCGGTTCCGCTGCTGGAGTTTTACGAGACCACGGAACTTGCCGGGCAGTTCGATAACTGGTGTGGTCCGAACACCGCGTGCCTGCAGGCGTTCATGCGGACGGCGGGATTCGTCAATGTGAAACTGCTGGGCGAACACGATTGCCGCGCGCAGGCGGTGGGCTATCGCAAATGGCCCGTCGTGGCGCGATCGGGCGAGGCTCCGCACCTGGTGTGCGTCGAAAATACCTGGACGCGCGACCATACGTTCCGCAGCACGCGCGACGACTACTTCACGATCTGGTTCACGACGCCGCACAAAGGGCTGACCATCGACAACGTGTTCGTCCAAGTCGGCCGGTACGCGGTGAAACCGGTGGGCGTGCAGAATTATGCCGACACGGGCTGGCAGGCGAACTGCAAG
>JAIQFJ010000541.1 GCA_020073325.1 Terriglobia bacterium | reverse complement strand
CCTCTAAGCGGTGTATAAACCTCGCGTCTGTTGACGTGCCCGGGCGCGTTCGATTCGTCGGCCAACGATTGCTGAACTCTCGCCATCGTCGTTGCCGCGCTATCGATGTGCCTCCAATTGCCTCCGCAAGTCCGCCGGGGTTTGCGACAACGACTCGGGCGCATTACCGCGCCGGCCGGCGTCGCGAGGCACCCCGGCCGGCGAGCGAAGGCTGTTATACTCGCTCAGGATTCGGCGCTCTCGCGCGGTTTGCGGGCCGCCGGATCGCCCGTTCGCTGAGATGCTCTATCGGATCGAGGACGGCCGGATTCGCACGCGAGCCGTAGAGTTCGCAGCAGCGGACCACTGCAATCTTCGTTGCGCCGGAGGCTCCCACATGTCGCCGTTCCTGGCGGCGCGGTTGCCCGCTGAAGACGAGCTCGCGCGGGATATGGGTGCGCTCGCAAAGGTCCTGTTTGCGGATGAAATCCGAATTCTCGGCGGAGAGCCGCTGCTGAATCCGCGGATCGTGCCGATTCTGAGAGCGGCGCGAGCGTCGGAAGTGGCGGCGCGGGTCGTGGTGCCTACCAACGGCGTCCTGCTCCACACGATGCCGGATGATTTTTGGGAGAACGTGGACGAGGTCCGCCTGAATCTTTATCCCGGCGCGCGTCCGAACGAGCGTCGCATCGAGCAGGCACGGCAGCGCGCACAGGAGAGCGGGACGCAGCTCGAGATTTCCGGATATTCCTCGTTTCGGGTCACGATGGTGACCGAGCCGCATCCGCCCGGCCCGATCACGAACCTGATTTTCCGGACCTGCAAGAACGCGCACATGTATCACTGCCACATGGTGCACGCGGGATGGTTCTATAAATGTTCGTGCCCCGCCTACTTCACCGAGTATCTCGCGCGCCTCGGACAGCCCGGCTACCAGCCCGAAAACGACGGTTTCGATATTCATCGCGCGGCGGATCTCCGCACAGAGCTCTGGAGATTTCTCACGGAGAGCCGTGCGCTCGATGCCTGCCGTCACTGTCTGGGCTACGTCGGCAAGCAGCAGACTCATGAGCAACTGACCACGGAGGAAACGCGCGACGCGCGGTGCCGGCCAATTACGCGGCGGACACACCTCAGCCGATCGGCCCTGATCGCAGAAACGTGCGGATATTTCGGACGGCGCCTCTCGGAGCCGTTCGTGCGGAAGCCGCAATGGTAGCTCGCGCGCGCTGAAATGCTGACCGTCCTGATGGCGACGTACAACGCAGCGCGCACGCTCGGCCTGTGTCTCGACGCGTATTGCCGGATGGAGCAGCCGGCGAGCGACTGGAAGATCGTGATCGCCGACAACGGCTCGACGGATTCGACGCTCGCAGTGGTCGAATCCTACGCCTCGCGTCTGCCGATCAAGGTTTGCCACGAGCCTGCGCGCGGAAAAAATGCCGCGCTGAATCGCGGGTTGGATCACATATCCGGCGACCTGGTCGTCTTCACCGACGACGACGCGATTCCTCATCCCGCCTGGTTGATTTCGCTGCGCGAAGCGGCGGATTCGCACCCGGATTATGCGTTGTTCGGCGGCAAAATTCTGCCGCGATGGGAACGCGCGCCCGAAGCCTGGATTCTCGATTGGGTTCCGCTCGACGTCACCTACGCCGTGACGCCCGCGGCACTGCGCGAGGGCAAGGTGGATGCCGACTGCTTGTTCGGTCCGAACCTGGCGGTCCGCGCGAGCGTCTTCACCGGCGGTCATCGCTTCGACGCGTCCATCGGACCGCGTGCGAACCGCAGTTACGCGATGGGATCGGAAACCGAGTTCTGCCTGCGAATGCAGCGCGCCGGGCTGCTGTCCTGGCATGTCGAAAGCGCGGTGGTCGAACACATCGTGCGGGATTTTCAAACCGAGCCAGGCTGGATCTTCCGGCGCGCCAGAAACTTCGGACGAGGCGCCTACCGTTTGCGCGATGCCAAACGATACACGGGTTCGTTCACGCTGTGCGGTGTCCCGCATGGCCTCATCGAGTATGCAGCGATGCAGGCCGCAAAATCGCTGCTGGCGCTGCTTCGAGGCGATCGGCGCGCGAGCGTCGAATCGCGCTGGAGGCTGCACTACGCGCTTGGCGAGATCCTGGAGAGCCGCAATCCGGACCCGCGCTGACGTGATGCGCCGTCTTGCTACAAAAGAGAAGGTGCAGCCCGTGAATCCTCAGGCCTCGATCGTCATTCCGATCTACAACGGGCTGCCGTTCGCCAGAGCGTGCGTCGCGAGCATTTATCGAACCGCTGGTGAGTTGCCATTCGAAGTGATCGCGGTCGACAACGGGTCCGCGCCGGATATCGGCGAATGGATCGCGCACGAGCATCCCGGAATTGTCTATGTGCACGACCCGAAGCCGCTCGGATTTGCTCGCGCCGTCAACCGGGGAGCCGCCGTGGCGCGCGGACGCACGCTTGTCGTGCTGAATTCCGATACGGTTGTGACGCGCGGCTGGCTCGAAGGACTCGACGGAGCGCTGTCGGCGGATCCGCAACTCGGCGTCGTCAGCCCGATGACGAATCGCGCGGGCGAAGCGGCCCTGGTCGAGGCCGCGGCTTTCGATGTGACCGCAGCGAGCGCGGAGGAGTATGCTGCTCGGCGGCGCGCCGCTCCGGAAGTATTGGTCCTGCCGCAGCGGATCCCGTTTTTTTGCGCGGCATTCCGGACTGAAGTCTGGCGCGAGCTCGGCAGTCTGGACGAATCGTTTGAAGGCGGCAATTTCGAGGACGACGATTTCTGCCTGCGCGCGCGCCTGGCAGGCTACCGCCTGGGCGTGGCGCGGCACATCTTCATCTATCACCAGGAAAGCGCGACGTTCCACGCGAATCGGATCGACCACAGGCGGACGATGCGGAACAATGCCGTCCGGTTTGCGGAGAAGGCCGCCGCAGCGGCATTGGCGGAGCCCGGTTCTCGCCGCTGGCCGAAGGCCGAAATTCCCGACGTTTCCGTCGTGATTGACGCCTTTGCCGGCGGTTCGCTCGACGTGACGCTGCGGAGTCTCGCGAATCAAACCGTAACTGGTTTCGAGGTGGTCTTGCCGGGCCAGACGGTCCACGGGTCGTTTGTCGCCTATGCGCGTCAGGGCGACATTCTCTATCCTTTTCATGTCGAGGCTCTGCGCGATGTGCTGCGCCGCGAACACGCCCAGGCAGTTCACGCGAATTGGGCCGCGCGATCGAAAACGCTACTGGCGGACCGGCGGAGTCAGCAGCCGCCGCGCGGCGCCTGGATGCACCGGCGCGAGCTCGACCCGGCGCGATTGTTCGAACTGACGCGGCCCATTCATTGGCCGCGCATGACCTGGGAATCGCGCTCCGCGTCCGAAAAAGACTCGGTTGCCGAGGATGAGTTTGTCGATACTCGAAACATGCGCGAGTTCGCACGCGGAGTCTATCGCGGACTGGTTCCCTATCGCACCCGGTTGAGGATCGATCGCGCCGT
>JAIQFJ010000099.1 GCA_020073325.1 Terriglobia bacterium | reverse complement strand
TGGATGATCCTCGAGGTGGTGCCGGTGATCCCGCCCGAGCTGCGCCCGCTGGTGCCGCTCGACGGCGGCCGGTTCGCGACCTCGGACCTCAACGATCTCTACCGCCGGGTGATCAACCGCAACAACCGGCTGAAGCGCCTGATCGAGCTCAAGGCGCCCGACATCATCGTGCGCAACGAGAAGCGCATGCTGCAGGAAGCCGTTGACGCGTTGTTCGACAACGGCCGCCGCGGCCGCGTCATCACGGGCGCCAACAAGCGTCCGCTGAAGTCGCTCGCCGACATACTGAAGGGCAAGCAAGGCCGCTTCCGCCAAAACCTGCTCGGCAAGCGCGTCGATTATTCGGGCCGTTCGGTGATCGTCGTCGGTCCGGACTTGAAGCTCCACCAGTGCGGTCTGCCGAAGAAGATGGCGCTCGAGCTGTTCAAACCGTTCATCTATCATCGCCTGGAACAGCGCGGCCACTGCACGACCATCAAGCAGGCGAAAGAGCTGGTCGAGCAGCAGGACGCGGTGGTGTGGGACATCCTTGAAGAGGTTATCAAGGATCACCCGATTCTTCTGAATCGCGCTCCCACGCTGCACCGTCTCGGCATTCAGGCCTTTGAACCGGTCCTGGTCGAAGGAAAAGCGATCAAGCTGCATCCGCTGACCTGCACCGCGTTCAACGCCGATTTCGACGGCGACCAGATGGCCGTCCACATTCCGCTTTCGCCCGAAGCGCAGATCGAAGCGTCGACGCTGATGCTTTCGGCGAACAACATTCTGTCGCCCGCGCACGGCGCGCCGATCGCGGTGCCGACGCAGGACATGGTGCTCGGCCTGTACTATCTGACCAAGGCTCGCCCGGGCACGAAGGGCGAGGGCCGCACCTTTGCTTCGATCGACGACGTTCTGATCGCGCTCGAAATGGGCGAGGTGGAAACGCTGACGCCGATCAAGCTGCGCTACACCGGCAAGGTCATCGATCTTGTCAAAGCGTTCGACAATCAGAACCTGCTGCACACGGAGCCGATCGAGTTCAACAAGCAGTACATGGACACGACCGTCGGCCGCGTGATCCTGAACGACGTGCTGCCCGACGAGATGCCGTTCATCAACGGGCTGCTCAAGAAGAAAGGTCTCACACAGCTCGTTCAATACTGCTATCTAAAGCATGGCCTGCCGATTACGGTCACCATGCTCGACCAGGTGAAGGCTCTCGGATTCCTGTACGCCACGCGCGCCGGAATTTCGATCGGCATCGACGACATGATCGTGCCGGGCGAAAAGGCCGGGCTCGTCAAGGACGCCGAGAAGCAGGTGATCGAGGTCCGCTCCCAGTATCAGGAGGGCGCGATCACGCACGGTGAACGCTACAACAAGATCATCGAGATCTGGTCGAAGGTCACCGAACGCGTTTCCGAAGAAATGTTCAAACGGATGGAGGAAGACGACCGCACCGGCCGTTACCTCAACCCGATTTACATCATGGCCGACTCCGGCGCGCGCGGTTCGAAGCAGCAGATCCGCCAGCTCTCCGGGATGCGCGGACTGATGGCCAAGCCGTCGGGCGAAATTATCGAGACGCCGATCACCGCGAATTTCCGCGAAGGTCTCAACGTGCTCGAATACTTCATTTCGACGCACGGCGCCCGCAAGGGATTGGCCGATACCGCTCTCAAGACCGCCGACTCCGGCTACCTGACGCGCCGCCTGTGCGACGTGGCTCAGGACGTGATCGTGACCGAAAGCGATTGCGGAACCGGCGACGGAATCGAAGTCGCGCCGATCATCGAATCGGGCGAAATCATCGAGAATCTGCGCGACCGCATTGTCGGCCGCGTGGCCCTGGAAGATCAGCTCGATTATGAAGGCAGCACGATCGTCAAAGCCAATCAGGAAATCACCGAAGATCTGGCGAGCGCGATTCAGGCCGCCGGTAAGGAAGTGGTCAAAATCCGTTCGGTGCTGACCTGCGAATCGAAGCGCGGCGTCTGCCAGCTCTGCTACGGACGCAACCTCGCGACCGGCCGCATGGTCGAGCGCGGGGAAGCGGTCGGCATCATCTCGGCTCAGTCGATCGGCGAGCCGGGCACGCAGCTCACCATGCGCACGTTCCACATCGGCGGTGCGGCGCAGGGTTCGGCGGAGCAGTCCAAGCAGGATGCCAAGTCGAAGGGATTCGTGAAGTTCATCAATGTCGTCACGGTGAAAAACGCCAAGGGCGAGTTGATTGCCATGAATCGCGCGGGCATTATCGCGATCCTCGACGACAAGCAGCGTGAAAAAGAACGCTACCCCGTCGTGTACGGCGCGAAAATCCTGTTTGCCGACGGCGCTCCCGTCAAAGCCAACGACGTGCTGCTCGAGTGGGATCCGTACACGTTCTCGATCCTCACCGAAATCAGCGGCGTGGTTCACTTCAAAGATCTGACCGAAGGCCTGACCATGCAGGAACAGGTCGACGAAATCACGGGCCGCTCACAGTGGGTCGTGATGGATTCGACCGATGAGAAGCGCGTTCCCGCGATTCAGGTTCGCCCGGTCGGCGGCTCAAAGTCGGATGAAAAGCGTTACCTCATGCCGATGCACGCTCACCTGACCGTCTCCGACGGCGATGAAGTGCACGCCGGCGACGTGCTCGCGAAGATCCCGCGAGCCACCACCAAGACGAAAGACATCACCGGCGGTCTGCCGCGCGTGGTCGAACTGTTCGAAGCTCGCAAGCCGCGCGAAACCGCGGTGATCAGCGAGATCAACGGCACGGTGAAGTACGGCGAAATTTCGAAGGGCATGCGCAAGCTGTACATCACGGGCGACGACGGGGAGCAGAAAGAATACTCGATCCCGCGCGGCGTCCACATCAACGTGCAGGAAGGCGAGCGTGTCCGCGCCGGCGATCCGCTGATGGACGGTCCTCGCAACCCGCATGACATCATGGCCGTGCTCGGCGAAAAAGAACTGCAGAAATACCTGGTGAACGAAATCCAGGAAGTCTATCGTCTGCAGGGCGTCAACATCAACGACAAGCACCTCGAAGTGATCGCGCGTCAGATGATGCGCTGGGTGCGCGTCGAGGACATCGGCGACAGCGAGTTCCTGCCTGAGGAAGTCGTCGACAAGTTCAAATTCCGCCAGGAGAACAATCGAGTGATCGAAGCCGGCGGACGTCCGGCGCTCGGCAAAACGGTGCTGCTCGGGATCACCAAGGCGTCGCTCTCCACGGATTCGTTCATCTCCGCTGCTTCGTTCCAGGAAACGACACGTGTATTGACCGAAGCCGCCATCAACGGCAAGGTCGACTACCTGCGCGGCCTGAAGGAAAACGTCATCATGGGCCGCCTGATCCCTGCCGGCACCGGCATGGAATACTACCGCGGTGTTCGCATCGCGGGAGAAGGCGTCGAAGAGGAGATGGTGACCGAAGAGCAGAACGCTCTGGACATCCCCGGTTACGACGAAGAAACGCGCGCGCTGTACGCGGGCGGTCTTTCGGAAGAACCGGCCCCGGTCGAAGATACTCTGGCTGAATAACCCTGCTCGTAAGGGCGCGGTTCAAATGGCCGCAGATTAACGCCGATGAACGCAGATTTCGGTCTCGTTCATCGGCGCTTTTGTTTGTGATAGTATCCTCCCGAGGCGCGTGAATTCTATGACCGATGCTATTGTTGGAAAACTCGCACGTTTTCTCCAACACCCGATCGATAGTGAATGCAAGGTTGTCTATCTCTTGGCCGAGGTAAGGAAAGTACTTGAGCGCGACGATCGTGGACACGCTATGGGTTCCTTATGGATGTACTGTCACTGGGCGCTCCACGTCGATTTGGATTCGCCAAAAACGACGGAGGAGTTCCTCGGAAAAGTCGAAAGATGGGTTACGAATACGGTCGCATACTTGACCCCGACCGGTCCCTGGAATTTCTGGGAAGAGTTCAGGCTTTTTCGTGACTTCATATATCTCGACACGTTCCGTCGTCAATTGAATTCTTTCTTGACTAGCTATGGACTGCCGGCGGATCTCTGTAGTGATGATAATCAATGGAACTCGTTTATGAGGGAATACGCAGGCGTAATCGAGGACGGTTCGCTTTCCGCAATTGGCAAAAAGAGTGCTCTCCAGGTCGTTGAGAAAGTGACGTTCGAAAAGGGTAATGCACTGACACACGAACACCATGTGCCGTTTGTAATTCGCTGGATCATCGACCTCAACGACGGAAGGGAACTGAAGACGTCCGTCGAGACCGTTCCTCGGGCAGGGGGAAAGATGACGGCCCATCACCTTGAAATCGTGAATAACGCCTTTGTACCGCCAAACTAGCGGGGGAAAACCGGGATAGATGGGGGGAAAACCGGAACAGACGGAGATTTCTCAAATTTCCTGAGAACTCCCGCCAGCGAATCGCACTGATCCTGTGTGCCGAGGTTTGCCCGCGTCGTCATCCCATCGTGCCCGCGCGCTGATTCTGTAACGTTACGCCGACCAATTCCTTTGTGAAAATCTCGCAGGTATTCGCGAGGGAACATGCATCCACTTCCGATCACTACCAAGCCACCAGTCGCAAAGCGGATCTGCGGAACCCGCGCGCTCAAAAATGCCCGCGCGATTCAGAAGCTCGCGCCCCATATTATCCCCGCGCAGGAACCGCTCGAAGGATTTTCCAGTATTCTGCCGTTCAACGTCCTGCAACAATTTCACACAATGTCCGATGCGCAGCTCGCCGCCGCGCACCCGGATCTCCCTGGCGTGAAAAAACAGCTTCAGCCTCCGCCGGCGAAGATCCAGCCGTTCTCGCTCTTTGGCGATCCTCCGTTTAAGGGCACCATCTATTTCGTGCGGATCCTGTTCGACCTTCTTTCGAGCGGCGGCGCTGTGAACGTGAGCGTGGCCGATATGAAAACCGCCATCCAGTATGCAACGATGGCCGTTCGCCCCCTATCCGCATACTGCACGCAGTATGGGCCGAACAGTCTCACGGTCGCGCAGCAGGAAATCGATCTTGTCGTGCCGGTGACCACCGCCAAGTTCAACGACGACACGGTGCGCCACTGGGTGTATCTCGTTCTGGGCCAAAAGCTGCTGAATCACGATTCGACGTGTCTCATCTTTCTCAACCCTCCCGGGATGATCAACACGGACGCCGATGTCACCCAAGGCATCCTCGGTTATCACGATCAGGGCGATTGCTCTTATTGTTTCGTGAACGTCCTTGCGCCCAATCTGACGATTGAGGATCGCCTGGATCTTTACGCGGACACGCTCAGCCATGAGATCGCGGAAATGACCTGCGATCCCGACGCTTCCTTCTTCAATCAGGAAGTCTGCGACGCTTGCGCGGGAAATTGCAACAATTCCTGGCGAAATTTCTTCGTGGATCCGGCTCCGTCGCTCGGCAATTCCTACGTTCAGTCCAGCAGGACGTTTCCGCCGCCGTTCCCGTATACATATTTCATTGCATCCATCGCCAGCCAGGGCCACGCCGGCGATTGCCCGGCGGCAGGCGGTGCGTGCGGATATCCGCCGCCGATCCACGCCGGACGAAGCGAGCTGATGTTCTACGATCGCGCCAACGGCGTTGGCGAATTTTATTCCGTGGATGGCCAAGCCGGGATGGACCTCCAGCTCAATCACAGCGATTTTCGCCGCGACTGGTCGATCATCATCCCCGGCAACTTCACGCCGAAGCAGAATCCTCAAGCATCGAGCGTTCTCTTCTACGACGGCCAGGGCGAGTTCTACAACTCCGACGGCCGGGGTCACATTTCGCTCACGGGTCCTACGCATAGCGACTGGCAGAAGGTATGGACGCACATCATCCCCGGCAATTTTTCGGGCGGTGCGTTTTCGGATCTGCTCTTCTACAATCGCGCGGGAGGCTACGGCGAGTTCTGGCACACCGACGGCAAGGGCGGCATCTCGCGTCTGGGCAACCAGCATACCGGATGGCGCACGAGCTGGATGGTGATCATCCCCGGGAAATTCTCGGACAGCCCCTACACCGATCTGCTGTTCTATGACCAAGCCGCGGGCACCGGAGAATTTTATCGAACCGACGGGAAAGGGAGCATCTCCCTCATCAAGAGCAATACGAATTGGCGCAAGACCTGGGCCATGATCATCCCGGGTAAATTCTCGAACGGAAAATACACCGACCTTCTCTTTTACGAGCCCTCCTCCGGCACCGGCGATTTCTGGGTAACCGATGGCAAGGGCGACGTCGCGAGAATCGGCGGCGCTACGAACTGGCGACACGATTGGACGATGATCGTTCCTGGCAACTACTCCGGCGGCCCCTACACGGATCTGCTGTTCTACGAAGCCTCCACGGGGACCGGTGAGTTCTGGAAAACCGATGGTCGCGGCAACGTCTCGCTGATCAAGGGATACAACGGCTGGCGGACCACGTGGACGTCGATCTTTCAGCTATAAACGAAAAAAATCGAACCCGTTTTTCCCCGCGGGAGAGGTCGTCGAAGAGGAGATGGTGACCGAGGAGTAGAACCCTCTCGACATCCCCGGTTACGACGAAGAAACGCGCGCGCTCTACGCGGGCGGTCTTTCGGAAGAACCGGCTCCGGCCGAAGATACTCTGGCTGAATAACAGCCCTGCCCGTAAGGGCGGGGTTCCAGATCACGGATTAACGCCAATGAACGCAGATTTCGGTCCCGTTCATCGGCATTTCTTTTTGGTAGGGCTTATTCGAGTATGATAACGGCTATGGAGAAATCGGGAAATGTCCGTCTTTCCCCGATTTCCCGGGGAACCTTCCCGGCTACCGGCGGTGTCCAAGATTGCGTCGCGCCAACGCGTGACACAAGAAGAGAGAAGTGGCACTCCGAATCCTCCTCGTTTTCGTGATCGCAACGTCAGGGATTGTGGGGCAAAGTCTGCAACGTGCGCGTCCAAAACCGAATTGCGACTGGCCGGCAGAGCGCTCCAATTCTTGGAACTCGAATCACCGCGCTCAATCTGCATCGCTTCCCAGGGAAGCGGAATTCGCTGAGGACTTGGCGATCCGCTATGCCGATGCCTGTTGTGGCCTCCATTCCGGCGATTCCGGCCATTTCGACGGCTGGGCCGCCTATGCGCAGGAAAGAGATCGGTGCATGGCAAGTTTATTCCAGTTTGTCGCTCGCGATCACAGAGTCTCGGTGGACCAAGTCCGCCAGTCGCTCTCCGATCGCCCGAAGATCTTTGATTGGGGCGTCATCCTATCCTTTGCCGTGCTCTATGGACTGGCCGCGTATCTCATCACCCACAAGCTCTGCGAAACGTTTTGGCGCAACCGCGACAGGCTCCGCGGGGTGATGATGACTGTCTACGTCTCCGCCATAACCAGCGTGGTGGGCACGGGGCTGACTGGCCTTTGGTCCGCCACGATGGAAAATATACGGCTCGGCAACGGCCATTTGAGCTACCGCCTCGCACGAGTCCCTTGGCAACACCACCAACCTGTAATACTTGTGTTCGCCATGGCGCTATTCTGGCTGCTCGCTGTGTTCCGTTATAGAGCCGGGTGTTCGCCGAAGCGCGGTTCTGAAATCATCTCTGCCTGGTGAAGATGCGTTCGCTTTCCCTGGACAGACAGGAGAACCGGGAAAACCGGGAGAAAACCGCGCCAGCCGATCGCACCCATCCTATGTGCCGAGTGTCGCCCGCGTCGTCATCCCCTTGTGCCCGCACCACGTCACCCAGCGAGGCAACCAGCGCCGCGACATCTTCTTCACTCGGGTAGGTGCGATAATCTGAGAAATGTCCGTCTGTCCCGGATTTCCGGATTTCCTACCGCTGCATGCGCCCACGATTTCTAGTCCTTCTACTAGTCCTCGGAATCACTTTACGTATCATCACGTTCTGGTTCCTCGCACCTGCCAATGTCGACCATCACGAACAGGTGATTGCCTTCCTGCTCCGGTTCCATGCCCTACCGCAAACCTGGCAAATTCATGAGGCCCACAATCCGCCACTTTACTATTTGATGGCAGCAAGCCTCGGTTTTACCGGACGCCTGAAGGCGATCCAAGGACTCTCGCTTGCTTTTTCGATTGCTACACTGTTTGCACTCTTCCACTTGATCACACGCAGCGGAGTTATCATCTCTCAACGCGCGCAAGCCTACAGTTTTCTGATGGCGTGCTTTCTACCCCAGTTCGTTCTGTTCTCACTTTACGTGTCAAACGACACACTCGCGATCCTTTTCGGAAGTCTCGCCGCCATAGTTACCTGGAGATATATCCGAGTCCCATCCTGGCCTGGGTTGATTCTGCTTTCAACGGTCGTAGGGGCCGGACTCTTAACGAAGACAACCTTTGTCGTATTGATTCCAGTATTGTTGGTTCTTATCTGCTGGTATCCTCGCCAGAAGAGCCACGGCTGGAATGCGATCGTTCGCGCTTACGCCTTTATCGGAATTGTGACCCTCCTGGGCGGATTTAAGTTCGCCGATAATCTGGTTCGCTATGACGATCCCTTCTTTAGCAACATGGACCTCGGCCAGGACTGGAGCATTGATCACGAACGGACCTACCGGGGCCTTCAGTCCTTCCTTGACGTGAACGTCGGTCGTCTCGTCACTTCGCCGATTGTTGGAGAGGCGACGACGGGCGCTTATCCCGTGCTCCTGTATGGAACCTTTTGGTACCCGCATATTCCCGATGGAAGCCTCAACCACGGCAGCCGCAGCAACCTACGATACTTGGGGTCAGCCATTTTTCTCATGGCGCTCTTGCCGAGTGTTTTTTTCTTCGTCGGGCTTGGAAGTCTACTCTATGGGTTGCCCGCGCTTCTGCGCGCATTCGATTCTTCGCGGCAAGACGACTTGCGGAAGCTCGCGCAAAGCGTGTTTGCCCTCACGATCGCGATCGGAATCTTACTACTCAACGTGACCGCGTTGCGCCACCACGAGTGGAGTATCTTCCAGGGACGCTTCCTCTTTCCGTGGTTTTTTGGAGGCGCCGTTGCGTTTTCGGCGGGGATCGATGCGGTTGTTCAAGGTCCCCGCCGTCAACTTGCGATGGCCATTTCAATGGGAATGCTCATCACCCTCTTTTGGGCATTCTTCGGCTCAGAACTAATGTGGGCGGCGCAACAGTAACAATGCCGCGCTCGGCCGGCCGCCAGTCTTCGGGTTGAGTCGCCGTTTGTTGCCGGAGCGCTTGGGTGTTACCATCACTCTTACCGTTCCAAGTCATTCTGCGTGGCAGCGCGATTGCGGCGAGACGCGAGAATCACGGTGCTATGGTATCTTCGCCAATCGAGCCAGCTGCCGGGACCTACGAAAAGCAGCGTCGCGAACATTGGAGCACGATTGCGAATTGGCGATCGCCCGTCTGGAAAGGCCTGAACTCCTACTATCATCGACGGCTCGCGGAGATTTACTGCTATCTCATCCCGCCCGGGTCGAGCGTGCTCGAACTCGGATGTGGTGAAGGAGATTTGCTCGCGGCGCTCCAACCTGGTGTCGGAGTGGGTGTGGACTTTGCGCCTCAGATGATTGCGACCGCGTCGCGCCGCTATCCGGATCTGCACTTCGCCGAGGCCAGCGCGGAGGAATTCGACCCGCATCAACAGTTCGATTTCATTATTCTGTCCGACCTCGTCAACGATTTGTGGGATGTGCAGTTGCTGCTGGAAAGGCTGCAGCGATTCTCTGGTCCCCAAACGCGGATCGTTCTGAATACCTACAGCCGCTTGTGGGAATTGCCTCGTAAGTTTGCCGAACGAACTCGCTTGGCCGCTCCGCTGCTCCCGCAGAATTGGCTGACAACGGAGGATCTGGAAAACCTGCTGGAATTGGCCGGATTCGAAACAATCCGGCATTGGGCCGACATCCTGTGGCCCATCCGAACGCCCCTCATTGACCGGTTCGAAAATCGCTACCTGGTGAAGTTGTTCCCGTTCCGGCTTTTTGCGCTCGCCAATTTTCTCATCGCCAGGCCGAAGCCTACGCCGCTGACGGCCGCGTCGGTGAGCATCATCGTGCCCGCACGGAACGAGCAAGGGAATATTGAAAACATTTTTCAGCGTACCGAGGAGTTGGGCGACGCAGAGTTGATCTTCGTTGAGGGGAATTCGACCGATCAAACCGCTGCCGAAATTCAGCGTTGTATTTCACAATACCCGCATCGGAACTGCAGATTCTTCAGGCAGACAGGAACAGGCAAGGGCGACGCGGTGCGCCTGGGTTTTGAGAAGGCGACCGGCAATATTCTGATGATTCTGGATGCCGATCTTACAGTGGCGCCGGAGGACCTTTCGCGATTCTACAACGCCCTCGCGAGCGGTACCGCGGAGTTTGTCAACGGCGTGCGCTTGGTTTACCCCATGGACAAGGAGGCCATGCGTTTTTTTAATCTCGTTGGCAATAAGTTTTTTAGCCTGGCTTTTTCGTGGTTGTTGGGACAGAACATCAAGGACACCCTTTGCGGCACCAAAGTGTTCACGCGAGCGAACTACGAACGCATCGCCAAAGGGCGAGCTTACTTTGGCGAGTTTGACCCATTCGGTGATTTTGACCTGATCTTCGGCGCCGCAAAGTGCAATCTCAAGATGGTCGATATGCCGGTCCGCTACCACGAGCGAATTTACGGACAAACCAATATAAACCGCTGGCGCGATGGCGCAACGTTACTGCGGATGGTGTTCTTCGCGCTACGTAGAATCAAGTTCGTGTGACTCCCACATGCCGCCGCTCATCAATAGACGGCAGAGAACCCGTAGGAAGGGACGGCGAAGGGGACATCGCCGACCCGGCTTGGCGAATACGAATGGAGCAGCGCCGGCGTTCATCTCGGCGTGGCCGATCCGTGGGATCTGCTGGCGCTGGTGACGTGAACCCCTTAATCGGTCCGAGATGGAGTACGATTTCGGACGAACGAAAGGGGAAGGCAGATGAGCAAGGGCAAGCACAGCGAGGAAAACCGGGACAGACAGAGATTTCTCAGATTTCCTGAGAACTCCCGCCAGCAAATCGCAAGCATCCTATGTGCCGAGGTTCGCCCGCGTCGTCATCCCATCCTGCCCGCACCACATGAGCAATGAGCGCCGACGTCTTCTTCTCCACCGCTGAACCCAGAGCTCGGTCTCGTTCATCGGCGTTTCTTTTTTCGAGTACGCTAGCGGTATGAAGCTACACAGATCGTTCGCGTCTCTTTTTTCCAGCGGGTTCGTCGTGTTGCTCTGCTGTTCGCGGATCGCGTTTGGCGAAGCTGCCCCGTGCACTTTGCTCACGCAGAGTCAGGTGGGTTCTGTGATGGGCGTGAGCGTCGGCACGGGCTCTCCGATTGCGAATACCGGGTGTAGTTGGCACGCGACCGGCCCATCGAAGGTGATGGTCACCGTTTCCAGGCAAAGCGAGAAAATGTTCGCAGGGGCGAAGTCCGGATCGAAAACCGCGCTCTCAGGCATCGGCGACGAGGCGTTCTTCACGGGAGTCGAGAATTTCGCGAGCCTGTGGATGAGAAAGGGAAGCGCGATCATTCTCGTTCGAGTTTACGGACTCCCGGTCAATGACGCGCAGACCAAACTTACCACGCTCGCGAAAAGCGTCGTTTCCAAGCTGTGATTCAGCGCCAGAACCAACGCCGGCGAATGGAGGCGAGCCCGATCAGGCCGGCTCCGCACAGCCACAATGCCGACGGCTCCGGTGTCGTGAATTGGAAGTTCGGTCCGAAATAGCCCTGTTCCTGGTTCCTGAACGTGCCGTCGGGAAACGAAAGCGATGTGACCGCCAGGGTTGCGTCCCGGTTCTCGAGGTAAGTTATCGGAGAAGCGGTCGTGAGCCCCGAGACAAACAGAAGGATCTCGTCGTTGCTCCTTCGCGGGTAGAATGCTCCGATGACGTAAGTTCCGGGGTCGAGCATTGTCGATGCGATCGACTCATAGCGGAATCCGTCCACCAGATTGGCCGCGGTCCCCGCCGGAATCGTGGTCGAAGCCAGCAGGCTCCCGGTATCCGTCCACAGACCGACTGGATGTGAATCCGCGAAGCCGTCGCCGCCCACGTCAAACAAGCCGAGTTGGGTGACAGTAATTGGATCGTTGACCGTGAACTCCCAACCGATCACGTTCGCGTCGTTAACAGACCCATTCGTGTGATTCGAACCCGGATCGAGCGCGATCAAGTCCGCGCGGATGGGCGCTCCCAGCGCCAGTAAGAATGCCAGAGTTTTCAGCATAGACTCTCCCGTCTACACCTGCGGAAAGTCCAGCCGAAAATGAACATCCGTTTTGCGGGCGCGGTTGGCTACAATGCGAGAAGGCCATCGATGCCACTGATTCGTTCCCTGCGCGATATCCTGGTGAAGGCCGACGAAAAACTCTCTCACTTCGACGTGCAGAAACCCATCGAAAGTATTCCTCCACGCGACCGTTATGACGAGATCGCCGCGTTCGTTCGCTCCATGGATCAGCCCGACGATGCCGCGCGGAATTATCTGGAGATCCACATCCCGCGCGTCGCGCGGACGCTGACGCTGGTGCCTCCGCCGAAGTCTTCCGGACGCATTTTGGAGATGGGGACGTACATGCACATGGCGCCGCCGCTCCAGTGTGTGCTCGGCTATAAGGAAGTGCGCGGGACCTACTTCGGGCCGCTCGGCAAAGTCGACGAAAAAACCGTGACTGTCGGGGGCAGGGAAGTGTTTCGCTGCTTCGTCGATCTGTTCAACGCTGAGAAAGATCCGTATCCCTACGAAGACGGCCATTTCGAAACCGTCCTTGCTTGCGAAATTTTCGAGCACATGATCAACGACCCGATGCACATGCTGTTCGAAATGCACCGCGTCATGGAAGACGGCGGGACGCTGATCCTGACGACTCCGAACGTCGCGAGTTTCCTGGCCGTCGCGCGGGTGCTAGAGCAGAGCGGCAATCCGCAGCTCTATTCGAAATTCCCGTATCCACACGGCGAAGCGTCGGAAACCGAGATTCCACACGTCCGCGAGTACACGCCGAACGAGCTTCGCGAAGCTGTCGAGTCCGCCGGATTCGAAGTGAGCAACCTGTTCACCGAGGTGATCCCCGGCTACGGCACCGACATGTGGGTCAAGGACTTCCTGGAGCGCAACGGCTATTCGACAGCGCTCCGTGGCGAGCAGATGTACTGCATCGCCACGAAACGCTCAGGGAGAAAAACGGTGCGGTATCCGCATTTCTTGTACGAAGGCTGCTAGGCCGCCTGGAAAAGTTCCTGCTGCTCCGCCCGATGCGGCCCGAATTTTTCGAGCTGCACTGGATACTTCCTTCGCAATTCCCGCGGAGCCGTGGTGCGGACGCCTTTGATCATGGCCTGCAACTCGAGCGCATTCACGACGCTTTTCGCCGACGCGTCATTGTTGAAGATGACGTAGGTCGAATCGGCGAACTGGCCGATCCGCTCAATCCGCTTCGCCCACTCGGCCAGCTCCGCCTCCGTATAGAGGTAATCGTGCTGCCTGCCCCGCGGAGCTGACCGGTCGAATGCGCCCAGCGAATTCTGCGGATTCCTCCCATGCAGCCGCACATAGCCGACCTCCGAAGTCAGGAACGCCGTCGGCGGCATCGCCCGCGTATATTCGGGCTGATCGATATTGCAGAAGCCCACGCGATAGTCCAGAAATGTTCCCACGGCTTCCTGCGCCATCCAGCTTGAATGCCGCATTTCGGCCACCAGCGGAAACTCGCTAAACGCGCGGCGCAACTGGATGAAGAATTCCCGATTCTCCGCCGTAAACTTGAACGACCAGGGGAACTGCATCAGCAACGCGCCCAACCGCCGGGCCTGCATCAGCGGCCGCACGCCTTCCTTGAATTCCCGGATCTGCTCCTCATGCAGCACCCGGCTATGGGTGAATGCCTGGTGCAATTTCGCGGTAAACCGGAACTTCGGATTCGCTTCAACCTTCTTGATCCAAAGCTTCACCAATTCCGGCTTAAGAGATTGATAAAACGAACTATTAATCTCGACGGCATCGAACTGCGCCGACAAGATCTGGAGCGGATGCACACCCGTCTTGGGATAGACGATCCCGTTCCAATGGGGATACGCCCACCCTGCGGTTCCAATGCGGAGGGAGCTTGCCATGTGTTCGCCTTTTCTTCTCGAATCCAGAATAGGAAAGAAAAGGCGAAACGTCAAGCCTTATTTTTGACCGCCCGCGATCTTTTCGGATTCCGGGCGAGCCCTCAGCGCCGCCATCGCGGCGATTCCGAGCACGGGTCCGACGGCCAGGACAGCGAACGACCACTGCACGCCCATGCGCGCCTGGACCCACGGGACAAGGCGAATCGTGAACATGGTGAGCAGGAACCCCAGGCTGGTTTGCAGAGTCAGCGCGGTTCCCAGGTATTCGCGAGCGCACAGCTCGGTGATGCAGGCCGAAAATTGGGCGGAGTCTGCCACGATCGAGAATCCCCACAGGACGGCGATCGCCGGCAAGAGAGGCGAATGATAGAACGCTCCGATCAGCGCCGCGCAGAGCCCGCTGATCGCCATGCTGGCGATCGTCACTTTGGTACGGCCGATTCGATCGGCAAGGCGGCCCGCGAGCAGGCTGCCTGGTCCTCCCGCGGCGATCGCCAGAAACGCCACTCCGCTGCTGGCGACGTAGCCCGCGATCCAGGACCACATCGCGTACAGCTCCCACATATGGCCCAGGTATCCGAGGTTCGCCAGCAGCACGGGCGGGTCGCGCAGGATCTTTCCGGCATAGGCCCAGCGGAAGGGCGGGGCTTTCGACCGATTCGGTCCCTGCCGGACGAACAGCGCTGCGACGAATCCGCCGAGCGCCGCCGCGGCGGACGAGGCATACAGCAGAACGCGCCAGTCGCTGGTCACGCCCAGGGCGTTGAGCAGGTGCGGACCGGCCGATCCCAGGGTCAGGGCTCCGACAAGCAGTCCGATGCCGAGGCCGCGATCTTTATCGGTCCAGGTGGCGACGATTTTCATCCCGACCGGGTAAACTCCGGCGAGAAAAAAACCGGTCAGGAATCTGAGGGCAACTGCCAGCGCGAGTCCTTCGGCACGAGCGGCGATCATCGCGGTGGACGCGCTGGCCGCGATGGCGGACCACGCAAAGAAGAGATGCGCCGGAATCCGATCGGCCAGATTGAGCAGCGCCGAAAGCAGCGCTCCGGCGACGAATCCGGCTTGCACGCTCATGGTGAGCCAGGCGCGACCGGAATCGTCCAGGGACCAGGCCGCCGAAAGCGCCGGCGCGACGGCGGAGGCGGAAAACCAGACACCCATGCTCAACAGCTCTGCCACCAGCAGCAGCCAGATCGTGGTCCACTTCACTTGTCTAATTTAGCTCGGATGCCGTCGGTAAATTTAGATTTACAGCCGCTTAAACGCTCGATTCCGGGGCGAACCGCAGCGATTTCCCGACGGGAGACATCGCATTTCGGTTCTAGAGCGGGACCGGATTTCAGCCTGCGTGAGGTTTTAGGCTTGCCAGTCGTGATTGCGGAACTGAAGCTCCGCGCCTGCTAAAGCCCGCCCTCCGGAGGTAACGTCGTCTTTGCGACATGCCACCAGGAGAGGTCCCGGTGATTTCGACAGTGCTTGTGGAGCAGGTTTGCAACCGGCGCAGGCGGGTGGACTACAAGTCCACCGCAGGCTGCAAGCCTGCCCCACATCGAATGACCGAGACGGGTCTACTCGAGGCCGGTGGTTGCCGGGATCCCTTTGATCGCCTGCGAATGGCTGTATTTCCGCGCGAGCTGAGCGGCGGTGAGGCCTTCCTTCGATTTGAGCTTCGGGTTTGCTCCGGATTTCAGCAGCAGCTCGATCATCGACGCATCGCCGAAATCGATGGACGCGGCGTACATCAGCGGCGTCATGCCCTTCTTGTCGACGTGATTCACGTCGGCTCCGTGCTCGATCAAAAGTCGCGCGACGCCGGTGTGGTTGCCGATCGCCATCCACGATAACGGCGTGATTCCGTCGTCGTCGGCCTGATCGGCGGGGGCGCCCGCATCGAGCAGCGCGCGGATGGTCGTGAGATCGGCGAATCCGGCCACTTGCAGCAGCGGTGTGCTGGGGAACAATCCGATGATCATCATCTTTGCGGTGACGTCGTCGCCAGCGTTCTTGAGCGGACGGATCATCTCCGCGTTTCGCGAAATTGCGGCCAGCATCAGCGGCGATGCGTTGAACAACGGCCTCCCCGCGCCTTGCGCCATGCGGACTTCGGCTTTCTGCGAAAGCAGATACTTCATGGTCGCGGCAGATCCGGGATACTGGGCGGCGACCATCAACGCGGAATAGCGTGTTTTCGAGCGCGCATTCACGTTCGCTCCACGCGCGATCAGCAGCTTCGCTTTTTCCGGATCGGGCATCGCCATCATCAGCGCGGTGGTGCCTCCGGTTTTCGTGGCGGAGTTGGGATCGAATTTTTTATCGAGCAGCGCTTTCACGTCGGCGGCGCTGCCGAAGAGCACGGTCTCTGCCCAGGGTTCGGCGGAAAATTTCAGATCGACCGGCGCCGAAGCTTTCGCCGGACCCGCCGCGCGCGCCAGTGCCGTGATCGCCCACGCCGCGCCCATCGACGAAATGTACTGATCGTGCCCGTAGGGATAGCCGCTCTCGAAATACGGCGGACTCACGGGAGCCGGAGGCTTCATGCGCGACGCCACGTGCCACGATCCGTCGGCCGCCTGCGTCGAAACCAGAAACTGCAAGCCACGCTGCCATGCCGGATCGGACACAGGAACCGCCGCATCGTTCAACGCGATGAGCGCTTCGCCGGTGGAATAAGCGTCGCTTGCCAGACCATCGCGGGAATTCCAGCCGCCGTCGGGGCGCTGCTTCATTTTCAGTGCATCGGCGAACTTCCGGATCGACGCGGCATCCGCACCTGTCGCGGTCAGGCCGTTCAACTGATCGACGCGCTCCTGCGTATCGCGAGGGGTCGCGGCGGCCAGCCACGCGCGGGCTTTTGCGATGCGAGCTTTGGTCTCCGCGGCGAGGCTCGGGTGACCGTAATACTGGATCGCGCGAACCACCATCGATGTTGCCGTGATGTTGCTGTACGACTGGGGCGGCCTGACGTCGGCGGTGATCCAGCGTCCATCTTCCATCTGGTGCGACGCGAGGTGCCGCGCGTAGACGGCCGTGACCAGATTGGGACGCACGCCCGCGGCCTTGGCAGCCATCAGATGATTGCCGTCGTCCAGGGCCGGGTCGATGACGTAGGTGTACTGCACGGCTCGGTCAAGGTCGGTGAACTGCGCGAATGTTTTCTCGAGTTCCGCTTTGGCGATCGATTCGTCGATGGGGATGCCGTGCTCGCGCGCGGCGGTGACGGTCATCGACGGCAGATACTGCTGATGGCACGAAGTGCAGCTCTGTTTCTTATACCAGTCCTTTTGAGACGCCTGAAGGATCGCGACTCCTTTGGTCGCCGCATTTCGAATCTGATCGGGAGAGGCGTTTGCGCCCCACAGGATGGAAGTGGTCCAGAGAATCCCCAGCAGTCGCATGAGCGATTGTACCTTGCCGTGGGGCCGGCAGATTGCCGGCGAGCCGGCTGCC
>JAIQFJ010000098.1 GCA_020073325.1 Terriglobia bacterium | reverse complement strand
ACGCCGAAGTTTTCGGCAACTACTACGGGACGCATATCGGCGAGCTGAATCGCGCGGCGGATGAGGGCGTGGACCTCGTCCTCGACATCGATGTCCAGGGTGCGCGACAATTAAGAGATAGGTTGCCGATCTCGGCGGTGTCGATTTTTATCCTCGCGCCGAGCCGGCAGGTTCTGGAAGAACGGCTTCGCGCGCGATCGCAGGATTCCGACGAAGTGATCGCCAGGCGTTTGCGCGACGCGGCCAATGAGATTCGCAATTATAAGCGTTACGATTACGTTCTGGTGAATCGTGACGTGGAGGCCAGCGTTCGCGAACTGGTGTCGATTGTCGAAGAGGAACGCGGCCGGCGCGAGCGCATCGAAAACGAAGTTCGCCCGATTTTAGAAAGTTTTGAAGTGGGAGACGTGAAGAATGCCTGAGTCCAATTTCCGCCAGACCGCCGCGAGCATCATTCCGGACGATCCGGAAGCGAGCGCCTACCGGTTTATCATCGTCGCCGCCAAGCGCGCCCGCCAGCTTCAGAACGGCGCGCGCAGCTTCCTGCCGACGACGTCGAAAAAGCCGACCGTCGCGGCGATGGAAGAAGTGCGCCGCGGCCTGGTGCAATACGACGACCCGATGGTGCAGCGCATGGTGCAGGCCCCGGCCGAAGAATAAGTCATGAACGTCGCGCTCGGCGTTGGTGGCGGGATCGCGGCTTACAAATCCGCGGAACTGGCGCGCGCCCTGATGGAGCGCGGATTCACGGTCAACGTCGTGATGACCGCCTCGGCGGAGGAGTTTATCCGTCCGCTGACGTTTGCCGCACTTACCGGGCGAAAAGTCATCACCGGATTATTCAGCGCGGCGAGCTCTGAAGCTACGCTTTCAAGCGCGATCGAGCATATCCGCGTCGCGCAGGAAAACCAGATTCTCGTGGTGGCTCCCGCGACGGCGGACCTTCTGGCGAAGTTCGCGCACGGGCTGGCGGACGATTTTCTGACCACAACTTATCTCGCTTTTACCGGCCGCGTCGTGCTCGCTCCGGCGATGAACACGAACATGTGGAATCATCCCGCGACGCAGGAGAATCTGAAAATTCTACGCGCGCGGGGGCATGAGATTGTCGAGCCGGACGAAGGCGTCCTGGCGTGCGGCATGGTCGGTCCGGGCAGGCTGGCCGATCCGCAGCGGATCGCGGAGCTGGTGGCGGCTGGAAAAGTCGAGCCGCGGCGCGATCTGGAAGGCGAAACGGTGCTGATCACGGCGGGTCCGACGCAGGAGCCGCTCGATGCGGTCCGCTACATCACCAATCGATCGAGCGGAAAGATGGGTTATGCGCTCGCCGAGGAAGCCGTGGCGCGCGGGGCGCGGGTGGTGCTGGTTTCGGGACCTGTAAATCTCGCCGAGCCGCGCGGGGTGGAAGTGATTCACGTCCTTACGGCGATCGAGATGCGCCAGGCGGTGATGGATCATCTGAACGACGCGACGATGATCGTCAAATCGGCGGCTGTGGCGGATTATCATCGCGCCGATGCGCCGAAGCACAAAGTGAAAAAGACCGCCGCGCGCATGTCGCTGGAACTGGATCCGACGCCGGATATTCTGGCCGAAATCGGGCGGAAAAAAGGCGATCGCCTGCTGGTGGGATTCGCGGCGGAGACGGAAAATCTTCTGGAAGAAGCGCGCCGCAAACTGGAATCGAAGAATTGCGACATGATCGTCGCGAACCTGGTTTCGCAGGAAGGCATCGGATTCGATTCGGATGAAAACGAAGTGGTGCTGGTGGAGCGCACGGGCGAGACGATTCCGGTGCGCCGGGCGTCGAAGCGCGCGATTGCGGGCCGCATTTTCGATGAAATGATCCGTTTGCGTCTCGCCCTACACGCCTCTCAATGAGCCGCGAACAACTTCGGCAGTACCTCACTTTTTATCAGGACCTCGGAGTGAAAAACATCTACAAGAGAAGTGCGACCTCTGCCGCCGCCGCAGCGGCTCCCGCGCCCGCGCCGAGTGCCGAGCCTTCCATCGTTCTGCCGCCGATCGCGCCGGCGGACGACACGCTCGCAAAGATCATCGCCGATATCGGCGATTGCCGCCGCTGCCGCCTGTGCGAGCAGCGCAACAAGATCGTGTTCGGGTCGGGCAACGAGCAGTCGCGGCTGGTCTTCGTCGGCGAAGGGCCGGGCGCGGATGAAGACGAGCAGGGGTTGCCGTTCGTCGGACGCGCCGGGCAGCTTTTGACGCAGATGATCGACGGCACGGCGGCCAAGGAAGGAATTCCGATCAAGCGCGCCGACGTGTATATCTGCAACGTGGTGAAGTGCCGTCCGCCGGAAAATCGCACGCCGCAGCCGGATGAGATGGAAATTTGCGGAGAATTTCTGTTCCGTCAGTTGATGACGATTCGTCCCAAGGCGATCTGCGCGCTCGGGTCGACGGCGGCCAAGGCGCTGCTCGCCACCAAGGACGGCGTGACCCGCCTGCGCGGAAAATGGCACAAGTGGCAGGAAATTCCGTTGATGGTGACCTATCATCCGTCGTACCTGCTGCGTCCCTACAATCAGGATGCGAAGCGTGAGGCCTGGGAGGATCTGAAGAAGGTTCTGCACTTTGTGTATGACTAGGGCACAATGGGCGAACGCGCTCCATTGCTGTCGCGCCTCAAAGCCTTCGCAATCGGGTCGATTTGAGGCGCAACAGTCATGGAGCGCGTTCTAGATGCGCGGAAAATTTATTACCTTTGAGGGTCCCGAGGGCAGCGGGAAATCGACGCAGATCCGCATGCTCGCCGCGCGGCTGCGTTCGTCCGGGCGCACCGTCTTTGAAACGGCCGAGCCCGGCGGCACGCCGATCGGCATGCAGATCCGGCGCGTCCTGCTCGATCAGCAGAATCGCGAAATGTGTCCCACCACCGAATTGCTGCTGATGTTCGCCTGCCGCGCCCAGAACGTCGAGCAGTGGATCCTGCCCGCGCTCGGCGAGGGCCAGATCGTGCTGTCGGATCGCTTTACCGATTCCTCGCTGGTCTATCAGGGGATCGCGCGCGGCCTCGGCGCGGAAGTGGTCTACGACGTCGACCGCATCGCCTGCCGCGGACTGGTTCCGGACCTGACCCTCGTGATCGATATCGATACCGAAACCGGCCTTGCGCGCGCACATGCCCGCAATCGCCGCACGCAGGATGTCGAGACGCGGCTGGACGAACAGGCTCTCGGCTTCCATCGCAAGGTGCGCGATGCGTATCATCAGCTCGCTTCCGATGAGCCGAATCGAGTCAGGCTGATCGACGGCGGCCGCGACGAGAACGCAGTCGCCGAAGAGGTCTGGCAAACCGTGCTGCCGCTTCTCGCGTAAACTGCACTTCATGCCGACGACAAAGATCCAAGGCCACGATTTCTACTACGAATCGACCGGCGAAGGCGATCCGATTCTGTTCCTGCATGGGCTCGGATCGAGCAGCATCGACTGGGAATTTCAGATCCCCGCGTTCGCGCGCTCCCATCGTGTGATCGCGATGGATGTGCGCGGTCACGGCCGGTCGGCGAAGCCCGCCGGTCCGTACACCGTCAAGCAAATGGCTGCCGACGCCGTTGCGCTGCTCGAACAACTGGGAGCCGTGCCGGCCCACATCGTCGGACTCTCGATGGGCGGCATGATCGCGTTCCAGATGGCGGTGGACGCGCCGCAAGCCGTGCGGTCGCTGACGATCGTCAACAGCGGACCCGAAATGATCCTGCGCACGCCGGAACAGAAAGCGGGCATCGAGGCGCGCTACACGATCGTCCGCACGCAGGGCATGCGCGCGCTGGCAAAGATCGTCGCCGGGCCGCTCTTTCCGAACCCGGACCAGGCCGCCTTGCGCCAGCGCTTCGAGGATCAGGTCGCCGGGAACGATCCCGAAGCTTATCTCGCGGCTCTCGGCGCGATCAACGGCTGGAGTGTGACGGACCGCATCGGCGCGATCGGCTGCCCCGTGCTGATTGTCGCTTCCGATCAGGACTACACGCCCGTCGAATGGAAACACTTCTACGCCGCGCAGATCCCCGGTGCGCGCGTCGTGGTGCTGAACGATTCGAGACACGCTGCTCCTCTCGATCAGCCGGAGCAACTGAATCGCGCGGTGGCGGAATTTCTTGGCTCCGCAGTGCTACGGAGGTCTTGAACCGGTACAGGGTGGATCGCTGTATTGTGTTCGCCGCTCGGTCCCCGTATGCTTTTGATGGGAGCGCGGCCGGGCCGAAAGGGATACTCGTCAACGCGGCATCCCGAAGAAGCCCAACCGCCTCCCACGTCAATGATAGGAGTGTCGGCAGAGAACTGCTATTCATTTCCAAACCTACGACTCACGTAGTCCCATTTCTTTAGCTATCGCGGTCGCCGGGTACTAGGGGAGCGTCCCGGCGATTTCGAAAGCGGCACTACCCACTCGCTGGCGCTCGTGGTTCTGTGGTCTACATTGCAACTCCATCGTTTAGCACTACCCACTCGCTGGCGCTCGTGGTTCTGTGGTTTGCAGCGCAATCGCTCAGCGCTGAACCGCGAACGCGAGTGAGCGGGCCCGTTCGCGACAGCACAATCGACTCGACGCCAGCGAAAGCGGCGCGCGGCAACTGAAAGTCACCATGCGCAATCGTGGAGGAAGAAGCGGTAGCCTGTCGACTTGAGCGAGACGCGATTCGCGCATAGAGCAGAATAGATGCAATGACCAATTTCACCGGGATGTTTCGACTCGACGGCCGCGTCGCGCTGGTCGCCGGAGCTGCTTCAGGCATCGGGCAGGCCGCCGCGAAAGGGCTCGCCGCGGCGGGAGCCACCGCGATCTGCGCCGATCTGAATGCCGATGGCGCCTCGGCCACGGCTGCCGCGATTCGCGAAAGCGGCGGCAAAGCGGAATCGATCGCGCTCGATGTGACCGACGAGGCCGCAGTCGCAGGCGCGGTGCAGAAGATCGGGCCGATCGACGTGCTGGTCAGCACTCCCGCGGTCAACGTCCGCAAGCCGCTGCTGAACTATACCGCCGACGAGTTCGACAAAGTCCTGCGCCTGAACCTCAAGGGGAATTTTCTGATCGCGCGCGAAGTGGGACGCGTGATGGCGGCGCAAAAACGCGGCAGCATCATTCTTCTTTCCTCGATCCGCTCGGTCACAGTCGAGCCCGGCCAGGGCGCCTACGCCGCGACCAAAGCGGGAATCGTCCAGATGGCGCGCGCGCTGGCGGCGGAACTGGGGCCGGCGGGAGTTCGCGTGAATTGCATCGCGCCAGGAGTCGTCGAAACGCCACTGACCCTGCCGATCAAGAGCAAGCCTGAGTGGTACAACGCGTACGCCGCGAAAAACGCGTTGGGCCGCTGGGCGAGCGCCGACGAGATGGCCGGACCGGTTGTGTTTCTGGCATCCGATGCGAGTAGCTACGTGACCGGCGCCGTTCTTTTCGTCGACGGCGGATGGACCGCGGTGGACGGAAGATTCCAGCCGCCGGTATAGCGATTGGTCATATCCCGCACAGCCGCATCGCCGCCAGCGCCATCACCTTCGCCGCGTCGACCAGATGATCGATCCTGCAATATTCATCCGGCTGATGCGCCATGTGCAGGATTCCCGGACCATAGGCGACGCATTGGTCCACGTGACCCAAACGCATGACGTGCTTCTGGTCGTAAGTGCCCGGGCTCGCGATCAGCGGCGGATTCGTGCCCAAAACGTCGCGAACTGCGCCGCCCAAAGTCGCGACCAGGTTCGAATCCGCCGACGCCAGCACGGGCTGTACGATCATCAGATCCCGCAACTCGTACTGAAATTCCGGATCGCGCCGCGCCATCGAATCGAGAATCTCCGCAATCTCGCCGCGGACTTCTTCGAACGGCTCTTCGAGAATAAAGCGCCGGTCGAGAATCGCTTCGCAATGATCCACCACGCACTGGGTCTGAATCGTCCCGGGTTGTCCGCCTGAAATCGAATTGATGTTGATGCAGGGATGCCGCGCTTCGGGCGGCTCCACCGGCATCGCCGTGATGCGCCGGCCGAGGGCGGGTTTCAATTTATGCTCGATCTCGCCGATGAAATCCGACATCTTGCCGATCGCGTTGACGCCCAGAAACGGCATGCTCCCGTGCGCGATTCGCCCCAGCGTTTTCACCTCGAACCAGTACACGCCGCGATGACCCAGGCAGATGCGGTCCACGTTCAGAGGCTCGGTGATGACGACAAAATCGGTCCGGCCGCGCGACACGTAGCCTTGTTCGGCGAGATACGCCATGCCGGCGAACCCGCCGCTTTCTTCATCCACGGTCCCGCTCTGCTCGATCGAGCCGTGGAGCCGAACCCCTTCGCGGCGAATCGCTTCAATCGCGAAAATCGATGCTGCGATTCCGGCTTTCTGATCGGTGGTCCCGCGCCCGAAGATTTTTCCGTCGCGGACGACGCCGCAGAACGGATCGACGGTCCAGCCGTGCCCGGCCGGGACGACGTCGATGTGACCGTTAAAATGCAGGGTCGGCCGGGCCGTCCCCATGCGTCCGATTACATTGACGCGCTCCGGCTCGGGTGCGATGAATTCCACGTCGTAGCCGAAATCGCGAAGCTGCTCGCCCAGAAATTCCGCGCACGGCCTGTAGTTCGCGCCCGGCGGATTGATCGTCGGGATCGACGTCAGCTTCCGCAGGAACTCGACGGCTTCCCCGGCCATCGACTCGACGCGTTTCAGGACGCGGTCCATCCGCATAGAATAGCCCCAATCCGGTTGTATCGTTTAAAGAATAGTGTATTGTAAACAAGTCAGATGGCCCGAATCGTTCCTCCTATTGCCCTTGACGCTGCTTTTCGCCAATGCTACGCTGAGCCCGGCAACCAGTTTCAAGCACCCGTTCCGGAGTAGACCACCATGTCCTTTAAATTAACCGTTAACGGTAAGTCGTCCACCGTCGACGTTCCTGCGGAAATGCCCCTTTTATGGGTGCTCCGCGACGTCCTGAACCTCAAAGGCACCAAGTTCGGCTGCGGTATCGCCCAGTGCGGGGCCTGCACGGTTCATATCAACGGGAAAGCCACACGGTCGTGCATCACGCCGGTTTCGGCGGCGGCCAAAGGGAACATCACCACGATTGAAGGGTTGTCGGCGGAGGGCACGCATCCTCTCCAAGTCGCCTGGCAGGACATCGACGTGGCGCAGTGCGGATATTGCCAGGCCGGCCAGATCATGTCGGCCGCGGCGCTGCTGGCAGCGAAGCCGCATCCGACCGACGCCGATATCGACTCCGCCATGAATGGCAACATCTGCCGTTGCGGTACGTATCTCCGCATCAAGCAGGCGATCCACAAGGCTGCCGGGATGGGTGGACCATCGTCCACCTCGGGTGGCGGTGGCGGACCCGCACAGCACGTTCATCAGGAACGGGAATAAAGGAGACCCATCATGATCAAGACCACACGTCGCTCCTTTTTGAATGTGGCCGCCCTCGGTGGCGGCGGCGTCATGCTCAGCCTGTATGTCAAGCCGTTGCGCGCCCAGCGCGGTCCGGCCGCGACCTATGCGCCCATGGCGTTTATTAAGGTCGCCTCGAACGGCATGGTGACGATCATGGGAAAGAATCCCGAGATCGGCCAGGGCATCCGTACGACGCTCCCGATGGTGATCGCCGACGAGTTCGATGTCGATTGGAAAGATGTAAAAGTGGTCCAGGCGGACCTCGACCAGGCGAAATACGGTCCGCAAAACGCCGGCGGCTCGACCGCGATTCCGATCAACTGGGACCCGCTGCGCAAAGTCGGTGCGACGGCGCGCGCGCTGTTTGTCACGGCAGCCGCGCAGACCTGGGGAGTTCCGGAAGCGGAATGCACCACGGCTTCGGGCCGCGTGTACCACAAAGCGTCCAACCGGTCGCTCGGCTATGGCGAGCTCGCGGCGAAAGCAGCCACGCTGCCCGTGCCCGACATGAACTCGGTGAAGCTGAAGGATCCTTCGCAGTACAACATCATCGGCCACGACATTCCGGGTGTCGACAATCATGCGATTGTCACCGGCCAGCCGCTGTTCGGAATCGACTTCACGGTTCCCGGCATGCTCTGGGCCGTGTTTGAAAAGTGTCCCGTCTACGGCGGCAAGGTCGTCAGCGCGAATCTCGATGTGATCAAGCAGCAGCCCGGCGTGAAGCATGCCTTCATCGTCGAGGGGACCTCGGACCTCACCGGTCTGATGCCCGGCGTCGCGATCGTCGCCGATAGCTGGTATCAGGCCAAAACCGCGCGCGCGAAACTGCAAGTGAAGTGGGATGAGGGTCCCACGGCGTCGCAATCGTCGGAAAGCTTCCAGAAGCAAGCCGACGCGCTCGGCCCGCAACCGTTCAAAATTCAATTTCGCAAAGATGGCGATGTCGACCAGGCGTTCGGCAGCGCAGCCAAGGTGCTCGAAGCGGCCTACTCCTACCCGTTCCTCTCCCACGCTCCGCTCGAGCCTCAAAACTGCACGGCGAATTTCCAGGACGGCAAACTTGAGATCTGGGCTCCCAGCCAGACGCCCAGCGCCGGCCTCGCGCTGGTGACGCGGACTCTCGGCGTTTCCAATAAAGACGTGACCATCCATATCGCGCGTTCGGGCGGCGGCTTTGGCCGTCGTTTGACCAATGACTACATGGTGGAAGCGGCCTGGATCGCCAAGACCGTCGGCGGGCCTGTAAAGGTCCTGTGGACTCGCGAAGACGACATGGCGCACGATTTCTATCGTCCCGGCGGGTATCACTACCTGAAGGGCGCGGTGGACGCCAACGGCAAGCTGGTGGCGTGGAAGAATCACTTCGTCACTTTTGGCGAAGGCGATCGTTTTGCGGCGTCGGCCAATATCGGGCCCTCGGAGTTCCCCGGCCGATTCGTGCCGAACTTCCATTTCGGCGCCTCGCTGATTCCGCTGGGTGTTCCGACAGGTGCGATGCGCGCTCCGCGCAGCAATGCGTTCAGTTACGTGTTCCAGTCGTTCATCGACGAACTGGCGCACGCAGCCGGCAAGGATCCGGTGCAGTTCCGGCTCGACCTGCTCAACACTCCGGAAATCGCCAAGGCCGACGACGGCTTCAATCCGGATCGGATGAAGGGCGTGCTCGAACTGGTGGCTGAAAAATCGAAATGGAACGAAAAATCCAAGCTGCCCAAGGGGCACGGGATGGGCGTTTCCTTCCAGTACAGCCATCGCGGCTACTTCGCCCATGTCGCCCACGTCAGCGTGGATGCGAACAACAAGGTGAAAGTGCACAAAGTCTGGGTCGCCGGCGACATCGGCAGCCAGATCATCAATCCGCTGAGCGCGACGAATATGGCGCAAGGCGCGGTTGTAGAAGGACTTAGCCACTCGATGGGTTGGCAGATCACGTATGCCAACGGCCGGGCGGTGCAGAAGAACTTCAACGAGTACCAGCCGGCGCGAATGGCGCAGATCCCCGAGATCGAGATCCATTTCGCCAAAACGACTTTTCCGCCGACCGGCCTGGGCGAACCCGCCCTGCCGCCGACGCCGGGAGCGATTTGCAATGCAATTTTCGCTGCTACAGGCAAACGTGTTCGCTCGTTACCGCTTGCGACGCACGGCTTTAGTTGGGCGTGACCGCGCCTGAATATGCCAAATGGCCGGTTGACACCGGTCTGATACATATCTAGAATTACTCTGGGGAGGAGCAGGTCCATGTTGCACGCCAAGTTTACGGGCGCGGTGTACGCGCTTGGAGCAGCCGCTCTGCTGACGGTTTCCGCGAATGCCGCGGATGCGGGGAAGAAAACGGTCACGTTCACGAAAGACGTGGCTCCCATTTTTCAGGCGAAGTGCGAGGAGTGCCATCGCGCGGGCACCGGCGCGCCCATGTCGCTGGTGACTTATGAAGAAGTCCGGCCCTGGGCGAAGTCGATCAAACAGCGTGTCGCGACGCATAACATGCCGCCGTGGCACCTCGACAAGACCTCGGGTATCCAGCATTTTGCCAATGACCGGTCTCTTTCCGACGACCAGATCGCAACCATCGTTCAGTGGGTCGACGGCGGTGCCCAGAAGGGCGACATGAAGGACATGCCCGCCGCGAAGACGTGGCCCGATGGGCAGGGCTGGATCCTGGCGAAGCAGTTCGGCGAACCGGGAATCGTGTTGAAGTCCGAAGATTACACGATGCCGGCGCACGGTCAGGATGTGTGGTTCAAACCGTTGACGGCGGTGAACATCGACGAGCCGCGCTGGGTTCGCGCCGTTGAAATTCGCCCGGGCACCGCGCAGGGTCGCAAGATCATGCACCATGTGCTGGCCCGCCTGCAGCAGGATGAACCGGGCGCGACCGGTCCCGACGATCTGTCGGCCGCGGGCGCCAATGGTCCCGGACTGCTGATGGAATGGGCCATCGGCAAGAACTACGACATCTATCGCGAGAACGCCGGCAAACTGCTCCTGCCGGGTTCACACATCTGGTGGGAACTGCACCTGCACGCGGTAGGCGAAGAGATTCGCGATCACGCGGAACTCGCGGTCTACTTCTATCCCAAGGGCCAGGAACCGAAATATCGCACGCGCCTGATGCTGTTCACCGGCATGTCGGGCCAGCGCGGTCTGGATATCGCTCCGAACTCGATTGCGGAAACCACCGGCTACACGCTGCTCCGCCAGCCGGCGCGCCTGGAAAACTATCAGCCGCACATGCACCTGCGCGGTAAGGCGATGTCGATGGAAGCCATCCTTCCCGACGGACAGGTCCAGATGTTGAGCTATGTGGACAAGTTCAACTTTAACTGGATGAACAACTACATCTACGCCGACGACGCGGCTCCGGTGCTGCCGAAAGGCACCATCATCAAGATCACCGCGTGGTACGACAACACCACCGCCAATCCGCACAATCCGGATCCGAATCAGTGGGTGGGCTTCGGCGACCGCACCGTGGACGAAATGTCGCACGCCTGGGTCAACGTCACCTATATCACCGATCAGGACTATAAGGACTGGGCGGCCAAGCATAAGCCGGCGCGTCCGTTCGACCGGACTGCTCAACAGCAGCAGCAATAGCGCGGACGGATCGATGCAATTCAAGAGGGGGAGCAGAGCGATCTGCTCCCCTTTTTCGTTATGCCGCCACCCGGAAGTTGTTATTTGACAGTTCCGTGTGACGCGCGTAAACTCTTGAGGGATACGGCGCGCTCCGACGCGCCCGGCACGGCGATTCCTTCCACGACGCAGGGCTCGCGCAGCACGCTGCTTTTTGAGGAGATTTTGAAATGAACGGCCGCACTACATTCCTGGCCCTGTCGCTTGCGCTTGCCTCGCTCCACGCACAGCAAACATTGCCGCTTGAGCCATCCCACAATGTGGGACAGAGCATCACCGGCGCTTTTGAAGGGTGGTTCCCGAATAAGGATGGATCGTTCAGTCTGCTGCTCGGCTACTTCAATCGGAACCTGCGTGAGGAAATGGATATTCCGATCGGACCGAACAATCATATCGATCCGAGCGGGCCGGATTATGGCCAGCCGACGCATTTTCTTCCGGGACGCATGTGGGGCGAGTTCGTCATCAAAGTCCCCAAGGATTTCGGCGACAAGAAGCTCACCTGGACGATCACGGCGAACGGAAAGACGACCACCATCCCGATGTACCTGATGACGGACTGGGAAGTCGCGCCGTTTCTCGATGGCGCGGGCGATACGCCTCCGTACCTGAGCTTTTCCGAGTCCGGTCCGTTCATCAACGGGCCTTTGGGGCAGAGCATGAGCGCCACCGCGACCGTCGGCTCGCCGCTGACGCTGAAGCTGTGGGTGGCCGACGATGCCAGCGTCGTGGCTGGCGCTAATCGTCCGCGGACTCCGCCCGCAACGATCTTCTGGAGCAAGATGCGCGGCGCCGGGAAGGTGACCTTCGCGAAGGACCGTCCTGCGGTCGAACCCGCCGATTTCAAGGCTCCGGTCGATCAGTTCAAAGGAACGGCGACCACGACGGCGACGTTCAGCGATCCGGGCGAGTACACTTTGCGCGTGGTCGCCAACGACTGGACGCGCGACGGCGGCGGCGGTTTTCAATGCTGCTGGACCAACGCGACGGTAAAGGTCACAGTGAAGGGAAGCTCCACGGGGGGACGGTAAATTCGGTCCGGGCTTGCGTCCAGCCCCTGCTGTATATATCATGATCCGAAGCTCGATTATCAGGAGAGAAACATGCATCGACGAATCACCAAGTCGTGGCTGATTGCGGGCGGCCTCGTCGGCCTCGCGCTCGCCGCGCAGGCGCAGTGGAAGCCGAAAGATTCCGAGTGGTTTTACTACACCGCGGATCTGACCGGGTCGAAATATCGCCCGTTGAATCAGATCAACGGGTCGAATTTCAACAAGCTCGAGGTCGCCTGGCGCTTCAAGACGGACAGCTTCGGCACCAAGCCGGAATTCAAGCTGGAAGGCACGCCGCTGATGGTCAACGGGACGGTTTACACCACGGCGGGCACGCGCCGCGACGTGGTGGCGCTCGATGCCAAGACCGGCGAAATCGTGTGGGTGCACAGCCTGCGTGAAGGCAAGCGCGCCGCGGTTTCTCCGCGACAGCTTTCCGGACGCGGCGTTTCGTTCTGGAGCGACGGCAAGGGCGACGACCGCATCGTGTACGTCACCACCGGCTATCGCCTGGTCGAGCTGAATGCCAAGACCGGCATGATCATCTCGGGCTTCGGCAAGAACGGCATGGTGGACCTGAAGGAAGGCATGTACACGGGCACCGGCAAGCAGATCGACCTCGAAGAGGGCGAAGCGGGCCTGCACTCGACGCCGCTGGTGGTGAACGACACCATCATCGTCGGCAGCGCGTTTAAAGAAGGCATGACGGTCAAGACCCACGACAACACCAAGGGTCTGGTCCGCGCCTACGATGCGCACAGCGGCAAACTGGTCTGGACATTCCACACCATCCCAAAGAAGGGCGAGGCGGGCTATGACACGTGGGAAAACGGCTCGGCGGACACCAACGGTAACACCGGTGTGTGGACGCAGATGACGGTCGACCCGCAGCTCGGCCTGGCGTATCTGCCGGTGGAATCGCCGACCTCGGATTACTACGGCGGCGAGCGTCCGGGCAACAACCTGTTCGGCGAATCGCTGGTCTGCGTCGAGCTCAAGACCGGCAAGATGAAGTGGTATTACCAGATCGTGCACCACCCGGTGTGGGACTACGATCTGTCCTCGGCGCCGCTGCTGATGGACGTGACCATCGGCGGCCAGAAGCGCAAGGTGGTCGCGCTGCCGTCGAAGGAATCCTGGATGTACGTTTTCGATCGCGAGACCGGAAAACCGATCTGGCCGATTGAGGAGCGTCCGGTACCGCAGTCCGATGTTCCGGGCGAAAAGACGTCGGCGACGCAGCCGTTCCCGACCCAGCCTCCGGCTTATGCGCGCAACTACATCAAAGTTCCGGACGATCTGATCGACTTCACGTCGGACATGCGGAATCAGGCGATCGACCGGCTGCACAGCTATCGCCTGGAGGGCATGTTCACGCCTCCGGTGGTGGGCGATCCGAAGCACTGGCTGGGCGGCATCAGCCTGGGCAATGCGTCGGGCGGCACGAACTGGCCGGGCGCGGGCTTCGATCCGGAAACGGGTATCGCCTACGCGCAGGCGGCGCAGTCGTTTGTCACGCCGATCTCTCTGCGGAATCCGCCTGAGGGTTTCTCGGACATTCGCTACGTTTCGGGTCGCAACGATCAGCCGTTCCGCGTGGCCGAAGGCCCGGGTTACGGTAGCGCGGCGGATTATCCGACGGCTCCTCGCGGCGGACGCGGCGGGCGGGGCGGAGAAGCTGGGGCGGGACGCGGTGCTGCCGCGGGACGTGGTGCTGCCGCGGCTGCGGCGGGCGGTCGTGGTGCGACTCCTCCGGCTGGCGGCGGTGGCGGTGGCTTGCTCATCGACGGCCTGCCGATCGTGAAGCCGCCTTACGGCGTGGTTTCGGCGATCGACGTGAACCAGGGTGCCATCAAATGGACCGTGCCTTACGGCGAGACTCCGGATAACATCCGCAATCATCCGGCGCTGAAGGGGATGATGGACAAGATCGGCAACACCGGCATGAACGGCAGCGTCGGCGTGCTGATCACGAAGTCGCTGGTGATCATGGGCGACAGCCAGATCACGTCGGTGACGCATCCTCGCGGCGCGATGATGCGCGCTTATGACAAGAACACCGGCAAAGAAGTCGGCGCGGTGTGGATGCCGGCTCCTGTCTCTGGATCGCCGATGACGTACGAATGGCAGGGCAAACAGTACATCATCATCGCGGTCAGCGGCGGAACCTATACCGGCGAGTACATCGCGTTCGCACTGCCGGATTCGGAAGAAGGAACGGTGGGCCAGCGGTAGTTTTTGGCTGTTTCAAGAAGGCGGCTCGACACCCGAGCCGCCTTTTTTATTTTTGGGGCGGACTCTTCGGCTCCGGAGGCGATCCGCCCCGGCCGCACTCGAGCAGGGATAATCCTGCGGTTCTCCGACGAGTCCCGTCGTGCTCAACGAGCTACAAGAATCGTAGCTTTGCAGCACCGTCTCGTTTTCAGACTTCCTAGTAAGATGTCCCGGCGATTTCGAAAGCGGCGCTACCCACTCGCTGGCGCTCGTGGTTCTGTGGTCTACATTGCAACTCCATCGTTTAGCACTGAACCGCGAACGCGAGTGAGCGGACCCGTTCGCTTTCGAAATCGCCGGGACAGCTTACTAGTTAGGAAAGAACGGCCGCGAGGCCGCGATATTCTCTTTCTCGGTGTACTCCGTCAGCGATTCGCCCGTCATAATGCGATTGCGGCGATCGATTTCGTTTCGGAAATCCTGGTCCAGATAGAGGTCAGACCGTATGGGCGAACGGGTCAGGCTGGCACGTGGTCCGAGATACAGCAGCGCGTCGGCCGTCAGACCGGCAAAGTTGCTGTTGTAAGCCTCCCAGGATTCGCGCTGCTTTTCGTTTGCCTCGGGTGCCAGGTCGACGACGCTACAGCCAGGAGGCAGCAGCCGTTTTTTCAGCGCACCCGTCACCTGCGCCAGCGCAGGCTCCCGCCAGGCGCGTGTGTCGCGCTCGAACCTCGCCGTGCACGGTTTTTCCAGATAGCCGACATAAGGGACGACGACGAACCATGCGCCGGGCTCCTTCGCGTCGATTTGGGCGCGCAAATTGAAATATTTGGCGGCGCCAAAGAGTCCGAGGTGGGCGCCGCCATAGATCACCAGCGCTTTCTTGCCCTTCGCCAGGATTTCGCGAGCGATTAGGTCCGCGGGATGGTTATCGCGCTCCTTCATGAGAGGCGCCCAGTCACCCTTGGTCCTGATTTGCGACCAATCGATCGGAGGTTCCCCCAACCACACTTTGATGCGCTGCGCTGGAGGCAGGCTCAGGTTCACGGCGCGGAGGGCGGAATAGAGATTGATGGAGCCGATATAGGTTACGGTGGGAATCCACCCGACTTGGTCGCTCCACACTCTGCGCAGTTCGGGGTAAGGCACCGCATCGCCATTGACATACCTGTCCACAACAGCCTGCTGGCTGGCGCTGCCGGTTTCGAGCACAATGTTGCCCACATCCCTGGCGAACCGCGGATCGCGGATCAGGGCGGCATAGAAATCTGTCTCCTGGGCGAGGCCGTGCCATTCGCCGATGCCCACCAGCGGATGGGTCGCGAAGGCGGCGAACACGCCGTCAGCGGCGGGAACGGTCGCTGGCGTTTTCTGTGCCCATGCTTGCGGGGCGAGCGCGAGCGAAAGGAAAAACTTCAGAAGCCTGACCGGCATTTCCCCTGTCATTTCGTGCATTCTAGCATTCACGAACTGTGCGTCAGCGTGGCAGGGTTGAAATGCCGACCCGGTAGGAAGACGGGCGCGTCGGCCTGAAAAACGTGGGGCCGGCGGCGGCGATCATCCGGCACATCACGATAGCGCCGCCGGGTCGGGATTTTTCTCCCGATCGAGGGGGCGATCGGGGGATCGCCTGCGGGCTCGTTTCGACGAGATCAGCGGGGCCGCTCCCCTTCCTTTGAAGAACCACCAGATGGCGGCGGCGATCACCAGGAACATGGCGATCCGTAGCATGCCTACCGTCATCGAGCGCGACCAGTCGATGTTGAACTGACGGAATGTCGTCCAGCGGTCGACCATCCAGTGCCAACCCGTGTGCGCCACGATGGCGGAGAGGATGATCGTGCCCATCCGTTCGGCGACGACGTATTCGAACAACAAATCGAGCGCCGGAATCATGCCCATCAAAACGAGCAATTGCCCGAGTTCGACACCCAGATTGAAGGACAGCAGCGAAGTCAGCATGTGTGAACCGGCGAATTGCAGCGTCTCGCGCAAGGCCCACGAAAAACCGAAGCCGTGAACTAATCCAAAGCCGAACGCGATCATCCAGCGGTGATGCACCGTGCTCGTGCCGACGATATTCTCGAGCGCCATGTAGACGATCGAGGTCGCGATCAGCGTTTCGATCAGCGGCGGGAACCACAGCGCGTCGGGCGCGTAGTTGTAAGCCGATGCGATCAGCGTGATCGAATGCGCCACGGTGAACGCCGTGATGATCGGAATCAGCGCGCGGAATTTGCGGAACGGAATCACCAGGCAGAACAGGAACAGCAGATGATCGGTTCCGTCCAGGATGTGAAAGAATCCGCCTTCGACGAAGCGGAACGCGGCCTGATACCAGCGCGGGTCCAGCCGGACCGGGCCCGGGTCGCCGGGAAATTCAAAGGCGCGGACCGCGCCGTCGGGCAGCACGTACCGCAGCACGGTGACGACGCGCAGCCCGAGCCGGCCGAGGACCGGGTCGATCGAAAAATCCGAGCTTTGCGACTGGATCGGATATTCGAACAGGACGTCCATGAAGGTCTGGTCCCAGACGACGCTGGTCGTCTCAGGCAACATCGGACCCTGGACGTGCGCGAGGGCTGTTTCATAGGAGCCGAACGATCGATCATTCATCAAAGACAACCGCGTAGCGACAACCGCGGGCTTAGGCAGCAGGCGGTCGCCTTCGTACAGCTTGATAAAATCCGAAATCCACAGCGTGGCCTGACCGGGTAACTGGACTTCGGATCCCTGAATGTCGATGTAGCCGCCGTCGCGTTCCGGGAAATTGATGTCGCGGATGGCGCGCAGGGGAACGCGGACCAGAAAGCGCAGACGGCTGCCTTCCGGCTTCAGAAACGACTGCACCGTGACGTCGTTGGGAATGTCATGCGCGAAGGCCGCCGAGGCCATCGCAAGCGCTGCTAGATACCGTAAAAACATGGGTTTGACTACCGAAGGGACTAGTTCCCGCAAAACGAATCGTGTATAATTGCTCCCACTGTCTGAAGAGTCAGGATACATCGGAAAGAGAGGAATGAGAAAGTTATGAGAAATCTCCGGGCCCGCGAGTTACGGGTAGCAGGGGCATTCACCGCGGTTGTGGTGGCCCTCGGAGTTGGATCCGTTGTACTCGACAAGAAGAGCACCGCGCATGCTGCCGCGGGCAAAGTCGCGCCGCGATTCGAAGTCGATCCGATGTGGCCGAAGCCT
>JAIQFJ010000097.1 GCA_020073325.1 Terriglobia bacterium | reverse complement strand
ACCCGGCTTCTCTTCGAGCTTCTTGTAGCCCGACCCGGCCAGATCTAAATATTCCGTCCCCGGCTTCCCGCCTGAATCGGCAGATCGATACAGCGACTTCGCCCCGGCCTGTCGCGCCTTCACGATATTTTGCGGAATCGAACGCCCGTCGGCTTCCAGACGTTTAAAAACGTCTTCGAACCCGAGCGCGTCCCACAGCTCGAACGGCCCGAGCTTGTGCGCATAACCCCAGCGCATCGCTCGATCGATCTCGACAATCCGATCCGAAATCTCCGGCACCATCTCCGCCGAATACAGGAACAGATCGCTGTATAAACTCCACAGAAATTTGCCGACCCGATCGTCGCCCTTCACCAGCACGCGCAGCCGCTCGCCCAGATCCTCGATGCCACGCGCCGCGTCGGCCGACGGAAATTTCACCTTCGCCGCCGGATGATACTCCAGCGTCTTCAGATCGATCGCGTGAATTTCCTTTTCCTTCCCGACGCGTTTATAAAAACCCTGGCCGGTCTTGTCGCCGAGCCACTTGCGCTCCAGCATCTTCTGCTGCGTGTCGTTCATCAGGAAACGATCGCGCCAGGGGTCATTCGGCACAGCATGATAGAGATTCGTGCCGACGAAACTCCACACGTCCAGGCCGACAATATCCAGAAGGCGGAAGCTCGCCGAATTGGGCAGCCCGATCAACCCGCCCGTGATCGCGTCGACCTCCTCCACCGTGTAATCGCCTTCGACCGAAATCTTGCCGACGGTGCCGCCGAAAAAGCTGCCGATGCGATTCGCGATGAAGTTCGGCGTGTCCTTGCACGGCACGACGCCCTTGCCCAGGCGCTTGTCGCCGTAGCTCGAAACGAACGCCAGGATTTCAGGATCGGTCGCCGGTCCTGGAATTACTTCGAGCAGATGCAGATAGCGCGGCGGATTGAAAAAGTGCGTCCCCAGGAAGTGCTTGCGGAAGTCGTCGGAAAATCCTTCGGCGATCTGCGCCAGCGGAATGCCGCTGGTGTTGGTCGAGATAATCGAACCGGGTTTCCGCAGCTTTTCGACCTTGCCGAAAAGTGTGCGCTTGATCTCCAGGTTCTCGGTGACGGCTTCGATGATCCAGTCGCAATCGGCGATCTTCGCGAGGTCCTGGTCGAAGTTTCCGGTGGTGATCATGGACGCGGCCGAGTCCACAAAAAAACCGCCAGGCCTTTGCTTGGCGGCGGTTTCGACGCCCTTGCGGGCGAACTCGGTCGAAATATCAAGGAGTACAGAAGGCACCCCGGCATTGGCGAAGTGGGCGGCAATTCGCGAGCCCATCGTGCCGGCGCCGAGGACGGCAACGCGGTGAATCGTTCGCATGTTCAATCCCAAAGACAGCAGTTTAGCAACTTAACAGTGTTATGTGTTGCGAGCCGCTAATGAACGTGAATCAACGTCAATGGCTACTTCTTCCGCGCCTTGATCGTTACGGCAAGATCGCCCGGATGCGTGTTCGTGAACCGCAACGTCACGCGACCCTGCGCATCCAGCGTCACCGTCGCGGGAGTATTGACGCCTGACAACATCCACCCCGCCGGCAGCGTGACGAAATTCACAGGACGGCCCACCGTGCGCGTCCACACCAACTCATTCCCGTCCATTTTGTAGCCGACCGGGTCCGTGTACGTCTCCTCAACGCGCACCCGCATCGACTGGCCTTTTGCGACGGCGTGCGGCAGGTCGCCCTGCACCACCACCGTGTCGGCGTCGTAGTGTTCCCGGTAATATCCGAGCGCGTTCACGGCCGTGCCGTTGACGATATGCGTGTGCAGCGACTCGCCCGTGTCGAGCAGGGTGATCTTCGAATCGGGTTTCACGTCGCTGCCCTTGCGGACGAAACTGTGGACCGACGCTTGACCCACTTTATCGACCGTAAAATCGTGCGAAATCGCAAAGGAGTGCGAACTCGGATCGAGCAGCCAGTAGCGGATCTCGCGATCCTGATCGGCGCGATGAAACTGCGCGAATGCCAGGGATGGAATCAGCAGCAGAGCGAATTTCATTTCACCTTCCTCCCGACAATTTTCACCGGCAACTGATCGTCGCGATCGTTCAGAAAACTCACGCGGACGCGGCCGTCGGCGTCGGTCGAAACCTGCGCCGGCGACCCCGAGGCAATCAGCTCATAACCCTTGGGCAAAATCACGATATTGCGCTTGATGCCCAGCGGGCGGTCGAAGATCAGCGTGTCGTCCCTTTCGTAATACGACGGTGGATCGGTGTAGGTTTTGACGATGCGGATCCGCACTTCGCCGTTCTTGGGGACGGGGTTGAGAAATTTGACGCGAATATAGCGCTGATTGTCGGGAATTTTCCCGCGCACCAGGCCCGATTGGCGAGCCACCGCGGCGTCCACCTCTTCAAACTGCAGCGGCTTTCCCGTGAACAGGTCGATCACGCTTTCCTTGGTCGAGACCGACCCGATGCGGATCGGGTTGAAGAAATACGCGGCGCCTTCGCGGCTGCTCGACACGTCATACAGAATGTCGAACGAGTGCGTCGCAGGCGGCAGCAGATCGTAAATGGTATAGGCTTCCATCGCATGAACGAAGGGAGCCATGGCCAGCGCGGCGAGTCCAATCCATTTCATATTTGGAACTCCAGCATATCATCGGGAACGTACTTTGGCTCCGGCGCGGTATGCTGGCTATATATGAGATTTCTGTTTATTCTGCTCGCCTTGGTGGCGTATGGGCAGGAAACAAAACCCGCCGCGGCGGACCCCGTGGTGCTCACCGTAGGGACTGAAAAAATCACCAAGTCCCAATTCGAGCAGATTCTGGCGACCGTCCCGCCGCAGCAGCGCGCCTCCATGGCGACGCCGGCCGGACGCAAGCAACTCGCCGAAAATATCGCAGACCTGCTGACGCTGGCTCACGAAGCCCGCGCGCGCAAGGTGGATCAGACCTTCAAGTTCCAGCTTCAACAGGACCAGATGCTGGCGCAGGCGATGTACCAGCAGCTCGCTGAATCCACTCCCGCCGACGATGCCGCCCTGCATACCTACTACGATCAGCATAAAGGCGAGTACGAAGAGGTGAAGGCGCGCCACATTCTGATTCGCTTCAAAGGCTCGCAGGTTCCGGCCAAGCCCGGTCAGAAAGACCTGACCGACGAGGAGGCGCTGGCCAAAGCGAAGGATCTGCACGACAAGATCGCCGGCGGAGCCGATTTCGCCAAGCTCGCGACGGCCGAATCCGACGATACCGGCACGGCTCCCAACGGCGGCGACCTGGGCGCGTTCAGCAAAGGACGCATGGTTCCCGCGTTCGAGCAGGCCGCTTTCGCCGCGCAGCCGGGCAAAGTGACGGATCCGGTGAAGAGCCCGTTCGGCTATCACCTGATTCTGGTGGAATCTCACGCATCGAAGCCGTTCGAAGAGGCCAAACCGGAGATCGAACAGAAAATCAAGCCGGAAATGGCGCGCAAGGGCCTGGACGACCTGAAGAAGAAGACGACCGTCGTTTACGACGAATCCTATTTCGGCGGGCCGGCGCCGGAAGCTCCGAAGAAGCCGCAGTAACTATCGCCACCAGCGGACCGGCTTCGGTTTCGTTTCCGGTACTTCCTCCAGCATTCGATTCGCGATCCGCTGCATCTGTTCGACGCGGCGGATTCTGTCCCGCACGGCGGCCCGCAGTTGCCGCGCCTCCGCGCGGGTGGACTGGATCTCTTGTCTTACGACCTCCACCGATAACGGCATACGACCGAGACATCGGGCGATCTCCAGGTTGGTTTCGCCGCTCGCGATCCGAACCTCGACATCGGCGCCGCGCGGCTGGTAGGTGACACTGGAAAGCCCAGCCGCGACGGGCATCACCGCATGTTCAGGCCCGTCCAGAATTTCCAGATTTGCTTTTTTCGCCGCGTGACGATCCCACGTGATGCGAAGCTGCGCATCGCCGGCGCGAACAGCGAGCCCGATCGGCCCGCGTACAACCAGGCCGCCCGCCAGAAATGGGACGAGGACGGCAAACCACGACAATCGGACGACGGTAGCTTCCATGGGCCACCTCCATTGGACGCTCGGGTCGATTTAGCAATCCGCGCGCCAACGTATTTTCATGCAGTTCGCCGGGCCATAAAAGAAATGTGAAACTCTTAAGTGGAACTTGCGCCGCCTTCTGCCGAATCTAAAAGCTGTGGGCAAACTTTTTACGTTTCTGCTGATCGCCCAGAGCGTTTACTGGGATCACGATCCCGGCATTATCGCCCCGCGCCCGATGGAGAAAACCGCCGCCGAGTATACCGACGAAGCGCGGCTGGCGCGCCTGGAAGGCAGTGTCCTGGTCACGCTGAGGGTCGACGCGGACGCCACCGTGCGCGACGTTCACGTTTCGCGGTCTCTGGGATTCGGCCTCGACCAGCAGGCCGTCGAAGCCGTCCGGCAATGGAAGTTTTTGCCCGGCACGAAAGAGGGCAATCCGGTTCCGGTGCTGACTCGCGCCGAAGTGAATTTTCGTCTGCTGACCGGACGCAACGACTGGTATCTCGACCGCGCCTCGTTCGATACTCCCCGAGGCAGTTCGGACCCGGTCTTGATCGCGACCGAGTTTCCGGAGCCGGCCGAGGCGTCCGCGGAGATCGTGGTTTCTTTCGATGTCGATCCGGCTGGCACGGTGGCAAGTCCACGCGTCGAGACCTCGTCCGATCCGCGCTTTGACGACCGGGTGCTCGCCGCGATCGCAAAATGGAAATTCCGCCCGGTCCCCGAGAAGATCCACGCCACATTCGCGTTCCACGTGGGGCCGCCAGCCATGCCGGCGAGCCGGCTGTTAGCTGGCTGGTCTTTGCCTTCTCGGTCAGCGCCTATGTGACCGAAAAAACAAGACCAGCCGGCTAGACAGCCGGCTTGCCGCCACGACTGGCGGCCCCACGAAGAAAACGCTGCATCATCTGCCGAGGCTCATCGCTCGCATACGACGCCTCAAACGCATCGATCCCTGCTTCGATCGCCGCGCTCAGCGGAAGATCCTCCCATTGCCGCATCAGCTTCTTCTGCAAACGAATCGCCCGCGGACCGCATTCGACGATCGCAGCCACCCACTTCGCGACATCGGCATCCAGTTCGGAGGAAACCTGCTCGACCAATCCCCATGACTCCGCCTGCGCCGCCGAAATCGTTTCGCCGAGCAGCAGCAATCGCCGCGCGCGACCCCACCCGATCAGCGGCGGCAGCAGCGCCGCTTCCACCACCGACGGAATCCCGAGCTTTACTTCGGGCATGCCGAACTGCGCCGATTCCGCCGCGATTCGCAAATCGCACGACGCCGCGATTTCGAGTCCCGCACCCAGTGTGTATCCGGCGAGCCGCGCGATCACCGGGACCGGCACATCGCGGACGGCCGCGCAGCATCGATGGACATGCGTGATGAAATCCCGCGCCGAGGACGCATCGAGGGCCGCCATTTCGCGAATGTCCGCTCCCCCGATGAACGCCCGCTCGCCTTCGCCGCGCAGGATCACCGCGCGCAGCGAATCGTCGCGGCTCAGTTCGTCGAACGCGGAGACGAACTCCGCCATCAGCGCGCGGTTCAGCGTGTTGAGCTTGCGCGCATGACACACCGTGACGTGCGCGACACGCGCCGCATCGATCTGGACGTCGATTCTTATTTTCCGACCACCAGAATCGTGAACGAATCCGGAACCATCTGCCCGCGTCCTGCGCGTCCGCCCGGCTGCGCCGGAGCCGTGGGAGCGCCGAACTCCGCGGCGATCAGCAGAAGATGCCCGGTCTTGCCGTCGAGCGTCAGCGTTTTCGCCGTCGGCATGGTCTTCAACGTCTGCTCGACCTCGAAATTCTTTGGGCTCTTTTCTTTGACGATCGTCAGTGTGCCGTCGCCCTGCGAGCTGAACGCTTCGTGCGTTTTCGGATTGAAGACGGTTCCATCGGTGCCGCCGCCGATCGGCAGCGCAGTGAGGATCTTTCCATCCTTCGCGTCGAGGATCACCATGTTCTGCGGATTGCGGCACGACGCGAACAGAAGTTGATTCTTCACATCCATCGCGAGGCCCGCGCAAACGCCGCCTTTGCCTTCCAGGTCGTAATGCGCCGTCACCTTCATGGTCCTGGCGTCGACCACCGCGATGTTGCCCTTATCTTCGATATCGATGTAAATCTTCCCCTTGCCGTCGGATGCCGCCTGCTCCGGCGCGCCGCCCAGGTCGATGGTCCCCAGGACTGCTCCGTCGGACGCATTGATCACCGTGGCGTTCGGCGCGCGATGGCTGAGGACATACACGTGATCGTTGAAAGCATCGTACAACATGCCGTCGGGACCGCCCTCGACGTCGATGGTCTTGATGGGAGCCAGCGTTTTCGAGTCGAACATCGCGACCGGCTTGCTGCTGGCGAATCCATGACCCGACTTCGTGGAAACCACCGCTCCGTGGGCGCTGACGCCGGGAAGTTCGCCCGCCGGTTCCAGCGTGTCGATATTGAAAACCGCGATCCGCGCGCCGTTCCCGCTGCGCGCGACATACAGCTTCCGCCCGGCTTCGTCGGCGTACACGTAATCGAATCCGCCGACGCCTCCGACTTTAGCCGATTTCAAAACTTTATAAGGTCCGGACTCCTGCGCGAACACACCCAGGCACATCGTAAGTCCAATAAAAGCGAGCCGAATCATGGGGATCTCCTATCCGCCAGCCAGTATACATGCTGTCGGACATAAAGAAAGTGAATAGAACCTAAAGAGTCGGGCTTAGTTTCGCGATAAGCACATTAAGACGTAGTCTGTCCGAACCGTACTCCATGCGTAAGCGTACTATTCCCGGTGCGGCGGTCCTGCTGGCGATCCTGCCGGTCTGTTCCGCGCAGCGCTATACGTTCCAGCTCTACGGACAGCTCGACGGCTTGAGCAATCTGACGCCGACCTCGCTGCTTCAGGACCGGACGGGCTTTCTTTGGGTAGGCACGCAGAACGGGTTGTTCCGCTACGACGGCTCGCGTTTCGAGCGCATCACAGCCGGGCTCTCCAGCAGCCGGATCGCGTCGCTTTATGCGGACCTGAATGGATCGGTCCTGGCCGCCACCGGCACGGGAATCGCGCGCTTCAGCGACGGCAGCTTCACGCAAATCTCCGACACGTCGTTCAACACGCTGCGCCGCCAGGGCATCGCGACCGACGCCGCCGGGAACATCTACGTCGCCACCGACAGCGGCCTGCTGATCAAGCATGACTCCTCGATCGACGCCCTGGGTCGAAGCATGGTGCGGGCGGTGTATCGCGACTCCGCCGGGCGAATCTGGGCCGCCTGCGCGGCGCGCCTCTGCTCGGTGGATGCGCATGCGCTCACGCCGGTCGCGCCGGAGGTGCAGGAGGAAATTTTCAGCATCCGTTCGGATCGCACGGGCGCGCTGTGGCTGCTCGGCAAGCAAACGGTCTGGGTGCGGCGCGTCAATGCGGCGGCGTTCGAAAAACTGCCGCCGCTGCCGAACCAGAGCGCTCCGCTGCTGGGCGATCCCGCGCTCGAAATCGAATGGGACGGAAACGTCGTCGTGACCACCGGCGCCGGACTGTGCCGCTGGGATGGCCGTCAATGGCATCCCGTGGATCCGTCGAACGGGCTGCCGCACAGCGGATTATCGGCGCTGCTGGCCGACCGCGACGGCTTGCTGTGGATCGGCATCGCGGGCCTCGGGCTGGCGCGCTGGCTGGGTCCGGCGGAATGGGAAAGCTGGCGCATGTCGGACGGTTTGCCGAACGAGCAGATCTGGGCGCTCGATCGCGACGCCCACGGCGCCATGTGGGTGGGAACCTACAGCGGACTCGCATTTTCGAAGGACCCGGGCAAAGCCTCGCAGCGATGGTCGGCGCGGCCGGAGCTGGCGTCGAAGATGATTCTTTCGATCGCCCACGCGCGCGACAACTCGTTGTACGCCGGAACCGGCAACGACGGCCTGATCCGGATCGACGGACGCACCGGGAAGTACGAAAAAGTGATGCTCTCCCCGGGCGCCGGCGCATTCGCGCCGCAAGTGCTGATCGACCGCGAGGATCGCCTGTGGGTCACCACGCGGGGTGGTTTGTACCGCAGCAACGGCCCGGCCAGCGGCGGCGTTCCGGCGTTTTCTCCGCAGCCGGTCCCCGACCTCAACCCGAAAGAGATTTTCGAGCAGCTGGTGGAAGATCCGCAAGGACGCATCTGGGCCGCCTCCACCCGCGGCGTCGTCTATGGCGATCGCGGCCGCTGGACCCGGCTGACCACGCGCGAAGGACTGCGCAACGACAATACCGCGATGATCGCCGCCGCGCCCGACGGCAGCATCTGGGTCGGCTATATCGACGCGCTGGGATTGACGCACCTGATTCCGGACGGCGCGCAATGGAAGATCGAACATGTTTCGACCGCGGAAGGACTGCGCTCGAACGCGGGCGTGTTCCTCGGCGTCGACGCGCGCGGGTCGATCTGGTTCGGCACCGACAATGGAGTCGACGTGCTTACCGGCGGCTCGTGGAGTCATTACGACCAGGCCGACGGGCTCGTCTGGGACGATTGCGATTCGCGCGCGTTCTTTGCGGACCGCGACGGCAGCGTGTGGATCGGCACCAGCCGCGGCCTGTCGCGCTTCCATCCCAATCCGCAGCCCGCCGCGCCCCCGCCCGCCGTGCTGGTGACCGAGGCGCACCTGGGCGACACACGGATCGGCAAGGATTCCAAAGCCTCCGTTTCGTATTCAGACAGCTATTTCGTGGTGCGATTCACTGCGCCCTCGCTCTTCAGCAGCCGCGGCCGCCTGTTCCGCTATCGTCTTTCGACCATCGATCGCAACTGGGTGGAGACCACCGGGAACGAGGCTCGCTACGCCAACGTCCCGCCGGGCGATTATACCTTCGAGGTGGAGGCGCGCAACTCGGCCGGAGTATGGAGCGCGGAGCCGGCTCGTCTCCGCTTCACGATTCAGCCCGCATGGTGGATGGCGTGGTGGTTCTGGTCGATCGCCGGCGGGATCGCGGCCGTGGTGGTGCGGGTGATGTGGCGCCGTCATCTCGATCGCCACCTGCGCGAGCAGCGCCGCCTGGAACAGGCCATCGAACAGCGCACCCAGGAACTGGAGCGGGAAAAAATCCGCGCCGAGGACGCCAATCAGGCCAAGAGCGAATTTCTCGCGCACATGAGCCACGAGATTCGCACGCCGATGAACGGCGTCCTCGGCATGACGCACCTGCTGCTCGACAGCGATCTCAATTCCGAACAGCGCGAGTGGGCCGATGCCGCGCTGCTTTCAGCCGAGTCGCTGCTGACCGTGATCAACGACATTCTGGATTTCTCGAAGATCGAGGCCGGCAAGATGACCGTGGTGCGGGAGCCATTCGAACTGCGCCAGGTCGTGGACGAGGCCGTGCAGATGCTGCGTCTCCGCGCGGCGGAAAAGGGCCTGCAGTTGACGCTCGACTACGATCGCCACACTCCGGCACGCGTCCTGGGCGATGCGGCGCGCGTCCGCCAGATTCTGTTGAACTACCTGAGCAACGCCGTAAAGTTCACCGATCGCGGCGAAGTGCGCGTCAAGGTGGATTATCAGGGACAGGAGTCCTGCGTTCTATCGGTCACCGATTCCGGCATGGGCATCGCGTCCGACAAACAGGAGCTTCTGTTCACGAAATTCGTGCAGGCCGATGCGGCCTCGGGAAGCCGCTACGGAGGCACGGGCCTGGGTCTTGCGATTTGCAAGCAACTGGCGGAACTGATGGGTGGACGGGTGGGCCTGCACAGCGAGGTCGGCGCGGGCTCGACGTTCTGGGCCCGCCTGCCGCTTCCCCCCGCGGCGGACCAGGTGGTGACGGGGCTCGAAGCGCTGCGCCGCGTCCACGGCAATGGACGTCCGCTGGTGCTGATCGCCGAAGACAATCGCATCAATCAGAAGATCGCGTCGGCGCTGGTGGCGAAATTGGGTTGCGATCCGGATATCGCGGGCAACGGAAACGAAGCGCTGGCACGCTGGAATCGCCGCCCTTACGACGCGATCCTGATGGATTGCCAGATGCCGGATCTGGACGGCTATGAAACTACCCGCCTGATTCGTGCCGCCGGCGGACAAATGCCGATCATCGCACTGACCGCCAGTTCGGTCCCCGGCGAGCGCGAACGCTGCCTGGCCGCCGGAATGACGGATTACATCACCAAGCCGATCAGCCTGGACGATCTTCGCCGGGTCCTGGGAATCGGCACGGAAGCCGCCGCGGAAAAATCGTAAGGCAGGCCGGAAGCCCGTCCCCGGAATTAAACGCCCAGCACTTCGCTCAGCGCCGTACGGAACTTCGCCATTTCCGCGTCGGTGCCGATGGTGATGCGCATCATTTTGTCGTACGGCGGGAACGGACGGCCCACCGCGACGCCCTTGGCGAGCATCGCCGGACCCACGTCCTTGATGTCCTTCTTCATGTCGAACATCACGAAGTTCGCCTGCGGATCGATGTAATTCAGCTTTTTCTGCTTGAGGAACGAAACCAGCTCGTTGCGCGTGTTCACCATCTTCGCGCGCCGCTCGTCGACCAGCTTGGGGCCCATATCGATCGCCGCCATCACGCCGCGCGCGCTGACGATGCTGATGATCGCGTTGCGGAACGGCTCCATCTTCTTGATCAGGTCGGGACGCGCCGCCGCGTAGCCCACGCGCAGGCCGGCCATGCCGTAAATCTTCGAAAACGTGCGCATCACGATGACATTCTTGCCGTCCTTCACATACTTGATCGAGCTTTCCGTGTCGCTCGACGTATTGAAGTGCAGATACGCTTCGTCCATCATCAGGACCGTATTCGCCGGCAGATTCTGCACCAGCCACGCAATGTCCTGCTTCGGCGTGATGTTGCCGGTCGGATTATTTGGATTGCAGATATAGATGAGCCCGCCGCCCGCTTTCTGCGCTTCGGCCGCAAGGCGCTTCACGTCGGACGTGTAGTTCGACGTCAGCGGCAACTTCACTACGGCGTGCCCCTGCGCCGCGGCGAGTTCCGGAGCCGATTCGAACGTCGGCCATCCGCAAATGATCGGATGCTTGGGCGACGTGAACGCCTCTACCGCGCAGTGCAGCGTTTCGGTGGATCCTTCGCCGACCAGGACCTGCTCCGATTTGAGACCTTCCAGGCTCGCGACGCTCTGATAGAACTTCGGCATCTCCGGGAAGTGGTAGCGGTTGGCTTCGCTTCCGGCGCGCGTGATCGCCTGTAGCGCGGGTTGCGGCGGACCTTCCGGAAACTCGTTCGAGTTCAGCCAGACCGTCCCCTTTCCTCCCACGACGTTCATGGCGTCGACGGCCGCCTTCTGCGCCAGCGCGAATTCCGTGAATCCCGCGGCGACCAGTCCCGCAAATCCTCTACGACTTAGGCGATTCAACAAGGGAGCCTCCAATTCAGCAATTCTACATCACCTGTGACGTTGGCGTTCACACATCAACGCCAGCATGTTCCGGTCCGGGTCCCGGAAAAACGCCATCCATAAATCGTGATCCGGCATCTTCGCAATCCATTGCGGCGGATGTTCGAACGCCACCCCGCGCGATCCCAACGCCTGGGCCGCCGCCTCGATATCGTCTACTTTGTAATAGATCACCGAGCTGAACGTCCCCTGGTTCGCCTCCGGCAGCCCCAGCATCAGCCGCACGCCCGCGCAATCGAAAAACGCCATGTTCTGCGCGCGGAACAAAAACCGCATCCCGAGCGTGTCGCGATAAAAGCCGATGGCGCGATCCAGATCGCCCACCGTGATCGCGACCTGTCCGATCGCGCTCAGCCCGAACGAAGCCATTTCCGTATGCTACGGCAAAACCGACGCCGTGCACCAGAACTCGTAACAGGCGCCGATCACGCGAAAAAATTCCGCCAGTTCGGCCGGCTTGTGGATCACCGCGTTGGCCCCCAGCTCGTACGCCTTGCGCGCGTCGGCCGGATAATACGACCCTGAAAACACCACGATCGGAATCAGCTCGAAACCCTTGAGCCGCCGGATCGTGATCAGCAAATCGAAGCCCGACTCGCCCGGCATCTTCAAGTCGAGCATCAGCAGATCCGGGCGCTGCCGGTTTTCAAACTCGCCCTCCTGGCGAAGATAGCGCAGCGCATCCGTCCCGTTCGTAACGACGTCGAGCGTCGAGCAATGGCGCACCTCGTCGTGCACCAGTTCCGTCAGCAGTGCGTCCGGCGGATTATCTTCGATCACCAGGATGTGCCGCTTCGCGGTCGTGCGGGAAGCTTCTCCAGGGTGCGTCATCGCACCTGAGAGTAGCGCAGATTGTTTGTACATTCCAGGAAACGTAGCTGTCACATAGAACTCAATTTGACGTAACGGCCGATGTCCGGAATCGACTTTAACAGCACGTAGGCCGCATAGCCGCCCGTAATCAGCGCCACTGTCCATCCGAAAGCCCGCATGGTGACTCCTTTCAAACCTCTTCGCCGACCAGCGCCGCGATGGTCTCATCCCAATTCGTCCAGCCGTGGCGCGCGCGCTGCCGCTGCAGCAGATCCAGTGTTTCGCGGCGTACGCGAATCCACGCCGATCCTGGAAAATACGAATCCATCACGTCGCGCCACGCCGTCACCGGCATGCGGTGGACCGCTTCCTTGCTCCACGGAATCTGCCGCACGGCAAAACCCGATTCGCCCTCGACGAACGCGCTGCCGCTGAACAGAAATCGCAACGGAATCTCGCCCTCGCCGAGCGCGGCCAGATATTGTGCCGCCGTGACATCGAAGTCATACGTGCAGGCGACCGGCACATCCACGTCGAGCGCCGCTTCGAACGCCGGAACATGAATCGTCGCCTGCGACCACACCAGCGGCCGCAGCGATTCGCCCCACCGTTCCGGCTCACCGAACACGTCGGCGAGCCGCTCCTGTTCTGCGCCCGAATGCGTGCGCCGCCGCGGCTCGATCTGCAACTGGCAGCGCAGCAGAATGGCCTGGACCGGCTCCGGAGTCCGAATGTTCAGCCCGAATAGCAGCGTCGGCGCCGCTGCATTCCGCAGCGGACGCGCGCCGGTGACCGCGAAATTCAAATCAATCATTGCACCATCCCCGCCCCCAGCCCGGAAAAGAACGCATCCATCTCGCGCCGCGCTTCGGACCCGCCGTCGAATCCGCGCCACGTGCGCCGGATCCGCCCCACCAGCTCGTAACACGCATCCACCGGCACGATCCAGGATTCATTTCGCGAAACCAGCAGCGCTTCCACCTGCTCCTCCATCGCCGCGATCCCAGGCACCGCGGCGACCATCTCATCCCACACCTCGGCCGAAACGTTGGCCTCGGTTGCTCCCGCGGGACTTGGATAAAACGCCTTCACGCGATCTCCTTCGCGAATGAAAAACGCGACGCCGACGGGAATGTCGCTCACCTCCACTTTCGGCAATCGCAAATATCTCTCCGACACCGACCGCAGCTTCCCCTGCGCCGCTCCTCGATGCGTGAACAGCAGAAAACAGGGACGGCACGTGCACATCAGCCGCCTGGCTTCGAGATCGATCACATGCCGGTGCCCCGATTCGAGTGAAGCCCCGCACATCTCGCAAGTCTCCGCCTTCGGCGCGGGCGCCTCTGCAAATCGCCGCAATTTCATCAGAGTCTGCACTGACTACCGTTCGATCTGCACCAGCGGCTCCGCAGGCAACCCTTCGACCTTGACTCCCGCCAGATCCGGCGCGACCTCCAACGCCGCGCGTTCGATCACCTCGCCGATCCCGCCCGGCAGCGGACTGCCGTTCTTCTCCACACGCACCCGCGCCACGTCGCGCTCCATTCCTTCCAGCGAGAAATGCGCGCCGAAACTCTGCTCGAGCTTCGCCAGCATGCGTCGCACCCGCGTCTCCGCGTCCAACGGGTGCAATCCATGCAGCAGCAGCAGGCTGCCGATCAGCTTGTCGTCCGCGAATCGCTCGGCATATTCCGAATCGCCCAGGATCTCAACCATGCGCTCGAGCCCCGCGCCATAAAGCTGCATCAGCATGCGGACCAATTCTTCGGCGCGCGCGTCGGACTCACTTAATAGCTCCTCGATTCGGACAACAATCTGATCGACGTCCGTCATTCTCCAAACACCATGGGAGCCGGCGAATGCCGCCCGATCAGCGTCTTGCCGTTCCCCAGGAACATGTGGACACCGCACGGCAGGCACGGATCGAAACTCCGCACCGTGCGCATGATGTCGATGCCCTTGAAATTGTCGCGGCCGTTCTCTTCGAAAATCGGCTGGCCCTGCACCGCGTCTTCATATGGACCAGGCGTCCCATACGAATCGCGAGGACTCGCATTCCACGGCGTCGGAGGATAGGGATGATAGTTCGCGATCTTCCCGCCGCGAATCACCATGTGATGCGATAGCACGCCGCGCACCGCTTCCGTAAATCCGCAGGAGATCGCTTCGTTGGGGACTTTGAACTCCGTCCACGTCTTGGTATGGCCGGAGCGCACGCGCTCCAGTCCCTTTTCGACGAAGTACAGGCCCAGCGCCGCCGCATACGCCTGGAAGTAGGATCGCGCGCGATTCCGCTCCAGCGTATTCGACCACTTCGGGATTTTCCATTCGAACGACACCGGGCCTTTGAACATCGTCTTCGGCAGATTGATCTGCACGCTGTTGCCGGTCGCTTTGATGTACCCGATGTCGACCAGCCCGCTCAGCGCCGTCGCCCACAATCGCGCGATCGGCCCGCCGCCCGTATCGAGCGGCAGATAATCGTTGCCGTCGAACCACCGCGGCGACATCACCCAGCTATATTTTTCGCCGAACTCGCGCTTCTGCGGTTTCGGAATCGTGTGCTGATTCCAGGGATGCCGCATATCCACCGGATTCCCCAGCGGATCGTGCGTGACGAATGGCTGTTTATCGGCCCAGTCGTCGTAGTAGGAGCTTCCCAGCAGAATCCGCAGCCCGAGGTTGATCTTCACCAGGTCGTTCGTGATCAGCTTCCCGTCGACAATCACTCCGGGCGTGACGTAGGCCCGCCGGCCCCAGTCCGACATGTGCTCGTACTTGAAATCGCAGTATTCCGGATTCTGCAGACTTCCCCAGCACCCCAGCAGGATTCGCCGCCGGCCTACTTCTTCATATCCGGGCAGAGCTTCATAGAAGAAGTCGAACAGATCGTCATGCATCGGCACGACCCGCTTCATGAATTCGACGTACTTCATCAGCCGGACCTGATAGTCGGTGAATAACTGAATGGTCGCGACCGTGCCCACACCGCCGCCGTACAGCGTCGAAGGATGCGTGTGCCGTCCTTCCATCAGGCAGAACATCTCGCGCGTCATGCGGCTCATCACCAGCGCTTCGCGATAAAATTCGCCCTCGAACGGATTCAGCGACCGCATGATGTCGGCGATGGTCCGGTACCCATGCGCCTCGGCATGCGGCGACTCGGTCTTCAGCGCTTTTTCCCACACACCGGGATTCGTTTCGCGGACCATTTTTTCGCAGAAATCCACGCCGACCAGGTTTTCCTGAAAAATGTTGTGGTCGAACATGTACTCCGCTGCTTCGCCGCAGTTGATGATCCACTCGCCCGTATGCGGCGGAGCCACGCCATACGCCATGTTCTGGTTGTAGACGGAGCAGGTGGCGTGATTATCGCCGCAGATCCCGCAGATGCGGCTGGTGATGAAGTGCGCGTCGCGCGGATCCTTGCCCTTCATGAAAATCGAATAGCCGCGGAACACCGACGACGTCGAGTAGCATTCGGCGACCCGCCGCGCCCCGAAGTCGATCTTGGTGTAAATCCCAAGACTCCCGACGATTCGCGTAATCGGGTCCCACGAAACGTCCACCAGATTCTTCTGTTCGCTTTGTTGTCCGACCAATTCATCTACCTGAGTCGCCATAAAATTCCTTCTTCCAAAATCGGCCCGCTTCATCCGCGCCCAGCGAGCCGCGACCATAGGGAGCGGTTCAACCGCCCGCGACGGCTACGCCCAAGGCCGCGAATACCCGGTGGTCAATTCGCGCCCCGGATGCCTCCAGCGCGGCTCCTGATCCACCGTGTGTTTCGTAATCGCGCGCAGCCGCCGGATCATCGGTCCATAAAAATGCCCCGTGACCTCGGTCGACGCGCGGCTTCCCGGCGGCTCATCCATGAACGGCATGAACTTATCGGGGAACCCCGGCATGGTGCACCCGATGCAGATCCCGCCGACGTTCGGGCATCCGCCGACGCCGTCCATCCATCCGCGCTTTGTCACGTTGCAATGCACCACCGGACCCCAGCAGCCCATCTTCACCAGGCATTGCCGCGTCCCGTACTCTTTCGCGAAATCGCCTTCTTCGTAATACCCGCCGCGATCGCACCCGTCGTGCACCGTCTCTTCGAACAGCCATTTTGGACGAAGCTTGTCGTCGAGCGGAATCATGGGCGCATTGCCGGCCGCCTGATGCAATAAATAAAGGATGGTTTCCGACATGTTGTCGGGCTGAATCGGGCAGCCGGGCACGCACACGATCGGCAGCCCCGCCTTCGACCGCCAGTTCCACCCGAGATAATCCGGCACGCCCATCGCGCCCGTCGGATTCCCCTGCATCGCGTGGATCCCGCCGTAACTCGCGCACGTTCCCGTCGCGACCACGCCCCATGCCTTCGGCGCCAGCCGGTCGAGCCACTCCATCAGCGTCACCGGCTGACCGGTATCCGGATCATTGCCGAATCCGGTCCAATAGCCTTCGCGCTTGATCTTTTCGTTCGCGACCGATCCCTCCACCACCAGCACAAACGGGTCGAGTTTTCCCGCGTCTGCGCGCCAGAACGGCTCCATGAAATCCGCGCCGACTTTGTAGTCGATCAGCGGCCAGTGGAACTCGACTTTCGGCAGCCCCGGCAGCGCGCCCAGCGCGATTTCTTCCACGCTCGGCAGCGTCGCCGCGGTCAGCGAGACCGAATCACCGTCGCAGCTCAACCCCGCGTTGATCCAAAGAACGTGGACGACAAGATCGGCCTTCGACTGTGCCATCTGGGTAGAGTGCTCCTTCTCGTGAGATCGCCGCCGGGAGGGGTGGTGCGCGCGCTGCATGATGAATTCTTTACGAATCGCGCTACAAATCGAACCTAAACCATCGCCCGAAACAAGTAAAGATTATGACGGCGACACAGACTCGATACGCCGTGGAATCCGCCACTTGGCGTTTCGATGCGCATGCGAGGCTACAGTCGGCGCTGTACGCTGCGTGCAGAGGAGATCGAGTGCTCGTCCATTTTGAGGACCGATTCCACCGCGCCGGTGGTCCTAGGAAAACATCGGCAACGTGTGCGCGAAATGGATGTCTGCTGGAACATCACCCAGCCCCAAGCCGTTGCGGGTCGAAACGGATTCTCGCCGGGAGAAATCAACCGGATGGAGGCGCCTTCAATATTTTCGACACAGAGCCGCGCGCGTCAGCAAGCGGTGCCGGTCGGACGACCATCCCGCCACAAAAAAGAAACGGCCGGGCAAGCCGCGGAGGATCGGCTTTCGCCCGGCCGTATTGCAACCTCACAAGGGGGTATGCAACTTGAACGGAAGCGCGCGAGGAAGGAAAACACTCGCGCGCTCCCCAGTTAAATCGCCAGGAACAGGGTGGTT
>JAIQFJ010000096.1 GCA_020073325.1 Terriglobia bacterium | reverse complement strand
GCGCCGGATCCGCTTTCGCCAAGCTCGCGCACCACAGCGGAGCCGCCGTGATTCCCGGCTATGCGTTGTGGTCGGACGAAGAGCATCGCTACATTCTGCACTTCGATCCGGAAATCGAAATGACCGGCAATGTGCTCGAGGACACGCAGCGCATCCATGCGCATCTGGAAGCCGTGATTCGCCGCCAGCCCGATCAATATTTGTGGATTCATCGCCGCTGGAATACGCGGCCGCCCGGCGAGGCGTCTCTGTATTGACACCATGCTGCTCGCGAACGTCGTCGAAACCTCGCAGAAAATCGGCGAAACGTCGAAGCGTCTTGCGAAAATCGACCTGCTCGCGACGCTCCTGCGTCAGCTTTATGGCGAAGAAGTCGACATCGTCGTATCCTTCCTTTCAGCCCGAACGCGGCAGGGACGCATCGGCGTCGGCTACGCCGCGATCCGCGATGCCGCCGCCGAACCGGCCGCGCATCCGACCCTAGAAATTCTCGACGTCGATCGAGCCTTCGCCGAAATCGCCGCCACCCGCGGCACCGGCGCGCGCGTCGAGCTCCTGCATCGCCTGCTCGCCCGGGCTACGCAACCCGAGCAGCAATTTCTCACCGGACTCCTCAGCGGCGAGCTTCGCCAGGGCGCGCTCGAAGGCATCATGATCGAAGGCGTCGCGAAGGCGGCCAATCTTAGCGCCGACCGAGTCCGCCACGCCGCGATGCTCACCGGCGACATCGTCGCGGTCGCCCGAACCGTGCTCGAAAAAGGCGAAGCGGGACTCGACGAGTATCGCGTCCGCCTGTTCCAGCCCTTGCAACCGATGCTCGCGCACACCGCCGGCGATGTTTCCGAGGCCATCGACGATCTGGGTGAAGCCGCGCTCGAATACAAGCTCGACGGCGCGCGCATTCAGGTCCACAAATCCGGCGACGACGTCATCGTCTTTTCGCGCGCGCTGAACGACGTCACAGCCGCCGTTCCCGAAGTGGTCAAAGCCGCGCGCGCAATGCCGGCGCGCGACGTGATCCTCGATGGCGAAGTCATCAGTCTCAAACCCGACGGCCGCCCGCAGCCGTTTCAAATTACAATGCGCCGCTTCGGCCGCAAGCTCGATCTCGACGCGCTGCGCAGCGAGTTGCCGCTCACGCCGTTCTGGTTCGACTTGCTCTACCTCGATGGCGGCGATCTTCTCGACGAACCGCAATCGCGGCGTTTTTCGGCGCTCGCGCAGCTCGCACCGGTGGTCCCGCATCTCACGACGTCCGATGTCAGCAAGGCGCACGAATTTCTCGAATCGGCGCTCGAAAAAGGCCACGAAGGCGTGATGGCGAAAGCTCCGAGCGCCGCATACGCCGTCGGCGCGCGCGGACGGACGTGGCTCAAGGTGAAGCACGTCAACGCGCTCGACCTGGTGATCCTCGCCGCGGAGTGGGGCAACGGACGCCGTAAAGGTTGGCTCAGCAATCTGCACCTGGGCGCGCGCGACACGGAAAAAGGCGGCTTCCAGATGCTCGGCAAGACGTTCAAGGGCCTGACTGACGAGATGCTCGCATGGCAGACGCAGGAATTGCTGAAACTCGAAATCGCGCGCGACAGCTACACGGTCTACGTCGAGCCGAAGCTGGTCGCCGAGATCGCATTCAACGAAATCCAGATCAGCCCGCGTTACCCGAGCGGCCTCGCCCTGCGCTTCGCACGCGTCAAGCGATACCGCCCGGATAAATGCGCGGCGGAGTCGGACACCTTCCAGGCTGTGCAAAAAATCGCCGGCTTCACTACTGGCTCAGCGTAAACGTGAAATCGATCTGCGTGATCACCTCAACAGGCTCGGTATTGAGAATCGTCGGCTTATACACCCACTGCGCGATCGCGTCTCGAGCCGCCGGCACGAGCAGCGGATGGCCCGAGATCAACTGCAGATTCTGAATCGTCCCGTCCTTGCCGATGATCGCGGTGAACCGCACCGTGCCCTGTACACGTGCCTGCCGTGCCAGCGGCGGGTACTGCGGCACCACGCGCTTGATCAGCGACGCTGCGATCACGTTACCTCCAACCGGCACGCGCTTGATCGTTGCCGGCTTGGGCGTATTCACGACCGGCGGGGCGGGAGCAATTGCCGCAGTTCCCATCAGACTCGTTATGGGCGAATCGCCGCCGGGCACGCCGGGAACGCTACCAACCACTCCGGTGATGGTTGGGGAAGGCGGCAGATCGTCTTCGATAATCGTCGCGACCTTTTCGGGTATGCGGGTAGGAGCTCGAAGAACACCCATATCGATCTGCCGCGGCGCGCGCTTCACCACGGCTTCCTGCCTCGGCGGAGGAGGAGGCGGCGGTGGAGGAGGAGGCGGCGGCGCTGTCAGCATCGCACTGATCTGCGTCCGCGGCAGCGCTTCTGTGTACACCAGAGGAATCAGCACCAGCACCACGATCACGCCGATTTGAGTGAGTAAAGAGACGAGCAGCGATCCCCCGCTACGCGTCCGGTTGGGTTGGGGAACGAAGGTTTGTTCAAACATACTAATTAATTAGTACGTATTGAATCGCATGTCAAGACTTGACTTCTGAATCCTCTCGTACTAATGTTCTCGTATGCGCCCCGCCAAACCGACCCTCACCGGACAGGAACTCGAAATCATGAAAGTCGTCTGGAAGCTCGAAAAGGCCACCGTGCGACAGGTTTATGAAACGCTGCTCGAGCGCCGCCGCATCGCCTACACCACCGTCATGACCATGATGAACATCCTCGAGCAGAAGGGCTATCTCCAGAAACAACAGGGCGACCGCGCCTATGTCTATCAACCCACCCAGCCCCAGAGCCAGGTGATCCGCTCCATGGTCCGCGAGTTCGTCGACCGCGTCTTCAATGGATCCGCCGAACCCCTGCTGGCACATTTAGTCGAAGACCGGCATCTAACGGAGAAGGACTTGGACGAGATCCGCAAGTCGATCAAATCCGCCCGGAAGTCCCGCTGAGGGGGGAAAGCGATGACGGCTTCTCTGTTTCTCGACAATCTGCTGGCATGGTCGGCGCAGGTGGCGATCCTGGCAGCCGTGGCCGCCGCGGCAGCCGTGGCTCTGCAGCACCCGCGCGCGCGGCTGCTGTTCTGGCAGGCGATTCTCGCGACCATTCTGCTGCTTCCGGCAGTCGAGCCATGGGCGCCCGCGATCGTCGTCTCGAACAACGGCGTGTCGATTTCCATGCAGTCCGCCGCGATCGCTCCGAACGGCGGGGAGAACGGATTCGTCTGGCAGCGCGAATATCTGTTGTTGCTGATCGCCGCCGGAGCCGCGTTGCGTCTGCTCTGGATCGCCGCGGGATTTCTGCGGCTGCGCGCGCACCGGCTCGCCGCCAGCACTCTGGCCGATCCGCCGGTTCCGTTCGAACGCCCGCATGTCCGCTGGTATCTTTCCGACACCGTCTCGGGACCGGTTACCTTCGGCTGGCTCCGGCCCTCGATCCTGCTTCCCGCGCGCGTCAATCGCCTTCCCGAAGACCTGCGCGAGGCGATCGCGTGCCACGAACTGGTTCACGTCGAGCGCGCCGACTGGCTTTTCGTCCTGGCCGAAGAAATGATCCGCGCCGTGCTGTGGTTCCATCCGGCCGTGTGGTTGGTCCTCAGCCGCATCCAGCTTTCGCGCGAACAGACCGTCGATCGCGAAGTGATCGGGCTGACGCAAAATCGCGACCGATACCTCGACGCGCTGGTCGCCGTCGCGCAGCATAAGCTTCAGCCGGACGTCGCTCCGGCGCCCCTGTTTCTGAAAAAACGCCAGCTCGCCGTTCGAGTGGCCGATGTGCTCAAGGAGACCCGCATGTCGAAACCCCGCATCGCCGTCAGTTTCGCGACCGTGCTTTCCGCCGCACTGGTAGCGGCGCGCGTCGCCGTTTGGTTTTTCCCCTTGCAGGCCCCCGCGCAATCCATCGCCGATGGATCTCTGACCGCTCCGGATGCGCCCGGCGTTACCGTCGACGCCGGCGCTCCGTTGATGCATCGCGCGCCGGTCGCCCGCGGATCCTCCACGGCATCCGGCATCGTGCTGATCGACGCGTCGGTCAACGCGAAGGGCGAAGTCACCGACGCGCGGGTCGTCAGCGGACCGGAGGAACTGCGCAAACCCGCGCTCGAAAGCGTGCTGCAGTGGCACTACTCCACCATTGCTTCGCTTCCGCCGACCATCCAGGTGAGTATCCGTTTCGATCCCGTCTCTTTCGGACAGCCGGGAGCCGTGCGGATCGCATCCACTCCGGCAACGCCGCCGTCGCCTTCGGTGATCAAGCAGATTCAGTTCGCGGGCGCCACCGCGGAAGTCGAACGGCAGGTGCGGCAGCGCCTCACGGTGCATGAGGGCGACGCACTCGTCGCCGACAGCCTGCAGAAAATTGTCTCGGCCGCGCGTGAAGTCGACGAACATTTCACGGCATCCGTGTTCACGCGAAGCAGTCCTGGCGGTCCTCGGGAAACGACGGTGCGCCTGGTGCTCGGGGCGCCGGCGGCTCCTCCGATGCCGGCCGGCATTCGTGCAGACGCCACGCAGACGGCGCCGGGGAAAATTCGCGTCGGCGGAAATGCCCAGCAGGCGAACCTGATCGTGAAAGTCACGCCTTCTTATCCTGCCGACGCGAAACAGGCCCGCATCCAGGGCGTCGTGAAGCTGACCGCGACCATCAATCGCGACGGAACCGTCCAGAGCCTGGACCTGATTTCAGGCGAGCCGGTGCTGGCCAACGCGGCCATCGATGCCGTGAAGCAGTGGGTCTACAAACCGACGCTGCTCAACGGAAATCCGGTCGAAGTTGTGACGCAAATCGACGTGAACTTCACCCTCGCGCCGTAACGTGAAAATGTTTGACAGTTTTCAGAACCCGTGTAATCATGGGGGCATCACTGAGAAAGGAGGTGGTCCAGTCGAATGATACCTGGTAGTAAAGACTGCACTCTATATACCCGTGAGGTGGCCGACTGCTGAAGTCGACACTCTGACGCTCAGGTTTCGTATCAGTGACGAGGCCGCTGCTCCTATGGACCGGCCCACTCACGCGGTAACGAGTCTGATCTGAAACAAAACCCCGCAAAGCTCTCTGAGGCTCTGCGGGGTTTTCCTTTTCGCGCCCTGCGCAATTTGACCCGCATGTTACACTAAGGATTGCTATGAAAGCCGGAATTCATCCCGCCTACGAAGAAGTGAACGTGATCTGCGCCTGCGGGCACACGTTTAAGACCCGCTCCGCTCACAAGGGCGACATCCGCGTGGAAATTTGCTCCAGCTGCCATCCGTTCTTTACCGGCCGCCAGAAGCTGATCGATACCGAAGGACGCGTGGATCGCTTCCAGAAGAAGTATCAGAAGGTTCGGGAAGCAGCGGCAGCGGCCGCGGCCAAGAACAACAAGAAACAGCCCGTCGCGTAATCGCTATCTTCCGCGGCCGGGTTGTTTCTGGCGTTCCTCGCGCTCTTTGCGCATCTTGTCGAATTCCACCTGCTGATCCGCAGTCAGGATTTCGCGGATTTTCGCGACCTGGTCGTCGTGTATCTTCTGATACGCGGGACGCATCTTCTGCCGCGTGTCTTCCATCCGCGCGCGGGTTTCGTCCATGATCTGGTTCAACTTAGTTAACTGATCCGCGTTGAGATTGAGCCGCGATTCGTACTCGCTCACGATCTTTTTGCGAAGTTCTTCCGGATTCGGGCGCTGCTTGGCGACCACGACGGAAGCCGTGTACAGCCGCTCCCCGAACGCGCCGAGCACCAGTCCGCTCGCAAACACCAACCCAACGTACAGGGCGATCGTGGCCCGCGACAGTTTCATTACTTGATATCCCCCGTCAGAATATCGACGTAGGTATTCGGATGATCCGCTGCGATGGTATCGACGTAGGTCGTGCTGTACACCGGGGCTCGCTCAAACCGGGGAATCAGGACCGCGCCCATCAGCAGCGTGAGGGCAAGCGTCGCGCCGACACAGACTTGCGCGATCCGCCGCAGCATGACGACATTCGACGCGCGGCGCGCATCGATCCGCTGCCACAGTCCCGGCATGAACCCGGCACCCGCTTCGGGGTCGGGACAAGCCTCGCGGTATTCCGCAAACAGCCGGTCCAATTTGTCGCCGCTTTGGTCCGTCGTCATATCCCGCATTCTACACCTCTTGATCGTCCGGTTTTTCTTTATGGGCCTCGTACGCCTTCAGGACCCGTTGCCTCGCCCTGAATAATCGTACCTTCAGGGCATTCTCATTAACCCGGTAAATCTTCTCAAGTTCCTTTAATGAAAGCCCTTCTACTTCTTTTAACGTGAGGAGAATGCGATCCTCCTCACTGACTTTCCCCAGCAGCGAATCCACCAGTTCCCGGATTTTCGTCCGGCGCTGCTCTTCGTCACGTTTCTTCCCGCTCTCGGCCGCATCGGCCAGCATTACCGCCTGCTCGCTCAGATCCGACATGCGGCTTTCCTGCCTTCGCCGCTGCCGCCGCAGATAATCATAGGCTGCGTTCACCGTCAACCGGTACAGCCACGGCTCGAACACTTCCGACGTGCGCAACTGGTCGAGAGAATAATACAGCCTGAGGAAGACTTCCTGCCCCACGTCTTCCACATCCTCCGGACGCCCGATGAGCCTCGCGATCGTGCCCAGAATCCGTTTCCGGTACGCCTGCACGACCTGGTTGAAAGCCGCATCGTCGCCGCTCCGAGCCCGCTCGATGAGTTCGAAGTCAACCAGCATGGCCACCCGCCCTGTCGGCGCAGGGGCCGTCGGTTCTTAAATCCCAATCTGTCCAACAGGAAAGGCGCACAGGCTCCCCCTCAGGTTACAACGGTCCACAACGGGGCGTTGGACCGCCTTCTTGGGTCGCGGCTCGCCTGCGCGACCGCGAACCGTGACCAAAGCGAGCAGTGCAACCCCGATAATCCGCTCAAAATACGTTATTTATTGAAATCCTCCACCCCATGCTAAAATCATATTTCCCATGGACTTTCTAGCTGGGCTGAACCCTCGTCAGCGCGAAGCGGTTCAGCATACCGAAGGACCGCTCCTGGTCCTGGCCGGCGCCGGAAGCGGAAAAACACGGGTGATTACGCACCGGATCGCCCATCTGATCACCGTTCACCGCGTTCCCGGCTGGGCCACCCTCGCCGTCACGTTCACCAATAAAGCCGCGGGCGAGATGCGGGAACGCGTCCATTCGCTGGTCGGCGGCGACGGCCCTACGGTCGCCACGTTTCACTCCTTCTGCGTCCGTCTACTGCGGCGCGACGGGGCTCCGCTCGCTTCGCTTCGCCCCGGATTCACCACTCGCTTCAATATCTATGACGACGACGATCAGATTTCGATGATCAAGTCGATCTATAAACAAGTCGGGCTCGACGATAAATTCATGCAGCATCGCGCGGCGCTCTCGCGGATCAGCCACGCGAAGAGCCACAAGCAGTCGCCGGACGATCTGGCTCGCTCGGCCACCGATCCCACCATCGAGCGGCTTGCCGTGGTTTACGAAAAATATCAGGCCAGGCTGATCGAATCGAACGCGCTTGATTTCGACGATCTGCTGCTCGAAGCCGTGCGTTTGCTCACGCACGACACTCCGACGCGCGCGCAGTACAACCAGCGCTACGAGTTCGTCATGGTGGACGAATATCAGGACACCAATCGCAGCCAGTACGAGCTGATGCGCCTGCTGACCGAGCAGCGCCAGAACATTTGCGTGGTCGGCGACGAAGACCAGTCGATCTACGGCTGGCGCGGGGCCAATATTCGCAACATCCTGGACTTCGAGCGCGATTTCCCCGGCGCGGTCACGATTCGCCTGGAACAGAACTATCGCTCGACGAAAAATATCCTCGAAGCCGCCAACGCCGTGGTGGCCCATAACACCGAGCGGATCGGAAAAAATCTGTGGACCGAATCCGACGGCGGCGAAAAGATCACGCTCTACGAGGCTCCGGATTCGGAAAACGAAGCCCTGTACATCGCCGACACCATCGAGAACCGCCTGGCCCGCAATCCCAAGGATCGCGTGGCAGTGCTGTATCGGACCAATTCTCAGTCCCGTCAAATTGAAGAAGCGCTGCGGCGCTACGGACGCAAGTACGTAGTCGTCGGCGGATTCAGCTTCTATCAGCGCGCCGAAGTGAAGGACGTCCTGGCCTATCTGAAAGTCCTGACAGTACCGCAGGATTCCGTCAGCCTGCTGCGGATCATCAATGTCCCCGCGCGCGGGATCGGCAAGACGACGGTCGAACAGATCGAGCAATACGCTCTCGAAAATGAGCTGTCGCTTTGGTCGGCGCTCAAGGAAATGCTGGATGCTCACACATTTCCCGCTCGCGCCGAGGCCGCGCTTTCAGCGTTCCGGAAGATGATGGAAGAATTGGCCGAAGGGGCCGAAACGCGTCCCGCCGCCGAAACGCTGCAAGCCGTTCTCGACCGCACCGGCTACAGCCGCATGCTGACGGAAGAAGGCACGGAGGAGGCTCGCACGCGGCTCGGCAACATCGAGGAATTGATCAACGCCTCCGCCGACGCCGCCGATCGCGGCGAGACGATCCGCGAATTTCTGGATCACGCCGCGCTGGTCTCTGATGCCGATTCCGCCGACGAGCGCGCCACGGTCTCGCTGCTCACAATGCACAACGCCAAGGGCCTGGAATTTCCCATCGTCTTCGTCGCGGGCCTGGAAGAAGGACTTTTTCCGCACAGCCGCTCGCTTGATTCGGAAGCCGCGATGGAAGAAGAGCGCCGGCTCTGTTACGTCGGCATGACGCGCGCCGAGACGAAGCTTTTTCTGACCTGGGCCCGCTATCGCCGCCGCTTTGGAGGCGGACAGCCTGAGGCATCCATCCCGTCGCGATTCCTGAAAGAGGTCCCCATGATGCTGCTCGACCGCGTGCGCGGCGATCAGGGTCATGTCGATCTCTACGCCGAGCGCTACGAGGTCCGCGACGCGGCGCGTCGAAACCTTTATACTGGGAAGACTTACAACTCGGTGGAGAATATCAAACAATTCTTCGCCGAGCGGGGCATGCCGGCTCCGTCGGGCATGAGTGCACCGCCCGCTGCTCCTAAACCGGCAGCGCCGAAACCGCCGACAGCGAAGAAAAAGGTCGGGCCGGGCTCGACGATCGAGCATGCCAAGTACGGCCGTGGAACGGTTTTGCGCCTGGAGGGCTCGGGCGACGACACGAAGGTCACGGTGAGTTTCCCCGGATACGGGTTAAAGAAGCTGGTTGCGAAATACGCAGGGATCAAGATTGAATGAACACAAAAAAAGTCACTGACAAAGCCGAACGAAAGAAACTGAAGCGAGCCAAACGCAAGGCGGCTCCGGCCAAGGCGAAGCGAGCGTCCGATGTCGCACGCGGATCACAGAAGCGCAAAGTGAAGAAGATGGCCAAAGGCCAGCGCAAGCGCTAGTTGAAAAGCGATGTGGGCAGGTTACGATTGCAAACCTGCCCCACGCTTACTTAATCCCGACCACCATCGAGTCCGGTCCCACCAGATGCTCGACTCGCGTCTGGCGGAAACCGGCTTCCTGCATCCATCCGCGGCAATCGGCGCCGGTGTAATCGAACCCGCCCGGAGTCTCGATCAGCATGTTCAGGCTCATCATCAACCCGAACGCGTTTTTCGAGCGGTCGTCGTCGATGATGCTTTCGAACACGATCATCGCGCCGCCATCCGGAATCGCCTCGTAGGCTTTGGCGATCAGCATCCGTTTGATGTCGAGATCCCAATCGTGCAGGATGTGGCCCATAATCACAACGTCCGCCTTGGGCAGCGCAGTTTCGAAAAAGCTCCCCGGCGCGAACCGCACGCGCGGCGTGAGGCCGAGGCCTTCGATGTACTCCTCGAAGATCGGGCCCACCTCCGGCAGATCGAACCCGGTTCCGATGAGGTGCGAATGCGCCAGCGCGATCTGCGCCGCGGTATCTCCCTGCGCCGTGCCGACGTCGACGTAGGTGTTGTAATCCTTCCACGGAAATTTCGCCGCGATCCCCATCGCAGCGCCGCGGCTGATGCCGCTCATTCCTGCGAGAAATACGCGCAACCGCGCCGGATCCGCATACAGCGCCTCGAACAGCGGAACCCCGCCGCCGCGAATTTCATTTTGCGGCAGGCCGGTGCGCAGGGCTTCGGTCAGATGGCTCCAGTGGCCGTAGAGCCGCTGATTCGCCATTTCGAGCATGCCACCGATGTAGGAGGGCTTGCGCCGGTCCAGAAATATATCCGTCGACGGCGTGTTGCGATAGCAGCCGTCCCGCCGCTCCAGAAATCCGAGCGCGACCAGAGTGTCCAGAAAATCCCGCGCCGATCTCGGATGCAAACCCAAACGTCCGCCGAGCGATTCCAGAGTCTCCGGCCCATGCGCCAACTCCGTAAACACGCCCATCTCGACCGCACTCAGAAGTATTTTCGACGGCCAGAATCCCAGACCGACCTGTAAAATGTGCTCCGGTGCCGGTTGTTCACCCATACACTCTCCTTCGCGAAAAATGGAATCCGAGCGAGTATAACATCCGGCCCGAGTCCGCTATACTTCGTGTTTCATGCCGCTGCTTCAGACGAAGTCGATCGACGAACTCCTCGAGTCCTCCGAACAGCCCGAACATCGTCTCAAGAAGACCCTGGGACCCTGGGCGCTGGCATTTCTCGGCGTCGGCATCGTCATCGGCTCGGGCATTTTCACCGTCACTGGAACCGCCGCTTCGGGCAAGCTGAAAGATCCCGGATTACTGCAGGCGACCGTGCTCGACATCCTGCTGCACGGCCAGTCCGCTGCATCCGCGATTGGACGGCCGGGCGCGGGTCCGGCGATCGTTCTCTCCTTCGCACTGGTACTGGTCGCGTGTTTGTTCGCGGGACTGTGCTTCGCCGAACTCGCATCGATGATTCCGATCGCAGGCAGCACCTACACCTACGCCTACGCGATTCTCGGAGAAATTTTCGCGTGGATCATCGGATGGGACCTGATCCTGGAATACGCGGTGGCGAACATGTCCGTCGCGGTCGGATTTTCCGCGTACCTGCAAGACCTGGGTGACAACTTATTCGGCTTTCATCTGCCGACGGCGATCGCGTACCCGATGTTCGCCGCTCCGGGTTCGCCCGCGGGGATCTATAACATCCCTGCCCTGTTGATCACTCTGGCGGTCACCTGGGTTCTGGTTCGCGGGGTGAAAGAAAGCTCGGAAGCGAACACGACCATGGTGCTGATCAAGATCGCCGCGATCCTGATTTTCACTCTGGGCGCGTCGCGCGCGATCAACACGCAGAACTGGCATCCGTTTGCGCCGAACGGCCTGGCCGGCGTGGTCAGCGGCGCGAGCATCGTGTTCTTCACCTACGTCGGCTTCGACGCCGTGTCGACGGCCGCCGAGGAATGCAAGAAGCCGCAGCGCGATCTGCCGTTCGGGATCATCATGACGCTGATCATCTGCACGCTGCTGTATGGATCGGTGTCGCTGGTGCTGACCGGCATCGCGAACTGGAAGACGCTCGACCCGAATTCGGCGGTCGCGGTGGCGCTGAAAAATATCGGGTACAACAGGATTCGCCTGGTGGTGAGCGCCGGCGCGCTGATGGGGATGATCTCGTCGCTACTGGTCGGGCAGTTCGGGCAGGCGCGGATCTGGTTTGCGATGTCGCGCGACCGTCTGCTGCCGAAGGCGTTCGGCGCGGTGCACCCGAAATTCCGCACGCCGCACATCGGCACGTGGATCGCGGGACTCCTGGTCGGCATTCCCGCGGGACTCTGGGATATCGACACGTTCGCGGAACTGACCAACATCGGGACGCTGTTCGCCTTCATCATCGTCGCGGCGAGCGTCATCGTATTGCGAAAAAAGCAACCGGAGCGGCCGAGATCGTTCCGGGTGCCTTTCGTGCCGCTGTTGCCGATGCTCGCCATCGTGTGCTGCGTCGTGTTGATGATGGGGTTGCCGCTATTGACGTGGATCCGGTTCGTGGTGTGGCTGCTGATCGGGTTGGTGGTGTACTTCGTTTATTCAAGGCATCAGACAGCCGTTAATGAACGTCAATAAACGTGAATTAGAACCGGCTGACGATGCGTCGCCACTCGACTTTGGGGCGCTGAAAGTTGATGAGCAGGGCTGTGCGCAATCCCGACGCTTTGAGGTAATTCAGGCATTGCGCCAGATGCTCATTCCCGAACTGCTCGACGCACTTCAATTCGACAACCAGCCGCCCGTCCACGATCAAATCCGCAAAATATTCGCCGATCACCCCACCCTTATATCGAATCTCGTATCGAACCTCAGTCTCACACGCCACCCCACGAATCGCCAACTCACGAGCCATCCCCCGTCGATATACCCTCTCCAAAAACCCACATCCCAACGTATTCGAGACCTCGTAGGCAGCCCCGACCACGACCTCAAACCAATTCATGTTCATTCACGTTCATTAACAGCCTATAAAATCTAAGTAGGAGATCCTCCACATTCCTCTCATCGTAGGCACTGCCGGACACATCGACCATGGCAAGACTTCGCTGGTCCGCGCGCTCACCGGGATCGACACGGACCGGCTGGAAGAAGAAAAGCGCCGCGGTATCTCGATCGACCTCGGGTTTGCGCATCTCGGCGAGATCAGCTTTGTCGACGTCCCCGGCCATGAGCGGTTCGTGAAGAACATGCTGGCGGGCGCGTCGGGCATCGACGTGGTTCTGCTGGTGATCGCCGCCGACGAATCGATCAAGCCGCAGACGCGCGAGCATTTCGATATCTGCCGCCTGCTCGGCATTCGCCGCGGGATCATCGCTCTGACCAAAGCCGATCTGGTCGATCAGGACATTCTCGATCTGGCGCGGCTCGAAGTGGAAGAATTTGTCCAGGGATCGTTTCTCGAATCCGCGCCGATCATTGCGGTGAGCGCGACAACGGGCGCGGGGCTCGACAAACTTCGCGCCGCGCTCGATGCGGTGAACGTCACGGGTAAGGACGCCTCGCGGCATCCGCGCCTGCCGGTCGATCGCAGTTTTTCGATGCGCGGCCATGGAGCCGTGGTGACGGGAACGCTGATCGCGGGCACGTTCGCGCTGCACGACGAGGTCGAGTTGTATCCTTCCGGCAAGCGCGCGCGCATTCGCGGACTCCAGGTTCACGGAAAGTCCGTGGACCGCGCCCGCGCAGGCGAACGCACGGCCGTGAATCTCGCGGGGGTCGATTCGAGCGAGGTGCATCGCGGTATGACGCTCGCGCCGCCGGGAATTTTCCGGACCACGCAACAGGTCGATTGCGTTTTCGATCTTCTGCCGGGCGCGCATCCATTGAAGCATCGCGCGCCGGTGCATTTTCACGCGGGAACGGCGGAGGTGGAAGCGCAGGCGCGGCTGCTCGCGTCGCTGGAACCGGTGAAACCCGGGACTCGCGCGCATGTCCGATTCATATTGCGCGAGCCGCTGCTGCTGCTGCCGGGCGATCGCTTTATCGTGCGCATGTTTTCGCCCGTGGTGACCATCGGCGGAGGCGTTGTGCTCGACATCGAAGCTCCGCGCCGGATGCGCCGCGCGGATCTGGACCGGCGGCTCACGCAACTGGAATCGGGCGATCGCGTGGCGATTCTGGTCGCCGAATCTAAGTTCGGAATGAGCGTGACCGATCTGGTGGGGCGCACCGGAATGCGCGCGACGGAAATCGGCGAGCCCGCGGATTCGGTGAGGCTGGCCGATTCGTGGCTGATCGCGCGAAAAACACTCGACGCGCTGATCGAAAAGTTTCGCGGGATCCTGAAGGAATTTCATCGCAAGAGTCCCCTGCAACCGGGATTGGCGAAAGAAGAACTGCGCAGCCGGGAGCTGGCAGGCGCTCCGCCGTTTCTTCTCGACGCGTTGATCGCGCGCGCGAAAGACATCGTCTCGGAAGGCGACGTTGTGCGGCTCGCTTCGCATCGCGTCGCGCTCAAGCAGGACGAAGAGGAAGCCGTCGCGAAAATCGAGGCGCTGTTTCGCGACGCGGGCCTCGCCGTGCCCTCGACGCCTGAGGTGCTGGCGAAATCCGGAGTCGAGCCGGCGCGCGCGCGGTCGCTGCTGCAGATCCTGCTGAAGAATCGCAAACTGGTCCGGGTGGGCGACGATCTCATTTACCATCACGCCGCGATCGAGTCGCTGCGCAGGCTGCTTGCGGAGCGAAAAGGGGTCCGTTTCGCTGTGACGGAATTCAAGGATTGGACCGGAATATCTCGTAAATACGCCATCCCGCTTCTGGAATTCCTTGACCGTGAAAGACTTACAAGACGGGACGGAGATTCCAGAATCATCATTTGACAAGAGGCGAAGATTGGGCGAATATGGGGGATGCCGCAGCTTATCGGCATCGCCCGCCTTGCCGCCGAAAGCCCGCTGGTCGAAGCCAAGCGCCGGGTGGAATATTTCGAGTTGGAAACGCGGTCGTTCCTGGCGAAAACGGTGAGCGACCGCGTCCCGTTTCGCTGGATGATCAATCCGTATCGCGGATGCGAGTTCGGCTGCAAGTATTGCTACGCGCGCTACGCGCACGAATTCATGGAACTGCGCGATCCGCTGCAGTTCGAGCGCAAGATTTTCGCCAAACAGTTCGACCGGGCGCGCTTTCGCGAGGAGTTGAAAAAGATTCCACCCGGCGAGCCGATCGCGATCGGCACCGCGACCGATCCCTACCAGCCCGCCGAGCGCCGCTACCGTGTCACGCGCGCGATTCTCGAAGTGCTGGCCGAATGCGCCGGCTACGACGTGCACATCACCACGAAATCGGACCTCACGGTGCGCGACATCGACGTGTTCCAGGAGATCGCGCGGCGGCACCATTTCAGCGTCCACACAACCGTCACGACGGTGGACTGCCAACTCGCGCGGCTGATCGAGCCGATGGCGCCTCGTCCCGATCTTCGCCTGAACGCGGTGCGCAAGCTGACCGCCGCGGGGCTGCGCGCGAGCGTGTTCTGTTCGCCGGTGATGCCGCTGATCAACGACGGCGATCCGTCGCTCGATGCCATTGCGCGGGCGGCTTCCAAAGCCGGTGCGTACAATTTCGGCGGCAATGTTTTATTTCTGAAGGACTGCGCGCGTGCGGTGTTCCTGCCGTTTCTGGAGCAGCATTTTCCGCTGCTCGTACGGCGTTACCGCGAGCGATACACCGAGAAGATCGCCTACCTGCGGGGCGATTATCCTGAACGGGTTCACGAGCGGATCGAAGCGATCCGCAAACGCTATGGATTCGATCAGCGCCAACCCAAGCCTGAGCCGGAGTTGTGGCCGAAGGATCCACAGCTATCGCTGTTTGCATAGCGCGTATGGGATGGACTTAATCTATACTGAATTTCGGAGCGTAACAATGCGGATTTGTCTCGCTATTTGTCTCACGGTTCCGATTTACGCGCAGTCTCCCGGCGATTCGCGGGTGCAGCGCGTGGTCGATCAGTGGATGAAGCAGCATCCCGCGTTTTCCGCGCAGCCGCAGCCGGTAAAGACGCTCGCGGGAGTTCTGCCGCAGGGGCCGGCGAAACCCTGCTCCGTGCCGTTGCTCGAAATGCAGGCGCCGAAAGACGTACAATTCACGATGCAGCAGGCCGCGCCGCTCAAAGATCCTGCCGACCGGATGGCGGCGAACGTCCCCGCTCCCTCGTGCGAGGCACGCTGAACAGCGGCGGCGCGTCGCGAAGGATTCCGATTTTCAATGGACGAACGGGAGATCCACGAGACCTACATGCGCATGGCGCTCGAGCTGGCTCGCGAAGCGGAGAGCGCGGGCGAAGTTCCGGTGGGAGCCGTGATCGTCCTGGATGGAAAAGTGATCGGGCGCGGGCGCAACTCGCCCATCGAGTTCAACGATCCCACGGCGCATGCGGAAATTCTTGCGATGCGCGAAGCCGGCACGGCAGTGAAAAACTATCGCCTGGAAGGCGCGACGCTGTATGTGACGCTCGAGCCGTGTGTGATGTGCGCCGGCGCCGTGGTGGCGGCCAGGATCGCCCGCGTCGTGTTCGGGGCGCGCGACTTGCGGTTCGGAGGGGTCCGCAGCAAATTTCGCGCGGCCGATTCGGACGTATTGAATCACCGCGCCGAGATCCTTGAGGGAATTCTCGGCGCGGAGTGTACGGAATTAGTCCAGCGCTTTTTTGCGGCGCGACGCTGAGTTTACGCGGTCCTTCCGAGCGGACGCGGAAACTCCAGGTGCTTTGGGCGCGCGGGCTCCTGACGGATGCTCAGCGCGCGAGCCGGGCCGCGCTTGGAGGGACCGCTGAAATACTCGTCGACGGGGAAGAGCGGATACGGCTCCAGTTCGCGAAACACGCGGCCCAGTTTCTGCTCGATCCGGTAAACTGCGTGGAAGAAATTGCCGCGGTCGATTCCCAGCCGGCGCGAACACAACTTCCAGTCGGCTCCCAGCAGAAAGTGATAGCGGAACAAACGATGCTCAAATTCGTCGAGCGTTCTGCGCGATACCAGGCAGAAGTCGGCGATATACTCCTCGTCCTTGCGGCCCCACGTCGAGGGCCGGGACTTTCCCAAATGCGGCTCAAGCGAGACCCGGCTCAAGTGCTTTTCCTGCGTCACGCAGCGCAGGAAACGTTCCCAACAGATTCGAAAAACCGAACGCAGAACACAATTACAGGGCGTCACCGCGCCCCTTCGCGAAAGCCGCAATCCTGACCCGTGGCATTGCGTACACTTGTGCATGGCTAGCGCGAGCGTATCGGAACGTGACCATTCCATTCGACTGTATCCTCCCCGAACCATTCGCTCCATGGAATCCACCGAACCAGGAAAAGATCCCATGGAGTAGTTACGTAGGTATAGTACTGCCGGAGTGAAAATACTGTCAATATTTCTTTGGTTTTATTTTCTTATTTCCCGATAAATATCGAGGACTTCCTGGGCTGTATGATCCCAATGAAACCGGCGCGCCTGTTCGCGGCCGCGAGCGACGAGACCGCGTCGCTTATTATCGTCGATCAACACTTCGCGCAAGCCGCGTGCGATATCGAAAACGTTGTCAGGACTGACCAATTCGGCTGCGTCTCCCACGGCTTCCACCAGCGGCGGGATATCGGAGGCGACCACAGGCGTGCCGCACGTCATCGCTTCGAGCGGCGCGAGGCCGAAGCCTTCATACAGCGATGGAAAGGCGAACAGCGTAGCGGCGCGATAAAAAACCCGTAAAGTTTCAGTGGGGACGAACCCTAAGAATCGCACGACCGGTTCCATGCGCGCCTGCGCCACGGCGCGGCGGACGGAAGGATTGTTCGATAGCTCATCGCCAATGATAATCAGGTGCAGATCGCGATACGCGGGGTGATTTTCGAGTTCGGCGCGGACCACGGCGAACGCTTCGATCAGGCGCGGAATATTCTTCTGCGGCCGAATGGTTCCCGCGTAGAGAATGAACGGATAGTGGATGGAATAGCGCGCCAGCGTCTGATTTTCGAGTGACGCGTCGTGCGATTCGTTGAAGGCCGGATCGGGCGCGCTGTAGATGGTGCGGATGCGTTGTTCGGGAATGTGGAGGACGTTTTCCAGGTCGCGGCGCGTCAAATTCGATACCGTGATGATCCGGGCCGCACGCAGCGCGCCGCGGCGATACTTTTCCTGTT
>JAIQFJ010000540.1 GCA_020073325.1 Terriglobia bacterium | reverse complement strand
CCGTGGAGATAGATCGCGCCGACGCGCGCGTGCGCGTCCGCGCCGCCGACACCGCCGTGACGGAGAGTCTCGCGAAGCTCGAAGGGGGCGACGCGATGGTCGCGATGAAGCTCAAACCTGACGAGCGGATCTTCGGACTGCTGGGGGGCGCCAGCGGCAAACTCAATCTGCGCGAAGAAAAGATCGAGCGGCGCCACGGGTTTTTCTTCACCAGCGCCGGCTACGGCATCTACGTGGAATCGCCCGAGCCCTGTTTGTTCGACCTCGACGGCGGCGCGATTCAGGCTCGCAGCAGCGCCATCGAATACGATTTCTACTACGGCCCGACCGCCAAAGAAATCATGGAGCAGCACGAAAACACGCATCCGCATAACGAAGTGAAGGCCGAATCGCTCGACCTGCTCGCGCCGGATCGCCTGCCGAGGCAAGCCACGCCGCTGCCGAAAGTCGCCGTCAAATCCTGGAATGCTTTCGCCGCGCTGATCCGCACGATCAATCAGTGGAGCCTTTCCACGGTGACCTATCCCGCGCTCGATCTGTCGGTTTTCGATTCCGCTCCGCGCGATGTGAAGGCGCGGGCCGCCGATCTCAGCTCGCTGTTTCCGATCATTTACAGGACGGCGGGCGAAGGCGGCATCGAGGTCGCGACGCGCCAGGCATGGACGCCGTATCTCACCACCTATCTGCGCGAGGCTTACGATCGCGGTTATCCGCTGGTCCGCCCGCTGCCGATGCAATTTTCGCGCGACGCAAATTCGGATCAGCAGGCCGATGTCTTCATGCTCGGCGACGAGGTTTTGCTCGCGCCTGTGCTCACGTCGGGATCGAAGCGCCGCCTCACGCTGCCGCGCGGCAACTGGACCGACGTGCGCACCAACCAGGAATATCGCGGCAATCAGGTTGTAGAAGTCGACGCGCCGGCGGGCCGCGTGCCGATGTTCGTTCGCAACGGCTGGATCGTTCCGCTGGCGGTGAAGGATCGCATGGAACTGCACTACTATCCTTCGCTGGGCGCGGAATTTTTCCTATGGGAGCCGGACGCCAACGAAAATTCGCAGTTTCACGCAGCGCCGGCGGGCGACTTCATGCGCGTCGAAATCGAATCGAAAAAGCGCCGAACGTATGAGTGGATCCTGCATCACACGAAAGCTCCGCGCGAGGTCGGCGAAGAATCGGGCGCATATCAGAAGGTGGCGTCGCGCGATCAGCTCCAGCCCGGCAAGTGGTGGCACGACGATGCGCAGAATAATCTGCACCTGATGCTGCGGTCCGAAGCGGTGACCGATCGCATCGTCAATATTTCGTTCTAGCGTGGGGCCGGTCGTCGCCGGCCCCACGCGACGTATAATCCAAAAAATGCTTGAGGAGATGCGGCGCGTTGTGGCAAAAATTCCCAGAGGCAAGGTCGCGACCTACGGAGCGGTCGCCGAAGCCGCCGGATTCCCCGGCAACGCGCGCCGCGTCGCGTGGGCGCTCGCCAAGACCGATGGAAGACTCCCGTGGCATCGCGTTCTCGGCGCCGGCGGAAAAATTCTGCTCCCGCGCGAGGCTGGCGCCGAACAGCGCATCCGGCTCCAGGCCGAAGGCGTGGCTTTCCTCGGCGCCAAAGTCGACATGCAGCGTCACGAGCACCGCTTCCCGGCGAAACGGGGCCGCCGGATAGTATCATAAAAATTCTATGAAACAACTGTTTGTAGCCATGTTGATGTGCGCCGCCGCGTTCGCGCAGGAGAAAGCCGCGCCCGCCAAGCCGAACCTGATGGAGCCGAAATCGCTGAACGCGAAAGCGCCCGAGACGTACAAGGCGAAGTTCACCACCACCAAGGGCGACTTCGTGATTCAGGTGAATCGCGCGTGGGCGCCCCGCGGAGCGGACCGCTTCTACAACCTGGTGCGCGCCGGATTCTTCAAGGACGTCTCGTTCTTCCGCGTGCTCAGCGGATTCATGGCGCAGTTCGGCATTTCGGGCGATCCCGCCGTGGCGCGCGCGTGGATGCAGGCGAACATTCCTGACGATGCGGTTCGCGAATCCAACACGCGCGGCCGCGTGACGTTCGCCACCGCCGGTCCGAACACGCGCACGACGCAGTTGTTCATCAACTTCGGCGACAACAAAGGACTCGACGGCCAGGGCTTCGCGCCCATCGGCGAAGTGGTGGAGGGCATGACCGTCGTCGACAGCCTCTACTCCGGCTATGGCGAAGGCGCGCCGCGCGGCGCGGGTCCCGATCAGGGCCGTCTCCAGGCGCAGGGCAAGGCTTATCTCGACCGCAGCTTCCCCAAACTCGATCACATCATTTCCGCGACGATCGTGCCGTCCGCGCCCGCCGCGAAGCAATAACGCAGGCAGGCTTGACGTACTCGATAAAACAGAATAGCCTGTAGTTGTTTCAGCAGGCGCCTGTGAAAATCGCGTTCGGCCCCATTCAGGATCAGCAGCTTAGAGCCTCGGCATCGGGCACATCTTGTCCACAGGTTTATCCAGAGGCTAGGCCGCTGCGTTCAAAAGAGAAAATTTTCCTCGCACTGCACCGTCAAGAACTTGTAACGTAGGATCTCCCGCAAGATGGCAACTCAGGACCTGGCATTCACGAAGGGCTTGCCTTCAAACGTCGATGCCGAGCGCTTCGTGCTCGGTTCGGTGTTGATGAACGACTCGATGTACCTGCAGGTCGCCGGCGCGCTGGATTCCGACGACTTCATGCTCGAAAAGCATCGCCGCATTTTCGCGCGCATGAAGGATCTGTACGACCGCGGCGAGCGCATCGACCGCGTCACGCTGGCCGACGAGCTGATGAAAGCCGGGCAGCTCGAATCGATCGACGGCCTGACGTATCTCATTTCGCTCGACGACGGATTGCCGGAGATCGCGAATCTCGAAAGCTATGTCCGAATCGTCAAGGACAAGTCGGTGCTGCGCAAGCTGATCTTCAGCGCGCAGAACCTGATCGACCGCTGCCTGATCGGCGAAGAGGAGCCCGACCAGATTCTCGCCTCCGCCGAAGAATCGCTGCTGAAGCTCGGCGAATCGCGCGCCAGCGAAAAACTGCAGACGCCCGCGTCGGTGATCAGCGCGTTTCCCGGCGGCATCGGCGCGTTTCTCGACCCCAGCCAGCGCATCAGCGGCATCTCGACCGGCTTCAAGCGCTTCGACGAGATGACCGGCGGCCTGCACGGCGGCGAACTGATCATCCTGGCCGCGCGCCCGTCGATGGGAAAGACGGCGCTTGCGATGAACATCGCGCAGCACGTCGCGACGCACCCGTCGATCCGCAAGCCGGTGGCCGTCTTCTCGCTCGAAATGTCCTCGGCCAGCCTGCTGACGCGCCTGTTGTGCGCGGCGGCTCGCGTCGATCAGCACAAATTCCGCGCCGGATTTTTGAACGGCGACGAACGCCGCCGCCTGCAGGTCGCGCTTGCCGACCTGACCGACGCGCCGCTGTATCTCGACGATACAGCCGGCGTGAACCTGATGGACGTTCACGCGAAACTCCGCCGCATGCAGGCCGAGCACGGCCTGAGCCTGGTGGTGATCGACTATCTCCAATTGATGAGCAGCCGCGGCCGCAGCGAAAACCGCAACCAGGAAGTCAGCGCGATTTCGCGAGGCCTGAAACTGATGGCGAAGGATCTCGACGTCCCGTTCCTGGTCCTCTCGCAGCTCAGCCGAGCTTCCGAAACCCGTCCTGGCGACCACAAGCCGCAGTTGAGCGATCTTCGCGACTCCGGCTCGATCGAGCAGGACGCCGATCTGGTCGGCTTCATCTATCGCGAAGAGGTGTACAAAAAGGATCGCGAAGACGTCAAGGGCCAGGCGGATCTGATCATCGCCAAGCAACGTAATGGTCCGATCGGCACCGTGCCGCTGCGGTTTTTGGGGTCGTACACGAGGTTTGAGAATCGTGCGGAAGACCTCGGGGATGAGCCGATAGAGTAGCGTCTATTCTCGCGCGCCGCCGATCGGGAGTAGATGGCACGTCGTCTTCGTGATTTCACGGTGAGCAGACAGCCGCGTTTCAACTCAGATTCGAATCGTGCAACCGTACTCTGCACGATTTCACGAATCGTGCCCGCGTTCATCCCTTGGATTCGAATCCGTATTGATGATGGCGACGTTGCGGAGGATACGGCCAGAATCATGTGAAAGTCCGCATCCAACGTGACTACTGTTGCCTTCATCTTCGAAGCAGCTGCCAGAATTTCAGAGTCGCTCGCTTGCGACATCCCGATCTCGCCGACGTGCTGGCACCCGAAGTGGCTTTGGCGCAGCAGAGATGCTGCGTCACGCGGTACGCCCTGATCAAGCAGGAGTGGAATCACGCCGCGTGTGTATCGGATGCGCTGTCTTCGAGGTTGGCCGCCGCAAAAGCCAGCGCCTGCTGCACATCCTCCGGCTCAAGCTCCGGATAATTTCGAAACAGATCCGCGCGATTCGGATACTGCGCGACGGCCTCAACCACTCGGCGGACTGTAAGACGCATCCCGCGAATACACGGCTGTCCGTTCATTTGCGCCGGGTTCCAGGTAATGCGGTCGAAGGTCTGCATTCGTTCTCCAATTTAGCATTCCGGTGCGGCCATGATGGATCATACGGCGCGAGAGGCAGGTCAAAAAGGAAACGGCGCGATTTCTGAAACTCGTCAAACGCTTTCGAGCGGCGCTGCATCAGGATCCGATACGGCGTCTTGGCAATCGAGTCGGGCGGATGATCTTCCGCTAATCGATCAGCCCACTCCGCAACGAAAACCGCACCAACTCCCCCGTCGAGTGGAGATTCAGCTTCTCCATGATCCTTCCTCGATGCGCCTCGACGGTGTA
>JAIQFJ010000539.1 GCA_020073325.1 Terriglobia bacterium | reverse complement strand
CGGCGGTATTCCGCTGCTGCAGGCGCTCGATACGGCGGCCGATTCGCTCGGTACCCAGGTGCTGAAAAAAGTCCTGCAACACGCGGTGAAACTGGTGCGCGAAGGGCAATCGCTTTCGCAATCGCTGCGGCAGACGAAGATTTTTCCGGGCCTTTCGATCGACATGATCGAGGTCGGAGAATCGACCGGCGCGTTGCCGTCGATGCTCGGCAGCGTAGCGGAATTTTACGAAGAAGACGTCGCGACGCGAACCACGGCGGCGCTCAGCCTGATCGAGCCCGCGATCATGATCTTCATGGGGATCTTCGTCGCCTTTGTGCTGATTTCGCTTTACCTGCCGATTTTTTCGCTGGCGGATTCAATCCGGTCCTGACAAGCGGAGGCTGACTCGAGCTTGCCGATGAAACTTGGCAGACGTCCACCGAGCTGGCCGCGGCGTGGTTCGACGATGCGGATCTCTTCATATTGCAGAGTTGCCGACAACTGGCACGGCGCCACGAACGTGAGTGCCGGACCGCGATATCCCGCGCCGCTCACAATTGGATACGTCGCCTGAGCGAGAACCGGGATCGACCCAATCAGCATTAATGCGCGAATCACATACCCTCCGAAGAATGACTACTCGACGCAGATCCCCGCGCCATCGAACGATGCCGACCCTCCGATATTGATCGTCAGATTCGACTGATAAATTCCTCCGCACGGTTCCAGCGGCACGGGCGGCGCAGGAATCGTCACGTTGATCTGATATAGCCCGACAAATCCTGGCGCGAAATACGCGGTCACCTGTTTCGCAGGAACGCGCGAGCCTCCGGTATCCGTCGCCGACGGCATGCTTGGCCCCGCATTCGATCGAAAATCGAAATCGATATTGACCGTCGTCGTCAACGCAGGACTCGGATTCGCCTCGCCGGTTTTGACTGTGCCAGATGAAGGTGCCCCGAGTCCGACAGCCCACATCAACACGGTCTCGCCCGGCCTCGTCGGGTGGTCCATTGTTACGGTCGTGCCGTTAACGTGAGTAATCACGGGCGGAAAAGGTCCGATGACTGGATGCAGTCCATAGACCGGCGTCTCGATCGAATCGCCCGTGCGCAGGATGTGAATCGCATCAGCTTGCGCCACCATTCGGATGATCGCACTCGGGTTTGAATCCGACGCTACTCCAAGTTCATAAAGTCCGTAATTCGTGGCCGATGCGGGCTTGATCTCGTAGGGAATTTGGACGGTTACGGTCGCGAGATTCCATGAGATGATTCGGCCAATGTAAACGAAATCGACAGAGACCGAGAGCAGGGGCAAGTTGAACGTCTGCCCCACATCCAGGCCAGCTTCGCCGTACAAAATCGCCGACGTCCCATTGATCGAAAGCGGGAGCGGCAACAAACTCGCCGTTCCTGCCGGTAGATTGAGACCGACCTTCGCGGTAATCAACTGACCCGGTGCGATGGCCGCAGGCGCGGTCGGCATATATCCGATCGCAGACATTGCGATCTGCGCTGGCGATAAAACCGTGCCACCCAGTACGCACATGCCAAGGAGCACAATTCGATACGCTCTTGTTTTATTTACGAAAGGGGATTCATACGCGGTTCCCATACGGATTACTCCGAAAAAGATTTAATCTCGGGGACGCGGCGAACAACGGCGTTAGAAATTTAGCACAATTCTGACCGCCGGCGCAAATGCGCTACAGCAATTCCTCCGAACGCAGATCTTCCTTCAGATCCTCGCCCGCGAGTTTCGGATAGCCGAAATCCCAGAACGGATCGTTCGCCGCGCTCTCCCAGACACGCACCGTGCGAGCCGTCAGCATCGTCTCGAACCGCTGATCCAGCGCGCGGATCTCATCGTCCTCAGCGCCCGCCAGCGCGATGATCGCGCGCAGGTCGAGATCGTTGCGGTAATCCTCCAGGCCCAGCGGATAGCCGTGCTCTACCTGTTCGACGAACTTGCGATAGCGCGCGACTAATCCCGCGCGGCCGTCGCGAGCCAGATGCTCGGGATAGCCGTTATCGCGCAAATAAGACTGGATCTCTGCGTCGTTCATTCCGGCCTCTTGGCTTGTCTTCGAAAATAACGCTCGCCGTCGTTTGGAATAAAGAAGGTGCGAATCGTTCGATCCGCGTTGTAGGCGATGAAATAGCCGTTGCGCCTGTCGAATTTCGTCACGATGCCGCCCGGTTTGTCCGCTTCGAGGATCGGACCGCCGGCAGGCGAGTCGCGCAGCGCCTGCGCGCGATGCAGATATTCTTCCTGCGAAATATTGCCGAACTCGCGGCCGTGCTTGGCGTAATGCTCGTCAAACTGGCGGCGGCTGCGGAAGCCGGGACCGCCTTGAGCCATAACCAGCAGCGCCGCCAGAATCAGGCCAATCGCGACGCGGACAGAGCGCATATCGACAGTCTAACCTGCCCATGATAGCCGCCGATGAAAACAAAGTATCGGCGTTTATCTGCGTTCATCGGCGGCTATCCACGCTTGACACATGCCCCTCGTCTACCTCTTAGAATGGTGACGACCTAGAATGGGAACAAGAAATGGCTGAGTGGACCCTCAAATACGCCGACGCACGCGGGGAAATCCATAATCAGGTGGCCGAGGCCGGCTCGGAGCGCGAGCTGCGCGATCGCTACACGCAGCAGGGGTTCCTGGTCTATTCGATTAAGCCGCGCTCCGAACTGACGGCGCTGACGTCGCCCTCGCGGCGCAAAAAGCTGAACGTCGAAAAATTTCTGATCTTCAATCAACAGTTCGTCACGCTGATCCGCGCGGGCCTGCCGATCCTGAAAGCGCTCGATCTTCTGGCGGAGCGGCTCACCGACCCCAAGCTCTCCGGGTATATAAAAGGTGTCCGCGAAGAAGTTCGCAACGGAGCCCTGCTTTCGGACGCATTCGGGCGGCAGGGAGTTTTTCCGCCGATCTACGTCACCACCGTGCTCGCCGGCGAACGCAGCGGATCGCTGGCCGAAGTGATCGAGCGCTACATCACCTATCAGAAGCTGTCGCTTTCGGTGCGAAAAAAGCTGCTGGTTTCGCTGATGTACCCAGCGGTGCTGATCACGCTGGTGGTGTGCCTGGTGGTGTTTCTGGTGACCTACGTGGTCCCGAATTTCGCGCAGCTTTATTCCAGCATGAACGCGGTGCTGCCCATGCCGACGCAAATCCTGATCGCGATCGGCACCACGGCGCGCAATTACGTGCTGTTGGGATTCGCACTGATGGTGGTCGGCATCGTCGCATTTCGATTCTGGTCGCGGACGCCGCGCGGCAGCGAAATGGTGGACCGGTTCCTGTTAAAACTTCCCTACGCGGGCGAGGTGTGGCTGAAGTATCAGGTTGCCCAGTTTTCGCGCGTGCTCGGGACGCTGCTGATCGGCGGTATTCCGCTGCTGCAGGCGCTCGATACGGCGGCCGATTCGCTCGGTACCCAGGTGCTGAAAAAAGTCCTGCAACACGCGGTGAAACTGGTGCGCGAAGGGCAATCGCTTTCGCAATCGCTGCG
>JAIQFJ010000538.1 GCA_020073325.1 Terriglobia bacterium | reverse complement strand
GTCACGAAGGTGGAATCGCTGAGCGACATGATCGCAGATAATATCTGGCGTCCGCGCTTTTCGGCGTGGGTGTTCACGGTATTGGGCGCGCTGGCATTGGTGTTGACCTCGGCGGGAATTTACAGCGTAGTATCCTTCACCGCCACGCTGAGAGCGCGGGAGGTCGGAATCCGCGTGGCACTGGGAGCCACACCCCGCAACGTCATTGTCGAGTCCCTGCGCGGCGCGATGGTGCCGCTCGCGTGCGGGCTGTCGCTGAGCTTGATCACCGCGCTGCTGCTATCCCGCCTGCTGAACAGCTTGCTCTATGAAATCACCAACACGGACCCAATAGCATACGGGACGGCGATGTTGGTTCTGCTCGGCACGGGGTTGCTGGCGAGCATCCGGCCGGCCTGGAGGGCGGCCGCGCGCGACCCGCTGCAGGCGCTCCGGACGGATTGAATCCGCAATCAACCCACGATTTCTTACGAGAAGTCGGCTTTTTAGGCGGCTTCGCGCTCGGCCAGTACGCTATCGACCTTCGCCACGCGGATCGACCTGGCCACACCGAGCGCCCGCAGGACCTTCAACTGGATCCAGGAAGGATCGAACTCATACCAGGCCAGGCCGTGCCGCGCCGAGGTCGGATGCGCGTGATGATTGTTGTGCCAGCCTTCGCCGAACGTGATCGCGGCCACCCACCAGTTGTTGCGCGAATCGTCGCGCGTGTTGAAGCGGCGCTTGCCCCACATGTGCGTTGCGGAGTTGACCAGCCAGGTGGCATGCAGGCCGAACACGACGCGCACGAAAACCGTCCAGCCGCACAGCGCCCAGCCGCCGATCGCGTAGGTGATCGCGGTCATCGCCACGATCGGGATCCAGTGATAATTGTTCAGCCAGACATAGAAGCGATGCTTGGCCAGATCCGGCGCGTATTTCGACATGACGCGCGTGTTGTTGTGCATCGTCTCGCCCCACAGCAGCCATCCTATGTGTGCCCACCACGCGCCGTCGCGCGGCGAATGCGGATCGCCCGGCTGATCGGACTTCTGATGATGCACGCGATGCGTCGCCACCCAGGAAATCGGCCCGCCTTCGAGCGTCAGGGTCCCGCAGATCGCAAACCAGTATTCCATCCACAACGGCACCACAAACGACCGGTGTGTGTGCAGCCGGTGATAGCCCAGGCTGATTCCCCAGCCCGTGCACATCCAGTACAGCGCGACCGTGATCGCCAGGATTTTCCAGCTAAAGAAAGGCAGCGCAGCCAGCGCGCCGAGGTGAAAAATGACCATGACGATCGTCGTCGCCCAGTTCAGGCCATGTCGGGGGATCGGAACAATTTCGTGGCTCATCGGGTTACAACTCCAAGCTAACCCGGATTTGTCCTCTGAATTGTAAGACTTGTGTAATTTCGCCCAGCTGTGCCAAAAGGGGGTCAGGGGAAGGACTTAGACCGCCCGGGGGAGCTCGCTTAGGCGCCGTCGCGGACTGTGGCTCGACGTCAGCATTCGCCCGGCCGTGGATGTGGGGTTCATGAGCGCGACGTCCTGCTCATCGGGTTCCTGGGACGGCGGCCCTGCCCCTGCCATCGCTGGCGGGGCTTGGACCGGGAAAGCCGCGCAAGTGATGGTGCGGGCAGGCCGTAGGGTTTCCGTTCAGCGGCGTGGGCAAGGCCACACCTCGCCTGCGATCACTGGCCGTGACACTTCTTGTATTTCTTCCCGCTCCCGCAAGGACACGGATCGTTGCGGCCGATCTTCGCCGGAGGCGCTGGTGGCGGCGCGGGTTCCGGCTCCGCTTCCTCTTCTTCTTCTACGCTGAACAGCGGCTGCAATCCCGCAAGCCTGAGCCGTTCGTCTAAAGCAAACTCCACCAGTTCCGCCTCGAACGACGACAGCGGCGTGATCGAATCGATCTTCCGCAGCATCCCGCGTACCCGGCCGCGCGTGGTTTCGCCCGGCATGGCGAGCGCATACGCGAACAGCGCGTCTTCTCTCAACCGATGGTACGGCTCTTCGGCGTCGAAATATTTCGCGATCTTGTCCGCCTGGCGCGTGAGCTGGAAATATCCCGAGCCGCGCAGCGCTTCCCGCACGATCGCCGGATCTTTGTCTTCGAGATGCGGCGGAAAATATTTGGAGTACGGCTGCCACAGCGATCGCCACATCGCTTCGAGGGCCTTCGCGCGCGCGTGCCCGCCCGCGTCATACAGCGCTTCGAACCCGGCCCGAACATCGTCGCGATCGCCGACGCCGTACAGACCGACCGCCGCCCCGCCCCGTTCTTCGACCGGACGCGAAGGATCAGTCAGGACCGCGATCATCGCGTCGCGAATCGCCTCTTCCGTGGTCACGTCGGCCAGCGATTCCCAGGCCTTGGCGCGCACGATCGCTTCCGGATCGAGTCTGGCCACCTCAAACAGCACGGTCTTCGCTTTGGCGCTCAACTCCGCGTTGAAGAAACTATGCGCCGCGCCCGCCCGCGTGGCTTTGTCGTCGGACTTCAACAATTCCAGCCGCTCGGCTTCGGGCAACACGTCGTAGGAGGGCAGTTCCCGCTCGTGATATTCGGCAAGGATGTCGAACGGCTCCGGCTCATACTGCGTTGCCGGCGCGTCGAGCTGTTCGATCGCATAGGCGATCTCGCGCCGCAGTTCCGTGTCTCCTTCTTCAATCTCGGCGAGCATCTTTTCGAGCGCGGGACGGGCCGCTGGATCGCCGTAGAGCCCGAGCACGAAGGCTCCGTCGGCCGCGTCGTATTCCAGCCGGTCCAGAAGCAACTGCAGCACCCGCGGATCGCGCACACGAAGCCCGGCCAGCACGAAGGCGACATCGGCGCCCTGCTCCTCGCCCAATTCTTCATACAGCGCGAGCAGCGGATCGACGGCTTGTTCACCGAACGGAAGAATCGCCTGGATCAGGTCGTCCGAAACTTCATCCGGCATGCCGCGCAATACGGCGATGTAATAATCCAGCGCCTCAGCGGGTTTGAAGTGGCGAAACAGATCGACCAGCAGAGGATCGACGTCCAGCCGCTCACCTTCATGCGAGGCTTTGGCGAAATCGACCACGCCTTGAGCCGCATGGGGATCGGCCAGGATCGAACGAATCAGGCGGCGATCGACGCCCATGCGCCCCATCGCGGCTTCATGCAGGAGTTCTTCTACTGTGGCCATGGTTTTTAGCGAAACAGACGGTCCGCCGCTCCCTCCGGTCGCGGTTCATTGCGCCGAACCGCGACCGCAGGGAGCGGCCGAACCCACCAAAAAACGAAAAGGCGGGGCAAGCGATGCGCCCCGCCCTCTTCTATTGTCGGAAAAACTACTCTTCTTTGGTGACGTGCACTGGAATCTCGATCGAAACTTCCTTGTGCAGCCGCACTGTGACTTTGTAATCGCCCAGCGTTTTGATCGGCTCGTCCAGATGCACCTTGCGGCGATCGATCGAATAACCCTGCTTTTCGAGCGCCACCGCGATGTCCGCCGACGTCACCGATCCGAACAACTGATCGTTCTCGCCGGCCTTCTG
>JAIQFJ010000095.1 GCA_020073325.1 Terriglobia bacterium | reverse complement strand
GGGATGATTCATCCGCGGATGGCCACGACGCTCGGGTTCGTGATGACCGACGCCGCGGTTTCGCCGGCGGAGTTGCGGCCAATTCTGCGGCGCGCGATCGAGCGGAGTTATAACCGCATCTCGGTGGATGGCGACACGTCGACCAACGATATGGTCGCGGTGCTGGCGAACGGAGCCTCGGGGAAGAAACCTTCGCTGAAGAAGTTCGAGTCGGCTTTGACGGAGGTGCTGGAGTCGCTGGCGGTGCAGATCGTCAGAGATGGCGAAGGCGCGCGGAAGCTGGTGACGATCGACATTGCGGGCGCGGCGAGCGATGCGGCGGCGGAGAAGATCGCGCGGGCGATCGCAAACTCGCCGCTGGTGAAGACGGCGATCGCGGGGTCGGATCCGAATTGGGGAAGAATTATTTCGTCGGCCGGAAATGCGGGCGTCGCGTTCGATCCACGGGCGGTCGACATTACGCTGCAGGGCGTCCCGGTGTGCCGCGGGGGCTTGGCGGCGGAATTTTCCGAAGACGAAGTGAAGACGAAGATGGATTCGGCGGAGCTCGCGATTCATTTTACGATTCGCGGACGCGGCCGCGGAAAGACTCGCTTCTGGACCTGCGATTTCACCGAGGAGTACATTCGCATCAATGGCAGTTATCGCACGTAGCGCGCTGTTTTTGATCTGCGCGATCGCGTGGGGCCAGACGCCGGCGGACGTGATCCAGTTTCTGCGCGGAACCGCGTCGGACCTGGCGAACGCGCACGACAGTACGGCTCACAATTTTCTGAACCGGTTCGATCGCGACATGCCGCACTACGTCGAGCTGAGCAATGCCGTGGAGGCGATGGCGGCGCGCTGGGAGGCCGGGTCGGCGATCGAGATCGTGAAGGATGCGGGAGACGGGACGCGCCGCGTGATGGAGCTCGACTGGGTGCTGGAGGTGGAGGATCACGCGCCGCGGCGGCAGATCGTGAAGTGCACGATCGAGAAGCGCGGCAAGAGCTGGAAGTTTACGTTGTTCGATCCGGTGGATTTGTTTAAGAACTGACGCGGCCGAGGAAATACGATTTTTTTCCAACGCGAAGGATGAGCATCGATTGCGAGGCGCGGTCCTCGGAACGGATCTGCGCGTCCGGGCCGTCCACGCGGCGGTTGTTGAGATAGACGCCGCCGCCCGCGACCAGGCGCGTCGCTTCGCCTTTCGATTTTGCGGCTCCAGCGCGGACTAACGCGTCGGTGACCTTCAAGGGCGACGCGAGGTCGAGTTCGAACGACGGAACGTCGGCGAAAATTTCGGCGAGATCGCGATCGGTGAGTCCTGAGACTTCACCGCCGAAGAGAACTTCAGATGCCTTCTGTACCTGCGCGAGCGCATCGGCGCCGTGGACGAGCTTCGTCACTTCCGCGGCGAGACGCTTTTGCGCGATGCGCTGTTCGGGCGGATTCGCGAGGATCGCCTCAATCTCGTGGAGCGGAAGAAACGTGAAAAGTTTCAGGAAGCGCGCCACATCGCGATCGTCGGTGTTGATCCAGTATTGATAGAACTGGTATGGACTCGTTTTGTTTGCATCGAGCCAGATCGCATTGCCGGCGCTCTTTCCGAATTTTTCGCCGCTCGACGTGGTGAGCAGCGGAAACGTGATGCCGAAGGCCTGGCCGCCGGTCTTGCGGCGAATCAGCTCGATTCCAGCGGTGATGTTGCCCCATTGATCGCTGCCTCCGCCCTGAATGCGGCACCCTTCGTGATCGAACAGTTTTAGAAAATCGAACGCCTGGAGCAGCATGTAGCTGAACTCGGTGTAGGAAATTCCGTGCTCGCGATCTTCGAGGCGGCTGCGCACGGATTCCTTGGCGAGCATGTGATTCACCGTGAAATGCTTGCCGACCTCGCGCAGGAAATCCAGATAGCTGACGTTGTGCGTCCAATCGTAGTTGTTTACGGCGATGGCGGCGTTGGATCCGTCGAATTCGAAGAATCGCGCGAGCTGATTCTTGATCGCTGCGGCGTTGGCGCGGATCTGTTCGATGGTCTGTAGCTGGCGCTCCGAGGAGCGGCCGCTGGGGTCGCCGATCATTCCGGTGGCTCCGCCGACCAGCACGATCGGACGATGACCGGCGCGTTGAAATCGTGCCAGCATCAGCGCCGGCAGCAGACTGCCGACGTGCAGACTGTCGGCGGTAGGGTCGAAGCCGATGTAGATTTTCTGCTGGCCGGCGTTGAGCAGCTCTTCGAGAGCGGCGCGATCGGTGACGTCGTCGATCGCTCCGCGCGCGTCTAATTCTTCAAGCAGATTCATCGTTTTTCGAAGATCACCATGTATTGGTTGTTGCCGGTGCGCTCGCGCGAAGACACCACGCGATAACCGTTCGATTCGATCTCTTTGACCACGTCATCGCGCTCGAGACGGATGTGGTCGGGGCGATCCTTTTTATAGAAGTCGACGATGGCAAGATGGCCGCCGGGCTTGAGCGCGCGGCCGAGGTTGGCGAGCATCTTGTCGGGATAGTCGAAGTGATGATACACGTCGAGGACCAGGATCCGGTCGACGGAGCGCGGCGGAAGCTTGGGATCGGTTTCGTTGCCGAGGACGAGTTCGACATTGGCGAGATTGTCGGATTTCACTTTGGCGCGCGCGCGATCGAGGAAATCATCCGCGATGTCTTCGCCGAAAACCTTACCCTTGGAGCCGACGGCTTTGCTGAGAAACGGCAGCATGTAGCCGGTTCCGGTACCGATGTCCGCGACGCTCATGCCGGGCTTGACGCCCATGAGATCGATGATCTCCTCCGGTTTCTGGTTCTTGTCGCGATTGGGATTGTCGAGCGTTTTGGCGACCTTGTCGCGGCCTTCCTTGGTCTTGTAGGCTTTGTTGACTTCGGCGGCGACTTGCGGAAACGCGGTGACGGCGGTGAGCAGAAGAGCGGCGAAGATCTTCATAGCGATTTCTCCATGGGCATGGCGAGCGGAGGCTCGATCAGGAAGTTGAGTTCGGCCATTCGCGCGACGGCGGCGCGGACGGATGCTTCGGTGGTGGGCTCGACCGTGATGACGAAAGGCAGATCGCGCCAGTTTTCCTGCGGGAGCTGCAGGACAGAATCGATCGAGATATTTTCAGCGGCGAGCGCGGCGGCGAGTTGCGCGATGATGCCGGGCCGGTCGACAACGCGGAAGCGGAGGTAATACGCGGCTTCGTTCAGCGTGATGGGGATCGGCAGATATTCGCCGAGCCGCGCGTGGGCGAACGGAGAAACGCGTTCGGGACTGCCGCTGCGGATTTCGCGGGCGACACGCATCAGGTCGCTGACGACGGCGACGCCGGTGGGATGCGGGCCCGCGCCGCGGCCGTAGTAGAACGTATCGGCGCCGTATTTTCCGCGGACCCACACGGCGTTGTACGCGCCGCGAACGCTGGCGAGAATGGTCGATTGCGGAATCAGGGACGGGCGCACGGAAAGGATCAGTCCCGCGTGCGTCTGGCGCGCGGCGCAGATCAGGCGAATCGTGTGGTGGAGCTGATGCGCGTAGGCGAAATCGACTGGCATGATGCGGCGGATGCCTTCGGTGAAGATATCGTCGGGCACGATGCGTTCACCGAACGCGAGCGCCGAAAGAATGGCGAGTTTCGAGCGCGCGTCGAAGCCGTCGACGTCGGCAGACGGGTCGGTTTCGGCATAGCCCTGAGCCTGCGCTTCCTTTAATACGTCCTCGAAATTTGCGCCGCGGCGTTCGATCTCCGTGAGGATGTAGTTGCAGGTGCCGTTGAGGATTCCGTAGAGCGTCGTGATGCGGTCGCCCGAAATTCCTTCGCGGAGGACGGCGTGGATGGGGATGCCGCCGGCGACGCTCGCTTCCATCGCCAGGTTTACGCGTCCGGCGATGGCGCGGTCGTATATCTCGGCTCCGCAGCGGGCCATCAGCTCTTTATTCGCGGTGACGACGGATTTTCCGTTGGCGATCGCGGCGTCGATCACTTCGCGCGCGACGGTAGTGCCACCGATCAGTTCGGCGACGATGTGGATGTCGGGATGCGCAACCACTTCGCGCCAGTCAGTCGTGCGGATCGCGCCCTCGGTGGCCGGCTTGTTTTCGAGATTGCGGCTGCATACCGCGCGGACGCAAAGCGGAAAGCCGAGCTTCAGCGCGATCTGATCGGCGTTCTCCTGCAGGATTTGGAGAGCGCCCGCGCCGACGTTGCCGAGTCCGATGATACCGACGTTAATCATTCTTACTTCCAGGGGGGAAACTTCTACTTTACGACGAGTTTGAAGTCGATCACCAGTATGAGCGCGACAGGCGTGACGCGGACTTCGGAAAGATCGAAGCTGGTGAGATCGCCGGAGGATGCCAGCAGCGCGCGGGCCTGATCGCGCACTTCGATCTTGAAATCCCTGGCGATGCTGCGGGCCATGGCGAGGCGGACGCGGCGGATGTAGTAGGAATCCTTCGGCGTCGCGACGTTGACTTCGTTGAAAACGATGGCTCCGTTTTTCGCGGCGGGCGAAGCGGTGAGCGTGAGGTCGAAGGAATCACCGAGCCCGACGCATCCGCCGAGAAGGTCGAGCGCGGAGCGTCCGCTGAAGCGCGCTTTCACGCGAAGGCGCGGGCCGTCGGCGTCGATTTGCGGTTTTTCGAGATACGCGAACTGGCAGTGAGTCGATTTGTTGCCGCGAACGTAGTGGCGGCCTTCCTGCGTGAAAAGCTGCTCGGCGACGATGCGTTCGAGTGTGGAATAGCGCAGTTCGAGCTCGGCCGCGCGGGCGGCGAACGAGAGTACAAACAGCGCGGCCAGCAGTTTCATCCGGATTTGTATCATTGTAGGTGATGAAACGCCTGGGCCTTTTGTCGCTGATCGTCTGCGCGTGTTGCGCGCAAATACCTCCACCATCGCAGGGGCGCCCCACCGATCCGGATGAGGACCCGAAATTGCCGAACGGAAAATCGCAGCGGGAGCTGATCGTCAAGGAAGACTACAAGAAGAACCTGGAAGAGGCTGCGCAGCTTGCAAAGTTGGCTGAAGAGCTGAAGTCGGAACTGGAAAAGGGCGACAAGAACGTGGTGTCGGTGAAGAATATCAAACAGACTGACGAGATCGAGAAGCTGGCGCGCAGTATCCGCGCGCGCTTAAAACGTTATTGATTGTGTTACGCTGGAGCGTTTACCCGCATGGCTCTTACACGCGAAAAATGTCAACTGATGAGCGCGTCCGAAATCGACCGGACGCTGGTCCGGCTGGCGCACGAAATTCTGGAGCGCACCGAGGATCTGGATAAGCTGGCGTTCATCGGCATCCGCCGCCGCGGCGTTCCGCTGGCGCAACGGCTGGCCGCCAAGATCGAGTCGCTGGAGAATCGCAAAATTCCGGTGGGGATTCTCGATATCAATCTGTATCGCGACGATCTTTCGACGGTGGGAACGGCGCCGGTGCTGAACTCGACCGACATTCCATTTTCCGTGGTGGGACGCGACATCATTTTGATGGATGACGTCCTCTACACCGGGCGCACGATTCGCGCTGCGCTCGAAGCACTGTTTGCGAAAGGACGGCCTGCGCGGGTGCAGTTGCTGGCGCTGATCGATCGCGGATGGCGCGAACTGCCGATCGAGGCGAGCTATGTCGGCCGCATGGTGCAGACGACGGCGAACGAGATCATCGAAGTGAAGTTCAACGAGATCGACGGGACGGAAAAAGTTCTGCTCGTCGAACGCGTGGCGGAGCAGAGTGTGTGAAGGGGCTGCTGGGAATTGAGGATTTGACCCGCGAAGAGGTCCAGTCGATTCTGGACCGGGCGCGCGATTTTCAGCCGCGCGAAGAGAGGCTGAGGAAGCTCGATCTGCTGCGCGGGCGCATGATCGTGAATCTTTTCTTCGAAGCGTCGACGCGTACGCGGACCAGTTTCGAGATCGCAGCGAAGCGGTTGGGAGCCGACACGATTTCGATCACGGCGCAGGCGTCCAGCGTATCGAAGGGCGAATCGCTGGTGGACACGTTGAACACGCTGGCGGCGATGCGGCCGGACGCGATCGTGATGCGGCACGCGGCGTCGGGGGCTCCGCATTTTCTGGCGAGATACCTGGAGACGCCGATCGTTAATGCGGGTGACGGGACCCATGAGCACCCGACGCAGGCGCTGCTCGATGCGCGGACGATTCTCGATCGCGGGACGCCGCTTGAAGGAAGCCGGGTCGCGATTATCGGCGACATCGCGCACAGCCGCGTGGCTCGATCGAACGTGCACCTGCTTTCGAAATTCGGCGCGAAGATCGTGCTGTGCGGACCCGCGTCGCTGCTGCCGGTGGAATTGAAACAGATCGCTCCCGGAGTGGAACTGACCACCGACATGCGCGAGGCGATCATGGGCGCGGATGTGATCATGATGCTGCGTGTGCAGCTCGAACGTCAGCATGAGGCGTCGTTTCCATCGGGCGAATATTTCGGATTTTACGGGCTGCGTTTGGAGCATCTGGAATTGGCCAAACCGAACGTGATCGTGATGCACCCGGGCCCGATCAATCGCGGCCGCGAAATTTCCTCGGAGGTGGCGGACTCGCAGCGATCGGTGATTCTGAACCAGGTGGAAAATGGAGTCGCGGTGAGGATGGCGGTGCTCGAAAGGGTCTTGAGTGACGCTCGTAATTAAGAACGGAAGAGTGATCGACCCGGCTGCGGGCTTCGACGGCGTCGCGGACGTGTTGATCGAGGACGGCGTCATTCGCGGCGTCGGCGCCGGCTTATCGGGCGATGAAGTGTTCGACGCATCGGGATTGGCGGTCGCGCCGGGGTTCATCGACATGCATGTCCATCTGCGCGAGCCCGGGTTCGAATATGCGGAGACGATCGAGTCGGGCGCGCGCGCCGCGGCGGCGGGGGGATTTACCTCGATCTGCCCGATGCCGAATACGTCGCCGGTGAACGACAACGCAACGGTCACCAGCTACATCATCGAGAAGGCACGTCGCCATGCTGTCGTCAACGTGTTTCCGATCGGCGCGATCACCAAAGGAAGCGCGGGCGAAGAGCTGTCATCCATAGGTTCGATGATCAACGCGGGCGCCGTGGCGATTTCCGATGACGGGCGTCCGGTGATGAATGCGCGCGTGATGCGCCGCGCGATGGAGTTCGCCAAAAGCTTTGGAATCCCGCTGATCAATCACTGCGAGGATCTGCATTTGAGCGCCGGCGGCGATATGCATGAGGGGTTCGAATCGGTGCGGCTCGGGCTGCGCGGGATTCCGGGGGCGTCGGAAGACGTGATGGTGGCGCGCGACATTCTGCTGGCGGAACTGACGGGTGCGCGGTATCACGTGGCGCACATTTCGTCGCGGCATGCTGTGGAAATGGTGGCGTTCGCGAAGGCGCGGGGAATGTCGGTGACCGCGGAAGCGACGCCGCATCATCTGGCGCTGACCGACACGCACATGCATCCCTACGATTCGAATTACAAAATGAAGCCGCCGCTGCGGTCGACGTGCGATGTCGACGCGGTGGTCGGCGGAGTGGTCAGCGGAGCGATCGACGCGATCGCGACGGATCATGCTCCGCATCCCGGGTCGGAGAAGATGCAGGAGTTCGAAAAATGTCCGTTCGGAATTTTGGGGCTTGAGACCGCGATCGGGATCGCGCTTCAGGAACTCGTGCATACCGGAAAGATCGGGCTGATGCGGATGGTCGAGTTGTTTACCACGGGTCCTGAGAAGATTTTAGGACTCGGTCGCGGGACGCTGAAAGTCGGGGCTCCGGCGGATGTGACGATCTTTTCGACGGATCGCGAGTGGACTTACGATGTGAATAAGTCGTTTTCGAAGAGCCGTAATTCGCCGTATCATGGTCACGCGTTCAAAGGCGGTCCTGTGGCCACGGTTGTGGGGGGAAAGCTGGTTTGGCAGGCGCTCCCATAAATATGGGAGGCTGGAGTCGTGAAGGCAACTCTTGAGATTCCGGACCCCATCTTCCGTGAGGCGAAAGCGCGCGCGGCCAAGCAGGGCATTCCTCTCAGGCAATTCGTCACGGAAGCTGTGGAATTGAAGCTCCGCGAGCCGTCGACCGCGGGCGAGAAGCCCTGGATGAAGTCCTTCGGCGGACTCAGGCACCTGCACAAAGAAAACGTTCGCATCCAGAAAATCATTGACGCGGAATTCGAGACGATTGATCCCGAGGATTGGCTCTGATCCTCGATACGAACGCGCTTTCCGCCGTCGTCGACGGGGATCCCGCGATCCGGCCTCTGGTGCGGCGCGCTGCATCCGTCGAAATCTCAGCAATCACGCTCGGCGAGTATCGCTTCGGAATCTCACAGTCGAAGCGTCGCTCGGCGTGCGAGCGCTGGCTCCATGAATACCTCGAGCTGTATACGATTCTCGCGGTCACGGATGAAACGGCTCAGCACTATGCTGTTTTGCGGGCTGCGCTGAAGCGATCCGGAAATCCGATACCCGCGAACGAGCTCTGGATTGCGGCGCACTGCCGCCAGTTTGATCTCGCGATCTTGTCGCGCGACGAGCATTTCGACTGCGTTCCGTCGATTCGACGAATCGGCTGGTAGCGAGCTACGATGGCGAGCGGCAGTCCGAGCATGGGCAAATTTTCCGGAAATGATCGAACGAATAGATCCCGGTATTGTGCCCATCCGACCAGTCGATGCGGATCGCGTATTGGCCCACCGGTTCGACACTCAGCATTTTGAGCGTCGGCTTGAACATCGGGAAAAGTTCTTTCGACTCGGAATAGTTCGACTTCTGCGGCTCCGTTCCGTGCGCGCCGGTGCAGGTGGCGCAGGGGCATTCGTCGCGCAGATAGGCCAGCGGATAATCGCTGTGATGGCCGTCTTTCCAGTCGATCTTGATGCCCTTCGATTTCGAAATGGCGATGTGTTCGGGTTCTGCGCTCATTGGTTTACGCGTTCGATGTCTCTGACTCCTGAGATGCGGCGGATCGCGCTGACGACTCGTTCCAGTTGTTTTTTGTCGCGCACTTCGAGCGTCATGTCGATCACGGCGGCGTCAGGCGCGCCGTCCGTGCGGGCTTCGAGACTGCGGATGTTGGTCTGTTCGTTCACCAGGGCCGTGGTGAGCTGATTCAACATGCCGGGCTTGTCCTCGGTGTGGATCATGAGCTTCACCGGGAAAGCGCCGGCGCTGCTGCGGGCCCATTCGACGTCGATCTTGCGCTCGGCTTCATACATCAGGTTCTGCACGTTATTGCAGCTCAGCGAATGCACAGCGACGCCTTTGCCTCTCGTCACGTAACCGACAATGGGCTCGCCCTTGATCGGATTGCAGCACTTGGCGCGATAGACCAGCAGGTCGTCGATGCCCTTCACCTTGATGACCAGATCCTGCTTATCGGCGGGAACGACCGGCTGGGTGGGCGCCGCCGTTTCCGGCGCGGCAGGCTCGGGCGGCAGCACCTGGTCCGGCGCGAGCTTTTGCAGGATCTGCCGCGGCGAAAATTTTCCATAGCCAAGCGCGGCGTGCAGGTCCTCCATCTTGCCGTAGCCGTATTCGGAGGCGACGGATTCGAGCTGCGCCTTGGTGATCTCGCTCAACCGGACGCCCAGCCGCCGCGCTTCCACCTGCAGGTATTTCTGGCCGATTTCGATCGCCTTGGCGCGCTCCGTCGTGTTGATGACGTGCTTGATCTTGTTGCGCGCCTTCGACGTTTTAACGACAGCAAGCCAGTCCTTCGACGGCAGATGGCCCGCCTGGGTGAGAATTTCGACCACGTCGCCGTTGCGCAGCGTGGATTTGAGCGGCACGATACGGCCGTTTACCTTCGCGCCGGTGCAGTGCGTGCCGACGTCGGAGTGGATCGCGTAGGCGAAATCGATGGGCGTCGCGTCGCGCGGCAGCACGATCACTTTGCCCATCGGCGTGAAGGCGTAGACTTCTTCGGGGTACAGGTCGACTTTGAGAGTCGACATGAACTCACCGGGGTCGCGCATGTCGCGCTGCCACTCGACGAGTTGCCGGAGCCAGGCAATGCGCTGGTCGTCGACGGCGGGTCCTTTTCTGCCCTCTTTATATTTCCAGTGCGCCGCGATGCCTTCCTCGGCGATCCGATGCATTTCTTCGGTACGGATCTGCACTTCGAAGTGGCGTCCGCCGGGTCCCATGACGGAGGTGTGCAGCGATTGATAGAGATTCGGCCGCGGGATCGCGATGAAATCCTTGATGCGCCCGGGGATCGGATGCCATTCGTTATGAATGACGCCGAGCGCGGCGTAGCAGTTCTTCACCGAATCCGTGATGATGCGCACGGCCAGCAGGTCGTACACCTGGTCGAGCGTGATTTTCTGCCGCTTGAGTTTCTGGTAGACGGAGTAGGCTCGCTTGACGCGCGTTTCGACGCGGGCGGGGATGCCTTCGCGCGCGAGATGGACCTCGACCGTGTGCTTGATCTCCTTGAGCAGCGCCTCGTTGGTCTGGTGCTGCGCTTCGAATTCCTTGAGCAGCTCTCGGGAGGCTTCGGGCTCCAGGTATTGGAAGGAAAGGTCCTCGAGTTCGCCGCGGACTTTTCCCATCCCCAGGCGATGCGCGATGGGCGCGTAGATCTCGATGGTTTCCTGCGCGATCCGCTCCTGCTTTTCGCGCGGCAGCGAGCCGAGCGTGCGCAGATTATGCAGACGGTCCGCCATTTTCACGATGATCACGCGGATATCGGTGACCATGGCCAGCAGCATCTTTCGGACGCTCTCCGCCTGGCGCTCCTCGCGGGAAGCCAGGTCGAGTTTCGAGAGCTTCGTCACGCCGCCGACGCAGTGGGCGACATCCTCGCCGAAATTCTTCCGGATTTCCTCGATGGTGGCGGTGGTGTCCTCCACCACGTCGTGCAGGAGACCGGTTTCCAGGCACGTCATGTCCATGTGCATGTCGGCAAGCTGGCGGGTGACCAGCAGCGGGTGGATCATGTACGGCTCGCCTGAGGCGCGTTTCTGGCCTTCGTGGCGGGCGGCGGCGAAGCGGTAGGCTTTTTCGAGCGGGGTCAGATCCTCATTCGGACGGAACTTGCGTACGCTCGCTTCCAGTTCGCGAAAAAGGTCCTCGACAGATGGAGCGGCCGCCGGAGTGGTGTCCGGCGGCGCTGAAGACGGCATGGATACTTTCAGTTTAACGTGCGGCGGCGTCGCGTACGAACGCCGCTTTGATTACTTGGCTTCCGCGGTAATGCCGGTGCTGGTGGGCTGGCGCGACGCCTTCAGCTTCTTGGTGTCGAGCGCCTTCTGCTGCCAGCCGTCGGCCACTTCGATCTGCTTTTTGTACTCGGCCGAATCGTCGAGCAGATCCGCCTTTTCGCGGATCAGCAGGCTGAGATAGACCATCGCGTCTTCATATTCCTTGTCGATGTCGAGCGCCTTGTTCAGGTTGGCGATGCCGTCATCGATGACGGAGGAATACTGCGCGCTGAGCTCCGCCTTGGTCTTCTTGTCCTTCAGCGGACCGGGATCTTCCGGCTTCATATGGACGTTCAGCCGGGCCGTGATCCACTGCGGATACCACTTCGCCCAGGAAATGACGCCCAGGTAGTAGAACGCTTCCTTGTTCTTGGGATCGGCATCGATCAGCTTCTTGTTCCACATGGCGGCCTCGTCCAGCTTTTCGAGCTTCTTGTCGGGCGGCAGCGAAGACGCCTGCTGATAGGAGATGCTGGCCAGCGACGCGAGCGCGGTGGGATCGGTCGGGTTCTTTTCGAGAACCCTCTTGAATCCCTCCACCGCCAGATCCGCCATGCGCAGGTTATCCGGCGACTCCGCACCGGGGATCCACTGCGACATGTATGCCGTCGCGAGGTAGAGCTGCGCGTTCGGATTGTCCGGATCCAGCGCAATGGCCTGCTTGAAATGCTCCACGGCGTCGGTGTACTTGGCGTTCTTGAAAGAGTTGACGCCCTGGTTCAACTGGTCGCGCGACTTGAGTTTGTCGCAGCCGGTTGTGAAGCCCGCGACAGCCGCCAGAAGGACGGTCGCGGAGGAAAGGATCACTTTGCGCATACTATTGTCCAGCCTCGATCTTCGGCGTCATCAGGCCGACCTTGTCGATGCCGGCGCCCTTGGCGATGTCGATCGCATTGGCGACGGTCTCAAACGGCAGGTCCTTATCGGCGCGAACGAATACCACGCGCTCGGCGCGGGTCTTGAAAACGAACTCAAGCCGGTCGCCCAGGCCCTTCCAGTCGATCGGATCCTGGTTGAGCTTCAGGCTCTTGTCCTTGTCGATCACGATGACCACGGTGCGGTCCTGGTCCGGAGGCGGAGGCGGCTGGTTCGGCGGCGGCGGTTGCGGCGCCAGCACGTCCAGTCCCATCGGCGTCAACGGTGTGATCACCATGAAGATGATCAGCAGCACCAGCAGCACGTCGATCAGCGGCGTGACGTTGATATCGGATTTCGATCCACCACCACCTACTGCGAATGCCATATCGAATCTCCTTAAATCGAATCCTTAATTAATTTGTGCCGGAACCGGGTTTTTCTTTCGGCGTCTGTTCCGTGATCAGACCGATCTGATCGACACCGGCGGCGCGGAGGTTGTCCACGACATCCTCGACAGCTTCGTACTTGGCGCGCGCATCCGCCTTGATGTAGCAGGTCTTGTCCATCTTGTTGGTCTGCAGATCGCGGACTTTGCCGGGCAGATCTTCAATATGAATCTGGTTGTTGCCGGGGCTCAGATAGAACTGGCCGTTGCGCGTGATCGCGACCATGATGGCGTCCTCTTTATCCGCCGCCTGCATGGCGATCGCGTTCTTGGTGACGACCTTATCCACCTGCGCGCCCTTGCTGAGCATCGGCGTGATGACCATGAAAATGATCAGCAGCACCAGCATCACGTCCACCATCGGGGTGACGTTGATATCGTTTACAACCGGCGGCATCTTTTTCTTCTGCATAAACGGACTCCTTGAATTGGCTCCGGCGGCGCGGCGCAGGGCAGCGCCGCCGGACCGATTTCAACTCGCTATTGGGAAAACTACTTCGCGGCGCGCTGCGAACGCTTCAGGAAGTAGTCGATCAATTCCGAGCTCGAGTTCCCCATCTCGACGTCGAACGCTTCCACGCGGTTGGTGAAGTAGTTGAACATCATAACCGCGGGGATGGCTACGAACAGTCCGAGAGCGGTGGTCACCAGCGCTTCTGAAATACCGCCGGCGACCGCGCCGAGGCCGGTCGACTTGTTCTGCGAAATGCCTTCGAACGCGTGAATGATGCCGAGCACCGTTCCCAGCAGTCCGACGAAGGGCGCCGTCGAACCGACCGTCGCCAGACTCGAAATGCCGCGCTTCAGTTCCGCGTGAACGATGGCTTCGGCGCGTTCCAGAGCGCGCTTGGACGCCTCGATCTCTTCACCCGAAATCTCCGAGCTCTGCTGATGCGCCCTGAATTCCTGCAAACCGGCGACCACGACCTTCGCCAGGTGGCTCTTCGAGAAGCGGTCCGCAATCTTGATCGCTTCGTCGAGCTTGCCTTCGCGCAGCGCGCCGGCCACGGCCGGAGCGAACTGCCGCGACTGCTTGCGGGCGCCGTTATAGGCGATCACGCGATCGATCATGACGCCGATCGACCACGCCGACATAATGAACAGCGTGACGACGATCGCCTTTGCCTGCCAGCCCATGTTGCTCCACATGGAGCGGAGGTCGAAACTGGTTCCGGCCGACGCGTCCTGCAGCAACATGAATGCCCAAACTTGCAACTGTAAAACCATTTGGTTGTCTCCTGCGAGTTGAAATTGAAAAGCGGGGCCGCGAAGCCCTGCTTCGTTACTACTGACTCAGAGTGAAGTTGACGTCAATCTGAGTGATCACTTCCACCGGCTCATTGTTGAGAAGAGTCGGCTTGTAAATCCACTGCTTCACCGCATCGGTCGCAGCCGGAACCAGCAGCGGATGGCCGCTGACCAACTGGAGATTCTGAATCGTGCCATCCTTGCCGATGATCGCGGTGAACTTTACCACGCCCTGAATACGAGCCTGCTTGGCGAGCGGCGGATACTGCGGCGTCACGCGCCGGATCAGGTTCGCCTGCTGCACGTTGCCGCCGACGCGGATACGCTGCGGAGTCATCGACTTGGGCGCCTCGACCTTCGGAGGAGGCGGCGGCGCCGCACCCACCGATCCGATAATTCCACCAATCACGCCACCCGCCGCACCCGGCACGCCACCAGGGATACCGCCGATCACGCCGGCGCTCGCCATGGGAGGCGGAAGGTCGTCCTCTTTAATGATCGCGACCTGTTTTGGAATCTCTTTGGGAGCCATCAGGCGGCCGGCGTCGAACTGGCGCGGCGCCACTTTGACGATCTTCGGAGCCACCGGCGGAGGAGGCGGAGGAGGCGGCGGAGGAGGCGGCGCCGTCAGCAAACTGGTCAACGTCGCTTTCGGCAGCACCTCAGTGTAAATCAGCGGGACCAGAATCAGAACACCGATCACCCCAACCTGCACCAGGAACGACACAAACACGGAAGCGCCTTTTCGAGTTTGATTCTCGGCGTCCACGAAGGTCTGTTCAAACATCTCGTACCCTCCCTTTCCTTAAAGCCGCTTCTGCGGCTTTCCCGAACCGCTCGCGCTAGCGCTTGGCTTTTCGCGCTCCAGCCAGTTCCCGCGACGGTTCTTTCACCGCACCCTGAGGCGCGGCTTTTTTTCTCGACTCAATAAGGTTCTGCCAGAATATCAGGATCGGACTGGCAATAAAAACCGACGAATACGTCCCCACGATAATCCCCACCACAAGAGCGAACGAAAATCCGTTCAGCACCTGGCCGCCGAACACGAACAGCGACAAGGCCGTCAGCAGCGTCAGGCCGCTGGTCAGCACCGTCCGGCTCAGCGTCTGGTTCACGCTGATATTGATCAGGTCTTCCAGCTTCTCGCGGCGCATGATCTTCAGGTTTTCACGAATTCTGTCGAATACCACGATGGTGTCATTCATCGAGTAACCGACCAGGGTGAGCAGCGCCGCCACCACCGTCAGCGAGATCTCCTTGTTGAACAGCGAAAACAATCCGACGGTGATCATCGTATCGTGGAACACCGCGACCACCGCGGCCACGCCGTAAATCCACTCAAACCGGAACGCGATATAGATCAGCATTCCGCCCAGCGCATACAGCGTCGCCAGAATCGCCTGCCGCCGCAACTCCGCTCCGACCTTCGGCCCCACCACTTCCGCCGAAAGAATCGTGAACGGCCCGAGCGAGCACTCCTTCTTTAACGCCGCGATCACTTGCGGCGTTACACCTTTTACCGAAGAAAGTTCATCGAACGAACTCAGGATGCCGCCCTTCGACGCCCGAGACTGCTCGATCGCCTTCGACATGTCCTGCAGCTCCTGCTCGGACATCGCGACACCCGCCTGCAGCAGCGGTTCCCGCAACTTGTCGGCGAGCTGCTCCGCGGCCGAGTTATTCACGTCCAGCTTGCCGTCATTCGACGAGAACGTCGCCCGTAGCGTGTCCTCGATGATTTGCCGGTTCTGGTTCAATTCCTTTTCGCCCGCGATTTCCGTGCCGACCAGCACTTCCTGCCGCCCGCTGATCTGCTGCACCGAAATCTCGCCCGGGATCTTTCCGGTCAGGGCCGCGCGGATCTTCTGAACCGGAGGCTCCTGATTGAAACGCAGGTACATCAGCGCCCCGCCGTTGAAGTCGATGCCGTACTTCGGCCCGCCCTTCATCGCCAGGCTTACCAGTCCCGCGACGGTCAGCACGAGGGACGCTCCGATGAACGGCCACTTCTTGCCGAGAAAGTCAAAGTGAGTGTTCTTAAATAATTCCATTGAGCCAAAACGGCCGGCTTGTCAACTTAGACACCAGCCCGTACTCCAAAGTTCCCGTTTGTCCGGATTCTTTGTCGCACCCGAGCACCAGCGCTGCAAGGTGGTTAATCAACATATCAGAAATCCGGAGTTGTTTCAAATATCGTGGGGCGGGCCCGTCGACAACCGCGCGGTCCGCGCCGCCACTAAATACTTAACGTCACTGCTTTCTTCTGCATGCCCAGCTCCCAGTCGAAAATCGTCCGGGACACGAACACGGCGGTGAACACGTTCGCCAGAAGACCGATCACCAGCGTCACCGCAAAACCCTTCACCGGCCCCGTTCCGAACAGGAACAGGATCGCGCACGACACCACCGTCGTCACGTGCGTGTCGATGATGGTGAGAAACGCCTTCTTGAAACCCGCATCCACCGCGGCGATCGCGGCTTTCCCCGCCCGCAGCTCTTCCCGGATGCGCTCGAAAATCAGCACGTTCGAATCGACCGCCATACCAATGGTCAGGATCACGCCCGCGATTCCCGGCAGCGTCAATACGGCGTCGAAATAACTCAGTGCGGCAATCAGGATCACCGCGTTCAGAACCAGCGCGAGCGTCGCATTCACTCCGCTCCGCCGGTAATAGACCAACATGAAGGCAACCACGACGCCGACGCCGGCCACGCCCGCCACCGTCCCCGCCTTGATCGAATCCGAACCGAGCGACGGACCCACCGTGCGCTCTTCCAGAACCTCAATTCCCGCCGGCAGCGATCCCGCGCGCAGGTTCAGCGCCAGGTCCTGCGCCTCTTCCTGACCGGAAAGTCCCTCGATCACGCCGTTGTCGGAAATTTTGCCGTGAATCACCGGCGCGCTCAGCACCATCTTGTCGAGCACGATCGCCAGACGGTCGTTGATATGCGCCGCCGTGAAGCGCTCGAAACGCTTCGCCGCGTCCTGGCTGAGCACGAAACTGGTCTGCCATCCGCCGTTCTGCGAGCTCTGCTGCGGCGACGCGTTGCGCAGATCGCGCCCCGTGACGACCGGGGTCCGCGCCAGAATCCAATAGTCCGGCGGCGATCCCGCGCGCGTGATCCCTTTGGCCACCTGTTCGTCCAGCCCCAGCACCCCGCCCTTCGACGCGCGCGCATCGGCGTCGGAGGGAAACGGCCCGCCCTTCACTTCTTTCAGTTCCAGTACGGCCTGTGTTTTCAAAAGCTGCTTCACGCGAGCCGGATCGTCGACGCCCGGAAGCTGCACCAGAATTTCGGCGTCGCTCGCCGATCCGCCGCGCTGCTGCACGGTCGATTCGGAAAGCCCCAGCCCGTTGATCTTCTTGTCGATGGTCGCAATCGACTGCGTCAGCGTGTCGGCGCGCAGCTTCAGCGCTTCCGACGTCGCGATCGTCATGCGATAGTCGGTCGAGTTGACCGGCGTCAGGATCCACGTCCCGCCCCAGTTGTCCTGCACGATCTGGCGGAAATTCCCCGCCTTGGTGGCATCGATCCCTTTGATGTCGATCTGAATCTTATCCCCGTCCGCCAGCGACTGCGGATCGTTCCGCGTCATTTCGGTATAGACGATGCCGGACTTGGGCAGCTCTTCTTTCAGCTTCTGGATGATGCCGTCCGCGGTCGCCTTGAAGGCGTCCTGCAACTGGACCTGCAGCATCAACTGGCTGCCGCCTTTCAGGTCGAGCCCCAGCTTGATATTCTTCTGCCAGTTCGCCACCAGCTCGTCTTTCGACGTGGGCAACCCGATGATGCCGTACACGCAAACCAGAATGATGATCAGAATGGCGATGGCCCGGAAACGTACGTTGCTGTTCATGACTTACTTCTTATCCTCTGTATTTTCCTGCTTGACCAGACTCTGGACCGCGCTGCGCGCGATCTGTAATTTTACATTGTCCGGCTTGATGCGCAAGACCAGGGTGTCCCCTGTGATGCTCACGATGGTCCCCACAATGCCGCCCGACGTCAGCACTTCGTTGCCGCTATGCAAACCCGAAAGCATCTGCGCCTGCTGCTTTTTCTGGCGCTGCATGGGCATGAAGACCAGAAAATAAAAAATCGCCACGATGAAGATCAGCGGAAAACTGACCAGCGG
>JAIQFJ010000094.1 GCA_020073325.1 Terriglobia bacterium | reverse complement strand
CGGCTTGCCGCTCTGACGAGCGGCCCCACATGTCGGCCGTGGGGAAGCGGGATTAGTGGGCGGCGGCAACACCGGCTAGGATCAGCGGGAGATTGCCTTCACGGTCGAAGTCGAGCGGCTCGGCGTCGCCGAGGATTTCGAGATTCGGGTCGACCTCGATTTGCGGGCGGAGGTTTTCGCTGAGTTGCATCATCCCGAGTTCAAGGGAATTGGCGATGCGGCCGATCGTCACTTCCTCCTGGCGATGGACGCCGACGGTGGGCCAGATTTTTTCGAGGCACTCGCGGTCGGTGGGGAAATGGATCGGAGTGCGAATCGAGGCGGGCGTCGAGGCGGTCAGGGAATTGATCAGGGTCGGGTGCCAGTCGATCTGTTTGAGCAGGCGATCGTGAACCACGTCGGACATGCCTAAGCCGACGCCGTTGCCGTAGCTGTGTTCGCTGAGGCCGCGGAGGAAGATGCGGTCGAACTTCGGGGCGGTGTCCCACGGGTTGTATTCGCCGTTGACGCCGCGGTTGACCACCTTGGTGTCCATTCCGGCGCCCGAAAAATTCTTGCCGATTTCGTCGACGATCAGAATGTTGAGCGGAAGCGGGATGCGTCCCATCCAGGATTTGACGAGCGCGAGGAGTTCTTCCTCTTTCTTCTCCATTTCATCGACGCGGACGGCGGTGAGTTGCGCGGTGCGATGGTTGGCGTCTTCGAGGATCGCGAGTCCACCGAGGATTTTCCCGCTTTTCAAAATCTGGCGGCCGACGGTGCGGATGACGTGTTCGAGACCGAGGTTGTAGGCGTAGGTGTGGTAGCGCTGCGCTCCGGCGAACTTGCCGAGGCCGATCGCCAGCATTTTGAAAAGACCGCTTTCGATTTTCCCGGCGAAGTCGGTGTGCCACTTGACGCGGCCGATCAGGAAAACGGCGTCGGCGGAGAAAGCGTTGCGGTCCATGAAGGCTTCGATCCCGTCCGGGGTCGCGCCGAGCGGAACCACTTCGAGAGAACTGAGGACGGGGCATCCCATGTGGGGCTCGTCGATGCCGTAGTGGGCGAGGACGCTGGCTTGTCCTTCGGCGGTGGCGGCTCCGTGGCTTCCCATGGCGGGGAACAGGAACGGTTTCAGGTCGCGAGATTTGAAAAAATCGACGGCCGCGCGGACGATGGTCGCGATGTCGGCGATGCCTCGGCTGCCGACGCCGATGGCGATGCGGGCGCCGGGTTTGAGGGTCGCGGCAAGGGGCGCGAGTTCGCGGGCGACGGTTCCGGGGATGTCGGAGATCGAGCGGTCGGGAAAATGTTGGCGAACTTGGAGCATCCGGGAGAACGGCATGTTTACAGGATAGCTTTGTGGGCGTTTGACAGAAAGGCTGAAGACCAGCCGGTTTTGGCAACCGGCTCGCCGGTCTGACGACCGGCCCCACATGGGCGAACGGAGGAATGGGGACTAATGGGTTTACCTGATTTTGCCGATAGATCCGTGGATGAGTAGGCTTGCGATTCTGATTCCGAGCTTCAACGATTGGGATGCGCTGCGGCTGCTGCTGCCGCGGATCGATCGGGCGCTGGCGGGGAGAAGAGCGTCGGTGCTGATTGTGGACGATGCGTCGACGGAAGCGGCTCCCGAGGAGTGGCCGGCGTGCGATGCGATCGACAGTGTCGAGATTCTGCATCTGCGCTGTAATCTGGGGCATCAACGGGCGATCGCGCTGGGGCTGTATCACGTGCACGAATTTACCGATGCGACGGCGGTGATCGTGATGGATGGCGACGGCGAAGATCGCGCCGAGGATTTGCCGGTGCTGATCGAGGAGTTCGAGCGCGGGGCCGGGCGTGAGGTGATTTTCGCGGCTCGGGCGAAGCGGATGGAGAGCCTGTTTTTCCAGGCGTTCTATCGCATGTATCAACTGATTCATCGCGTGCTGACGGGGATCGAAGTGCGCGTGGGGAATTTCAGTATCATGCCGCGGACGTCGCTGGCGCGGATCATCGCGTCGCCGGATTTGTGGAATCATTACGCGGCGGCGGTGTATCGCGCGAAAATTTCGCGGCGGCTGATTCCGCTGGCTCGCGGAAGGCGGCTCACCGGTCATTCGAAGATGAATTTCGTCAGCCTGCTGATGCACGGGCTATCGGCGATTTCAGTTTTCAGCGACCAAGTGAGCGCGCGCATCCTGACGGCTTCGGCGATGTTTTCGGTGGTCGCGCTGGGGATCGCGGCGAGCGGTCGCGATACGGCTCTGCTGATCGTGCTGATGGTGCAGGTGCTGACGTTTGCGATTCTGTTCGCGTTTCTGGTCGCGCGGTCGCGCAGCTCGGCGGCGTTTATTTTGCAGAGAGAAGCTCCGTATTTCATTCTGGCCAAGACCGTGGTTCGCGCCGCCCAACGCGTTGAAGCAAGGCAGCAGGTGGAAACGCGATGAGCGCGGCGCCTCCCTTCGCTTACGTTGGCAGCGAGCTTTCGCTTTTCGAAAAAGCGCACAACTGGAAGCGGTATTGGCGCGAGCAGATTGCTCCTTACGTCGCGGGCGACGTGCTCGAAGTGGGCGCGGGGATCGGCGCGAATACGCGGGTGCTGGCGGATCTGGTGTTCGATTCCTGGACGGCGCTGGAGCCGGATGCGGCGCTGGCAGAGCAGATCGAGCTGCCCACGGCGGAACATCGCAAGACGGTGGGAACGTTGGAGGATCTTGAGACGCGATTCGACGCGATTCTCTATATCGATGTGCTGGAGCATATCGAGCACGATCGCGACGAGATGGCTCGCGCGGCGGCGCATCTGAAGCCGGGCGGGTCGCTGATCGTGCTGGCGCCCGCGCATCCATTCCTGTATACGCCGTTCGACGCGGCGATCGGGCATTACCGGCGCTACACGCGCGCGTCGCTCGAGGCGGTGGCTCCGCAGGAATTGCGCGTCGCGAAACTAGCGTACTTGGATTCCGTCGGGATGCTGGCGTCGGCGGCGAATCGCGTGCTGCTGAAGTCGGCGATGCCGACCGAGCGGCAGATTCTGACTTGGGACCGGCTGCTGGTTCCGGTTTCGTGCGCGATCGATCGCGTGTTTGCGGGCCGCGTCGGAAAAAGCGTCCTGGGGATCTGGCGGGCGGAGTAGTGCCGGATACGCGCAGTCGCAACCTCACAGCGATCGCGATCTTCGCGGGCGTTTTCGCTCTGTTGTTCATTTTCCACTCCCATCGATTTGTCGCGACCAATGACGAAGGCATGATCCTGGAGCCGGCGCAGCGGATGCTGAGCGGGGCTCGGCCTTACGTCGATTTTTTCGGATACATGAGTCCGGGGAGCTACTGGATTCAGGCGCAGGTGTATCGCGTGTTCGGGGTCGCGATGTGGACCTCGCGGGTGGTCGTGATGTTCGATCTGTCGCTCGAATGCGCGCTGGTGTTCTGGATCGTGGCGCGGGTGGCGTCGCGAAGGGCTGCGGTCGCGGCGGTGCTGATTTTTGCGGGATTTCAGATTGCCGATCCGTCGTATGTGACGTCGGCGCACCGGTGGGACAGCGCGGCGCTGGCGCTGGCGGGAGTCGCGGCGGGGCTGTCGGAATGGAAGTGGCGATGGCTCGCGAGCGGAGCATTGCTCGCGGCGGCGACCTGGTGCACTCCGGCCCTGGCCCTCGTGGGCGGTGCGGTCGTGTTGTTTCTGGCGATTCGGGAGCGCGGCGGACTCGCACCGTTCGCGGCGGGAATCGCGACCGTAAGTATTCCGGCGGTCGCGGCGCTCGGGTGGACCGGGACGTTCGGGGCGTTCCTGAAACAGCTTGCATGGCTGCGGACGAATTACGCCGCGGTCAACGTGATGCCGTATGGGTCGATCATCGGCGGGTATCGCGCGTTGTTCGAAGGATCGGCGAATGCGGCGGAAGCGGCGGTGCGCGCGGTGCTGGTGCTGGGGGTGGCGCTGCCGGCGATTCTTCCGGTCGCTGCGGTGGGGCTGTTCGCACTGCGCGGGCGGCGGCGGGACCTGGAATTATTGACGCTGGCAGCGGTCGCGATCACGGCAACGGTGTTTCCGCGGGCCGATGTCGCGCACCTGATGTTCATCGAGGCGCTGCCGCTGGTGGTCTGCGTCGCGGCGTTGACTCGATTTCCGCGAGCCGGTGCGGCCCTGGCGATGGCGGGCGTCGTACTGGCGGGAATTTTCGGGATGAATTTTTTCACGACGTTGCGCGGGACAGAAATGGTCGCGTCGCCGATCGGCGAACTGCGGGTCGCGTCGCAACAGGCGCCGGACCTGGCAGGCTTATTCGCGAAAGTGCGTCCGCGGCAGGGACTTTTCGTGTATCCGTACATGCCGATCGTTTACGTCGCGACGCAGACGACGAATCCGACGCGATTTTCGTATCTGGCTCCGGGGATGATGACGGAGCGCGAGGCGTCGGAAGCGTTGGACGAATTGCGCGCGTCGCCGCCGGAGTGGGTGCTTTATATGAAGCTTTCGCGCGAGGAATTTCTGCGCGTTTTCCCGCACGCGACCGGTCTGGACTGGCATTTCGCGTCGCTCGAAGAGTGGCTGGACGCGAATTATGCGCCGGTGGAGCCCGCGGTGTCGCTCTGGGGGTACCGCCTCTGCCGCCGAAACGGGGCGGTTGGTGAGAAAGCTGTAAAAGGTTTGTAAATCCGTAGTCTCCGCGGGCCCCGGACGTTAGAATTGAAACATACGATGAACACGATTCTTGTCATCGATGACGACGAGAGCCTGCGGGACACGATCGGGTTGATGCTCGAGCAGGAGGGGTTTCGTCCGCTGCTGGCGGCGGACGGGAAGGCCGGCTATGAGCGCGCGCTGGCGGCGAAGCCGGATTTGATTCTGGTCGACCTGCGGCTGCCGGGGATGAGCGGCGTCGAAATTTCGAAGCAGCTTCGCGCGGGGAACGTCAACACGCCGATCATCGTGCTGAGCGCGGTGGGTGAAGAAGTCGACAAAGTTCTGCTGCTCGAAATCGGCGCCGACGATTACGTCGTGAAGCCGTTCGGAGCGCGGGAGTTGCTGGCCCGGATCCGCGCGGTGCTGCGGCGGACGTCGCCGGAGCGCAAGGTGGCGCAGTTCGGCGAAATCCTGATCGACTTCGAGCGGCGCGTGGTGACGCGCAACAACGATCCGCTGAAGATGACTCCGGCGGAGTACAATCTGCTGACATATTTTTTGTCGAATCCGGATCGGCCGCTGACGCGCGACATGATTCTGAATTCGGTGTGGGGATACGAGTCGTTTCCGAACACGCGCACGGTGGATGCGCACGTCGTGAAGCTGCGGCAGAAGCTGGAGTCGGACCCGAATTCGCCCAAGCATTTTCTTACGGTGCACGGCGTAGGGTATCGATTTTTGCCGTAGTGTGGGTCGTTTACAAACGTTTTACAACTTTCCGCCTGAGGCGCGGCTTCGTGCCACGATAATAAACTGATGCAACGCACCGTGCTGATTGTCGAGGATGCCGAGACCTGCGCATCCACGCTCGAGATCATTTTCAGCGCGCTCGATGTGGATGTCGTCACCGCGACCAGCGGGGAGCAGGCCTGGCGGCTGCTCCAGGATGGACGCCACGAACTGGCGGCAATTGTCACCGATCTGCAGATGCGCGGGATGGACGGATTTGAACTGATCGAACGTGTACGCGCGCATCCGGCGCATCGCGCGACTCCGATCATGGTGATTACGGGAACGTCGGATCCGCAGGCGGAAGCTCGCGCGGGCAAGCTCGGCGCGAACGCTTTTTTCACCAAGCCATACTCGCCCGGCGTGGTTCGGGAAAAAATGGAGCAGTTTTTGAATCATGCAAAACCGTAAAACATGGCTGTTCCTGGCGGTAATGGGAGCGTCGGCGCTGCGCGCGCAATCGACTCCGGAGATTCGTGAAATTCTCGACCGGCTGCAGAAGCTGGAAGAGGCGAACCGGGCGTTGAACGAGGAAGTCCGGTCGCTGAAGGATCAGCTTGCGGCCGCGCGCGGCGCGCCCGCGGAAACGACGCAGGAAGAAATGGCGGTGCAGAAGGCGCGGGTCGAGGAGATGGCGCAGTCCAAGGTGGAGTCGTCGCAAAAGCTGCCGCTGCGGATCACGGGCATGGCGCTTTTCAATACGTACGTCAACGGCGGGTTCAATGCGAACACGGATAATGCGCTGATCGCGTCGCTCGCGCGGGCGGACGCGACGGGCGGCGCGACGGTCCGGCAGAGCATTGTGGGACTGGAGTTTGAAAGTCCCAAGAATGTGCTGGGCGGAAAAGTCACGGGATCGATTTACGCGGACTTCTTCGGCGGATCGCCCGCGTCGCTGAACCATACGGTGCGGCTGCGCACGGCGACCGTATCGCTGGACTGGAGCCAGACCAGCCTGACGTTCGGACAGACCAAACCGATTATTTCGCCACGTGACCCAAATTCACTGGCTCAAGTCGGCATCTCGCCGCTGACCGATTCGGGGAATCTGTGGCTGTGGCAGCCGCAGATCCGCGTGGAAGAGCGTTTTCATTTCGGAACGAACGCGGGGTTGCGAGCACAGGTGGGTGTCCTGCAGATGCGCGAAATCGGAGTCGAGGCCACCGGGTACAATTTTTACGCGCCCGCGCCCGCGGGCGTCGCGCCGTCGCCGGAACACGCACAGCCGGCCGTCGAGGGACGCTTCGAGCTGTGGAAGCAGTGGGGCGAGAACACGCGCATCGAGATCGCTCCGGGTTTCCACGAAAACGCGAGCAACGTGGACCGTTCCGACGTTTCATCGAAGCTTTTCTCGATCGACTGGCTGATCAAACCGGTGCGTTTTGTCGAACTGACCGGATTTTTCTACAACGGCCAGAACGCGGCGGGCCTGGGCGCGCTGCCGCAGGGATTTACGCCGGGCTATTACGATCGATACAAGGCGGTTCACACTACGGGCGGATGGGCGCAGTTGCGGTTTCCGATCACCGAGCGGCTGGCCTTCGATCTTTTCGGCGGCCGGCAGGACGACCGCGATCGCGATCTGCTGCGCGGATATATTGGACTGAATCAGGCTTACTATGCAAACGTGATGTATCGCCTGGCGCCGAACGTACTGGTCAGCCTGGAGGCCGGGCAGTTGCGCACGAGTTTTCTGGGAATCGGGAATCGCCTCAACAATCACTATGACCTGGCTGTTGCGTACCTCTTCTAGTCGCGTCTTCGCGCTCGCGGCGATGGCCATGTGCGTCTGCGGCGGCGCTGTGAACGGGCGATTCGAAATTGTCTCGTCGCAGAATCCGGAGGTGCGCAAGCATTCCGATTATTCGGGGATCGTGGTGTGGCTGGAACCGCTGAACGGGGCCGCTCCGGTGGCGCCGCGCAAGAAGGTCGAGATGGTGCAGAAGGGGAAGCGGTTCACGCCGCACATCCTGGCGATTCCGGTGGGCAGCACCATCGATTTTCCGAATCTCGATCCGATCTTTCACAACGCGTTTTCGAATTACGACGGGCAGATTTTCGATGTGGGCCTCTATCCGCCGGGCACTTCGCGATCGGTTCCATTCCGCCGGGAAGGGATCGTGCGGATTTTCTGCAACATCCATCCGACCATGAGCGCGGTGGTGGTGGTGGTGAAATCGCCTTACTCGGCGGTATCGGGGAAGTCGGGCGAATTTTCGATGGCCGACGTCGCGCCGGGCAGCTATCGCCTGCGCGTGTTTCACGAACGCGCGACGCAGCAGACGCTCGACGCATTGACGCGCACGGTCGAGGTAAGCGGCGACCTGGATCTTCCGCGGATCACGGTTTCCGAAAGCGGCTATCTGCTGCTGCCGCACAAGAACAAGTACGGAAAAGATTATCCCCCGGCCGACGGCGCGACCTATTCTGGAATCAAACCGTGAGCTTCAATCGCCTATCGCTGCTCTGGAAGATCCTGCTGCCGACCTCGATCGTGCTGACGGTGGTGTTCGCCGCCGCAGGATGGATCGTGCAAAGCAGCGTCATCAAAACCACGTCGCAGAGCGTGTCGCACGAAGCGAGCGCGAGCTTTCAGGCGTACGAATCGCTGTGGAAGGCGCGCGCGGACCGCCTCGCCACCGTGAGCCGCATTCTGAGTACGATGTCCGACGTGCGCCGTGTCCTCGGCACGCGCGACGAAGCGACCATTCGCGACACCGCAAGCGAATTGTGGTCGCACGCCGCCGCGGGGGACGCGTTTTTCCTGGTGGCCGATCCGCAGGGGAAAGTGATCGCGTCGCTGGGCGCTTCGGTGTCGATTCATCCCAGTGAAGATTTTCCCGAAGTGCAGGCGGCGCGGCCGCGATTTCCGGAGCAGGCCTCAGGATTCGTGCTGCGCGGCGGGGAATTGTTTCAAGTGGTGGTGACGCCCGTGTATGTGCAGGCGGGCGCGGGGACCGGACTCCTGGCGGTGCTGGTGGCGGGCTACGGCGTCGACGCGCGCGTGGCGCATCAGCTGAAGGGCGAAACGGGCGGCAGCGAATTTTTATTTGTCGCGGGGAATAACGTCGTCACGTCGACGCTTCCCGCTGCGGAATCGTCGGCGCTGGCGCCGAGGCTGATCGCGCAGCAGCAGGACGATCAGTATCTGGCGCTGGCGACGCCGCTGGTCGATATCGGGGGCGGAACCATCGGACAGCTTTTCATTCTGCGGTCATTTGCCGCGGCGCGGCAGAACATTGCATCGCTGCGCAACCAAATTGTCGCGCTGTGGATTTCGGCGATGGCCGCGTCGCTGCTGGTGACGTTTTTTGTCGCCCGCAGGATCATGCGTCCGGTGGCGGAACTGGACCGTGCGGCGGCGGAAATTGCCCGTCAGAATTACGGCTATCGGGTTGACGTCCACACGGGCGACGAGCTGGGCCGCCTGGCTGGAACGTTCAATGCCATGTCGGAATCGATCCAGCGGGCGCGCGAAGAATTGAAGACCCAGGAACGCATTTCGACCATTGGACGTCTATCAACCAGCATCGTGCACGATCTGCGCAATCCGCTGGCGGCGATTTACGCCGGCGCCGAGATGCTCTTTGACACCAATCTTCCGGCGCCGCAAGTGCGTCGTCTGGCGAACAATATCTACCGGGCGTCGCGCGGGATTCAGGAGATGTTGCAACAGTTACTGAATGTGTCGCGAGGGCGCTCGGGCGCGGCCGAAATATGTCCGGTGCGCGACGTGATTGCGGCGGCGTGGTCGGCGGTCGAGACCGAAGCCGATGCGCAACGTGTCGAGCTGATCAACGAGATTCCCGATGCCCTCGAATGCCCGATGGAGCGCGCGCGCATGGAGCGCGTGTTTCGCAATCTTTTCGAAAATGCGGTGGAGGTGATGCCGGCGGGAGGCACGGTGCGGATTCATGCGCGGACCGAAGAAAGCGCCGTGCTGATCGCGGTGCGCGATACGGGTCCGGGCATTCGCGCCGAGGTCCGCAGCCGGCTGTTTCAACCTTTTGTGACGTTCGGGAAAAAAAATGGACTGGGTCTTGGGCTCGCGCTGGCGCGGCAGACGCTGCTCGATCATGGCGGCGATCTGTGGGTGAACGGCTCGGGTCCGGGCGCGGAATTTCACATGCGATTGCCGAAGGAGCGCCGTGCATGACGCCGATTTTCTGGAGTTATCCCGATACGGAGAAGGCGCTGGCACGCTTCACGACGGGGTCGGTGGAAACGGTCGTGTCGCTGCGGCGCAACGGGCGGTCGTGGCAGTTGGGGTTTGAAGTCGAGGGGCCTTCGAACGAAGTGGCGTATTCGGCGCTGGAGATTTTTCGCGGAGTCTTCGATGCGCTGGAACAATTTTTGGCCGTGCGCGAACCAATGACCGTGCTGTTTGCGACGGATCGCGACGATCTCGCCGAAATTTATCGTACGTACCTGGAGAAAGAATCCAAGCGGCTGACCTCGCTTGGCTACCGGTTGGACAGCGAGCATCGCGTGCTGCGAAGATTCAAGCCCAGCCGCTGGGCAGCTCCGGTCGAAGCGTAACGGCGCTCGATCTTTAAGCCGGATTGACCAGCGTCGACGGCGCGTCGAGGATGATATAGGTCACCAGCGCGGAGCCGATCAGCTTCTTCTCCGAATCCGTCAGGTCGACGCGGGAAACCACCAGCGTCTTGCCTGCGCGTAGAATATGCGAGCGCGCGCGGACGTGGCCTTTCGACACCGGGCGAAAATAATTTATCTTCAATTCGACCGTCGTGATGCCGCGCGCGCCGCCGAGTTCGCGATTGGTCGCGATGCCCGCGGCGGCGTCGGCCATGGTCGCCGTGACGCCGCCATGCAGGACGCCCGCGCCGTTCATCATGTCGGGCCGGACGGCGATTTCGATGGTCACGCCGTCGTTGTGGGTCTTGACGAGCCGCATGCCGAGCAGCTGGTTGAACGCCATCCTCGGCAGGAACTCGTTGATCTGTTTCGCTGTGAGTTTTTTCAATCCGCGATTCTAGCGCGTTTGAAGTGGCCTGCTCAATCGGAGTATCTTCAATGAGCATGCGAATCGAAAACAAAGTTTGCGTCGTGACCGGTGGGGCGAACGGAATCGGCGAGGCGCTGGCCCGGCGATTTCATGCCGAAAAAGCGCGTGCCGTGGTGGTGGCCGACCTGGATGGAGCGCGCGCGGAGAAGGTTGCCGCGGAGATCGGCGGCGTCGCGATGCGCGTCGACGTGGGGCGAGAAGAAGAGATGCAGAAGCTGGTCAAGGAAACCACAGATCGGTTCGGCCAGATCGACCTGTTCTGCTCCAACGCCGGAATTTTCATCGAAGCCGACGTGTTCACCTCGAATGACATGTTCGCAAAGATGCGCGACATCCACGTCATGGCGCATCTGTACGCGGCGCGCGCCGTGCTGCCGGCGATGCTCGAGCGCGGCGACGGATATTTGTTGCAGACGGTGTCGGCCGCGGGACTGATCACGTCGCTCGAATCGGTGACGTATGCCATGACCAAGCACGCGGCGCTCGCGCTCGCCGAGTGGATCTCGATGACGTATGGCGATCGCGGCATCAAAGTTTCCGCGCTGTGCCCGCAGGGCGTGCGGACGAATATGCTGATGCAGGACCCGGACAATTTTCTGATGGAAGGATCGGTGTCGGTGGAGCAGGTGGCGGACGCGGTGATCGAAGGGCTCGGCGACGAGCGGTTCCTGATTCTGCCGCATCCCGAGGTCGCTGAATATTTCCGGCGCAAGTCGGCGGATTACGACCGCTGGCTGCGCGGGATGCGCCGGTTTCGGGCCGAGGTGCAGCAAAAGCGTGCAAAGGTCTAAGGGATAATGAGGATGTGAGCGGCGCTGAGTTCACGCAAAGGTCGCGAAGCGCTGACGCAAAGATCGCGAAGAAGGTTGCGGCTTTTGCGATGAAGCTTTGCGTTCTTTGCGTGAGCGCGTCCGCTGCTTACGCGCAGCTTTCTTCCACGGTTTCGCTGAACAACGGAGTGCGTCTCCAGGTCACGGCCAGCCTCGGCAATCCGACCGGTGAAGAAAAGTTGACCGTCGAGATGGCGCGCGCCTCCGGCGACAGCTTTTATCGCATCTTCTGGGATCAGAATCATCTCGCCGTGTTCGCATACGAGCTGGAAGTAGCGCTGCTGCCCGATGGATCGGCTCTGCGCGCGATCGCAAAACCCGCCGGAGACGAGCTCGCGGCTCGCTACCCGAATGCCGACGCGGGCAAGCCCGTGCCCACACTATCGACGACGCAGGAACTGGGGCCGCTTGCGTCGGGCCAGAGTGCGACGCTCGGACTATTTGAAATTCCGGGCATGGGTCTACAGGTCTCGGAGAAATTTTTAGTCCGCCTCGGCGCGGAGGATCGCGCAGGCGCGCTGCGATTTTCGGGGCTGCGCATTTCGTCGGAAGGAAAGCCGCTGGCCGGCCCCGCACCGGGCGGAGTCGCGGGGCGATACGCGATGTTCTACATCCCGGGCCGCGGCGCGTTTTTTTTCTCCACCGAGCCGGTGCCGGGCCACGCGTTCGTCAAAGCGGGGACCACCGAACTTACGCGCATGCGCTTCACCATCGACAACGTCGATTACGAGGTCGTGGCGAACGCGCCGATCCAAGGCGTCGGCGGAGAGGTGTGGGTCCTGCACGATGCGGGGTATAAGCCCGTCGGCAACTGGACCAGCGATCCGCAGCGCGCCGAAAAAGACCAGTTTTTCATGGCGGCGTCGGACACGCTGGGCTGGTGGCTGCCGTAAACGTTCAGACCACCCGGCCTTTCCACTCCCGCGTGCCGCCTCCCAACGCGTTCAGCATTCCGCCCCACAGAATCGGGATCATTCCGTAAATCGCGACGGGCGCCAGGAGTGCGCGCAACGGCCGTCGATACCACGGCGCGATCAGCACGATCGGGAGCGCGGCAAACACGGCGGCCCAAGTCCTGTGGCCCTCGCTGGCCAGCCATACGAGCACCGGCAGCCACAACGCCGCGACCGTTCCCGCGATCATGATGACGATTCCCATCCAGGAGCTGACCGCCATGAAGCGCAGAGCGCCGCGGCGGAACGAGTGCCAGGGCTCGCGCAAGCGCACATGGGCGAGCGCCTCGGCGCGAACGGTCGCCAGGTTCAAGCGATGCCTCCGCGCCAGCGCCGCCAGCTTCACATCATCGGTCACCGTATTCGCCACCGCGCCATGGGAACCGATGAATTCATAGGCATCGCGCCGCACCAGGATGCACTGGCCGTTGAAGACCGCCGTCGGATCCAGCTTGCCGTTCAGTCCGCAAAAATAAAGCGCTTCGGCATACGGAGCGAGGATCGTCTCGGCAAGCGTCTCGCATTCGAGGCCCGGATAGAACGAAAGAAAAGCGAGATTGTTCGCCTCGGCACACGCGACGGCGGCCGGCAGAAATCCAGGTTCGAACCACGTATCGGCGTCGGCGAAGAGAATCCACTTCGACGTCAACACGGCCGCGCCGGCTTTGCAGGCGTTCGCTTTCCCGATGCCTCGGGCGGGAATCGGAGGAGCCGGCATGACGCCCGCGCCCGCTTTTCGCGCGACCTCCGCCGTGCGATCTTCAGAATGATCGTCCACCACGATGACGGTGTCGTGCGGCAGGCTGTGGACCGCGCGCGCGATCACGGCTTCTTCGTTCCGGGCCGGGATCACCGCCATGCAATCGGGCAGCGGCGCGTCTTTCGGCCGCGCGGTCAGCTTCGGCAGGGTCAGGTAGTGGACGCGGGCCAGAACGAACAACATCACCAGCAGAGCCGCCACCCCGAGCGCGACCACCTGGTCCGCGCCGGGCGAGAAGCTAAGCACTCATCACCCTCCACAGGCGCCGCGTAATCGGCCCCGCCATGGATCGAGCGGCGATCCAGGCGGCTTCCACCGGAGGCACGCCGCCCCTGCGGCGAAAAACGTCGAATCCCGAGCTTTCGATGTGCCGCAGCATCTGGCGATAGAGATCGAACGCTACCTTCACGGCGAACCGGCCGCGCGCGTCCAGCAAGGCGAGACCGGCCTCGGATTGCTGATAGTAGCCGCGGATGCGGGTTGCCTGCACCGTCATCAGGGCGCGAAACGCGTCGTTGCGGCGGCGATGTTCCAGATCGTCGAGCGAATATCCCCAGCTTTCCATTTCGTCGAGCGGGAGATAAATCCTGCCGCGCTGCAGATGAGCCCCGGTGTCGCGCAGCAGCGTGGTCAACTCGATCGCCATGCCGAGATTGACCAGGTAATCGCCCGCCGGATCGCGGAAGCCGACCACCCGCATCATCATCAGACTCACGACGCCCCCGATGCGCAGAGTCCGCGCGCGGAGCTGCGAAAAACTCTCGTAGCGGGTGTGGTCCAGATCCATGCGCGCGCCCTCGATCAAATCCATGGGCAGATCATGCGGAATCGCGCGCTGATCCACCGTATCGAGAAACACGTCGAGCACCGGATGGCGCGCCAGGCGTCCGCGCAGGCCGGATCCGACCAGCGAGGCCCATTCGTCAAGCTCCGCCTGCGATTTCAGGCCGCGCGTGTAGTGACTGAACCAGTACACCGCGTGCGCGGCGCGGGCCAGATCAATCGGGAAGTGCTGCGTGGCGAAGTAAAATCCACGCGACCCGGCGCGCGTCGCCTGGGCGGCCTGGGCGTAAAGCGCATCAAGCGAATAGATTTCGCCGTTCTTGGACACGGGAACTTGGAGATCATACCACGTGAGGTGAGCGTCGCGGGCAATATCGGAATTAAAATTACTAATCGTAATCAGGTATTGCATTTACGTTGCTTTTCCAGTATTCTGATTTCCGAGAGCAATCGATGTTACCCACGGCACCCAACCAGGCTATCCGCAATACCGTCGGGCTCTCTACCGTACTGATTTCGCTCGGGCTTCTTATTATTGGGGTCGGTGTAGCCGGCCCCGCCTGATCGGCCCGATTTACTGAGAATCTTGGCCACTGGCGGGGGTAATAACCCTCGGGCAGTGGCCTTTTTCGTTATAGGGGAGAACGATGTCGGGAACGTTGATGAACGGCGCAAAGATCGTGCTCGAATGCCTGCTGCGGGAAAAAGTCGACTGCATTTTCGGCTACCCGGGCGGCGTCACTTTGCCGCTTTATGACGCAATGTACGATCATTCGATCCGCCACATTCTGGTCCGGCACGAGCAGAACGCGTGCTTCGCGGCGGAGGGCTATGCGCGGGCGACCGGCAAGGTCGGGGTGTGCTGCGCGACGTCGGGACCGGGCGCGACCAATCTGGTCACCGGCCTGGTGGACGCGATGATGGACTCGATTCCGGTGGTCGCCATCACGGGGCAGGTGTCGACGAAGCTGATCGGCAGCGATGCGTTTCAGGAAGCGGACACGTTCGGCATCACGCGGAGCTGCACGAAGCACAATTTTCTGGTGAAGCAGCTCGCGGACCTGCCGCAGGCGATTCATGAGGCGTTTCATATCGCGGCGACGGGTCGTCCGGGGCCGGTGCTGGTCGATATTCCCAAGGACGTGCTGCAAGGCCAGGCGCATTATCAGCCGGTCTCGGCGATCCATTTGCCGGGCTACCGGGTTTACACGGAAGGGCACGCGGGACAGATCCGGCGCGCGGCGCAGATGATCTGGGACGCGAAAAAACCCTTTGTGTACGCGGGCGGGGGAATCCTCGCGGCGGAGGCTTCGGAGGAGCTGCGGGCGTTTGTCGAGGCGATCGACGCGCCCGCAGTGCTGACGCTGATGGCGCTGGGCGCGCTGCCGGGTTCGCATCCGAACTTCATCAGCATGCCGGGAATGCACGGCAGCTACGCAGCGAACCTGGCGATGACGGAATGCGATCTGCTGATCGCGCTGGGCACGCGCTTCGACGATCGCGTCACCGGCCGGCTTTCGGCTTTCGCGCCGCACGCCAAGGTGATCCATCTGGACATCGATCCGGCGGAAATTTCGAAGAATCGCAATGCCGATCTGCCGATCGTCGGCGACGCCAAGCGCGTCCTCAAGAAAATGATCCAGGCGCTGGAGGAGACGCTCGAAATGCGTCCGAAGAATGCGCCGGCGCGCGCGGCATGGAGGGCGCAGGTGGCCGAATGGAAGCGCGAGCATCCGCTCGAGCCCGAAATTTCGGCCGACGAGATCAAGCCGCAGCATCTCGTTTCCGAAATCGACCGTCTCTCGGGCGGGGAAGCGATCGTGGCGAGCGACGTCGGCCAGCATCAGATGTGGGCGGCGCAGCTCCTCCGCTTCAACCAGCCGCGGCTGTGGATCAACTCGGGCGGACTGGGATCGATGGGCTTCGGGCTGCCGGCGGCGATCGGCGCGCAGATGGCGCGGCCGGACAAACTGGTGTTCGCGCTGGTGGGCGACGGCGGATTTCAGATGTCGATTCCGGAGCTGGCGACGATCGCCAATCAAGGGTTGCCGCTAAAGATTGTCGTGATGAACAACGGGCATCTCGGGATGGTCCGGCAATGGCAGGAGCTGTTCTACAACAATCGCCTGTCGCAGGTGCGGCTCGATTCGTTCCCGGATGTCGAAAAGCTGGCCGGCGCTTATGGATTTACGGGTCGCACGGTGGAGCGGCCGCAGGAATTGCGGGCGGCGCTCGAAGCATGCGTGCGGGAACCGGGACCGTATCTGCTGAACGTGCGCGTGTCGCCGTTCGAGAACGTGTATCCGATGGTCCCGGCAGGAGCGGCGATCAATGAAATGGTCCTGTCGGCGCCGCAGCCGGTGGAGGTCGGATGAATCGGCACTTTAACCCCGCCCTTACGGGCGCGGCTGGCCTACGAATCGAAACCGAATCGACAAATCGATGCTGCAACTAATCTCACTCCTCATGGAAAACAAGCCCGGCGCGCTGATGCGCGTCACGGGACTGCTCAGTGCGCGCGGGTACAACATCGAGAGCCTGACCGTTGCGAGGACGCTCGATCCGGAGCTATCGCGGATGAGCATTGTGGTCGATATCGAGCCTTCGCAGCGTGGGCAACTGATCAAGCAGATGAACAAGCTGATCAACGTGCTGCAGGCGAGCGATCTCACGGAAAGCCCCGCGGTGCGGCGCGAGCTGGTGCTGCTGCGCGTCCGCGCGACGATGCAGAATCGCCAGGCGATCTTGAAAGAAGCCGAGATTTTCGGAGCGCGCGCGGTGGATTCGTCGGTGGAGGGATTCGCGCTCGAAGCGACCGGAGACCCGGAAAAGCTCGACGAGTTTATCGGCGTGATGAGCGCCTATGGAGAAATCGAAGTGACGCGCGGCGGCCTGGTTGCGGTTTCGCTCGAGGCGAAAAAGCTGAAGCTCGCGCCGCCCATCCAAAAAGAAGAAGGGGTTCTGCACAATGGTTAATCGCTACTACGAAAAAGACGGCAATCTTGCGCTCCTGAAAGACAAGACGATCGCGATCATCGGCTACGGCAGCCAGGGTCATGCGCATGCGATGAATCTGCGCGATTCGGGGCTCAACGTCGTGGTCGGGTTGCATGAAAGCAGCAAGTCGCGAGCCAAGGCAGAAGCGGCCGGATTGCGCGTGATGGCGACGGCCGGTGCCGCGGCCGCTGCGGACGTCGTCATGATTCTGGTGCCGGATCATATTCAAGGCGATCTGTATCATCGCGACATCGCGCCGCATCTGACTGCCGGAAAGACGCTGATGTTCGCGCACGGCTTCAATATTCACTACAACCAGATCGCGGCGCCCGAAGGAGTCGACGTGACGATGGTCGCGCCCAAGGCTCCGGGGCATCGCGTCCGCGAGCTGTATACGGAAGGCGTCGGCGTGCCGGCACTCGTGGCCGTGCATCAGAATGCGTCCGGCAAGGCGCTGGAACAGGCGCTGGCGTATGCGCTGGCACTCGGGTGTTTGAAGGCCGGCGTAATCGAGACGACCTTCAAAGAAGAGACAGAGAGCGACCTGTTCGGTGAACAGGCCGTGTTGTGCGGCGGGGTCACCGAACTGATCCGCGCGGGATTCGAAACGCTGGTGGACGCCGGATACGCGCCGGAAATCGCCTACTTCGAGTGTCTACACGAACTGAAGCTGATTGTCGATCTCATTCAGGAGGGCGGCCTCGGCTACATGCGCTACTCGGTTTCGGATACGGCGGAATATGGCGACTACACGCGCGGTCCTCGTGTGGTCACGGGCGAGACGCGCAAGGAGATGAAGAAGATCCTGAGCGAAGTGCAGTCGGGCGAGTTCGCCAAACAGTGGATCTGCGAGAACCAGACCGGCCGCAGGAATTTTCTGGCGATGCGAGAGGCCGCGCAGAACCAGCCGATCGAAAAAGTCGGCAAAGAGCTGCGCGAAATGATGACGTTCCTGAAGAAGAAGAAAGAGGCAGGGGTAGCTTAAGAAATTTCAGCCACGAATGAACACGAATACACACGAATAAAAACATTTGTGTTCATTCGTGTCCATTCGTGGCTAAAAGAGGTTTTATGAGAGTTTTCACTTTTGACACGACACTGCGCGACGGTACTCAGGGGGAAGCGGTCAGTTTTTCCTCCGAAGACAAGCTGTTGATCGCGCACAAACTGGACGAACTGGGGATCGACTACATCGAAGGCGGCTGGCCGGGCTCCAATC
>JAIQFJ010000537.1 GCA_020073325.1 Terriglobia bacterium | reverse complement strand
CGTGAAAATCCCCAGACTCTTGGCCAACGTCTTCTCGAAGCTCGCCAAGGCGGCCGTCCGAATGGTCACGCCGCCAATCGCCGGCATGCGCTTGACCACCGAGTACAGACGCGGCGTGAGCGGCGTGCCGATCTACGGAGTCGGTCTGATGCAGGCCATCCGCGAGATTATGGACCCATACATGGGATCTATACAGCGCATGGATTTCCTGCAGGCCGACAATCAAATGCGCACGTTTTCGAAGGAAACCGGCGGCATGGCGTTCTTCCCTCGCTTTTACGGCGAGATGCCGGGGATCTTCGGAGCGATCCACGAGGCGATGCGGAATCAGTATGTGCTGACGTACGCGCCGTCCAATCAGGAGCGCGACGGGAAGTTCCGGAAGATCAAAGTCGATCTGGTTAATCCGGAAACCAACGAGCCGCTGCGCGTGGTGGATGAGAAGGGCAAGCCGATCAAGTATCAGATCGTCGCCAAGACGGGCTACACGGCTCCGCGCAAGGTCGAATAAAAGCGCAAAGTCAAGAAAAACATTTGATGGTTTTTGAGCCCGTTACAAGTGCGTTGACATGCATGTTACACGTCTGTTAATTTCACCATGTCCCTCACACATGCCTGCTCGTCATTCATCCACATCGACGCCTTCCGCGCGTATCCTCCTGGTAGACGATAACGCGAACGGCTTAAGCGCGCGGAGGTGCGTTCTGGAGGAACTGGGACACCGGATTGCGACCGCGTCGAGCGCGACGGAGGCGCTGGAGCAGTTGGCCGGTCACCGTTTCGACCTGATGGTAACCGATTACAAGATGCCTCGGATGGACGGCGTCGAGCTGATTGCGCGGGTCCGGAAGCAGACTCCGGGAATGCCGGTGATTCTGATTTCGGGGTTCGTCGATTCGCTGGGGCTGAGCGAGGCGAACACGGGCGCGGATGTCGTGATCCAGAAGAGCGCGAATGAGGTTTCGCACCTGGTGCGGTCGGTGGGGCGGCTGCTGCGAAAGAAGAAGCCCAATTCGTCCGAGGGCGGGCCGCGAGGGCGGCGTAAGTCGGGGTAACGGCGTCGATAACCCTGTTGCCACTTGGGCGCAGTGGTATGAGGTCCGGGCATCGAGTCTCGACGCGGGGATGCACGAGAACCCCGCCCTGACGGGCGCGGCTGGATCGACAGCGCATGGGCGTGAGGCCCGCGAAGTGCGCATTTTCGGTGCGGGCCATCTACAATACAGGTAGATGACGTGGGTGGCACTGGCGGCTGTGTTGTTGCAAGCCATCGACTATCAGGCTGCGGGGATCAAGGCGCTGGACGCCAAGCAGTATCAGCAGGCGGCCGAGCTGTTTCGCAAAGCGGTGGACGCCGATCCAAAGGATTACGGCGCGCACTTCCAGCTTGCGCTGGCGTTCAGCCTGCTGAATCAGGACTCGGCGGCAATTCCGGAATACAAGAAGGTCCTGGAGCTGAAGCCGGGATTGTACGAAGCCGAGTTGAACGTCGGGATCTGCCTGCTGCGGACGAAGGATGCGGCGGCGGCGGTCCCCTACCTGAAAGCGGCGGCGGGGGAAAAGCCGAAGGAGCCTCGGCCGGCGTATTACTACGCGCAGGCGCTGCTCGATGCGGGTCAGGACGCGCAGGCGGCCTTTGAGAATGCCGTGGCGTTGAATGCGTTGTCGGCGCCGGCGCAGGCGGGACTGGCGCAGTCGCTGGCACGGCAGAAGAAGTTCGACGAAGCGGAGCTGCATTTTCGCAAAGCGGCGGAGATCGATCCGGCGTATAAGACCGGACTGCTGCAGCTCGCGCAGATGTACGAGGACGCGCATCAAGCCGATCGGGCCATCGCGATTTATCGCGAGTTTCCCGACAATCCGGGAGCCGAGGAACGGATGGGAGCGCTGCTGGCGCAGTCGGGACAGACGGCGGATGCGATTCCGGCGCTGGAAGCAGCGGTGGCGAAGTCGCCGACGTCGGCGAATCGGATCGCCCTGGCGCAGGCTTACGTAAAGAGCAAACAACTGGAGAAAGCGGCGCCGCTGGCGGCACAGGCCGTCGCGGAGCTGGCGCAGGACTACGATCTGCGGATGTTTTACGCGCGCATCCTGCGGGATCAGCGGAAATTTCCCGAAGCGGCACAGCAGTTTCTGGCGGCGTCGAAGCTGAAGCCGGAAGCGGTGCAGCCGTGGAACGAGGTCGCCGGGGTGCTGATCGTGGCGGAGCAGTATCCGCAGGCGCTGCAAGCGCTCGACCAGGTGCGGGCGCGCGGAGGAGAGACCAGCGCTCATTATTATCTGCGGGCGATTTCGCTGGACCATCTGCATCAGCTTAAGGACGCGCTCGCGAATTACAATAAATTTCTGGAGATGAGCCAGGGCAAGAGTCCCGACGAAGAATTCAAGGCGCGGCAGCGGGCCCGGATCATCCAGAACGAGTTGAACAAACGATGAATGCGTTGCTGATCCTGTTTCTGGCGATCGACCTGGCGTCGGTCAAGAATGAGCCGAATCTCGAGCGGCGAAGCGATCTGGCGCTCGACTTTGTGCATCAGGCGATCGATGCGGCGCGCGAGGCGTACAACGCGGGGGACTCGGCGAAGATGCAGGCAGCGCTCGAAGAAGGCGGTCAGGCGCTGGAAATCTCCTATCAGGCGTTGTCGGATGCGGTGAAGAATCCGCGCAACAGCAAATCGTTCAAGAAGGCGGAGCTGCGGACGCGGGAGTTGATCCGCAGGCTGGACGGGCTGGCGCAAACGGTGGGCGTCGACGATCGCGAAGCGGTGGCGAAGCTGCGCGACCATGTGGCTGAGGTACACGACGATCTGCTCAAAGGGATCATGAGCAAGAAGAAGTAGAGGTTTTCATGACGAGACTGGTGGCGTTTCTCGGTTTGTGCGTTTTGCCGGCGGGCGCGCAGGCGACGCGCGATTATCTGACTCCGGACGAAGTCGACCAGGTGCGCAACGTCCAGGAGCCGAACGAGCGGCTGAAGCTGTACGTGCATTTCGCCAAGCAGCGGGTGGACCAGGTGAGTTCCCTGCTCGCCAAGGAGAAGCCGGGGCGCAGCGCGATGGTGCACGATCTTCTCGACGACTATTCAAAGATCATCGAGGCGATCGACACGGTGGCCGACGACGCGCTGCGGCGCAAGCTGCCGATCGACGTGGGGATGTCGGCGGTGGCGTCGGGCGAAAAAGAGATGCTCGACAAGCTGAAGAAGATCGACGAGGCGAAGCCGAAGGATATGGCCCGGTACGAGTTCGTGCTGCAGCAGGCGGTGGAGACGACGCAGGACAGCTACGATTTGTCGTCGGTGGACATGAAGGCTCGGACGGCCGAGGTCGCGGCTCGGGAGGAGAAGGAAAACGCCGAGAAACGGGCTTTGATGACGCCGGGAGAAAAGAACGAAGCGCAGAAGGCGGAGGACAAGAAGGCGCTGGCTCCGAAGAGGAAGGCTCCGACGCTGAGGAAGCCGACGGATCCGCCGGTGGATAAGAAACAGCCGCAATGGTGAGCCCAATGGTGAGCTAGGCGGCGGCGGGCCGAGAGCCCACC
>JAIQFJ010000093.1 GCA_020073325.1 Terriglobia bacterium | reverse complement strand
CACGTGCAGCCGCAGCAGCACCGTATTGATCAGCCCCGTATCGCGCAGCAAAAATATCCAGGCATACGTGCGGATCAGAAAGCTGGTCCAGAAAGGCAGGATCACCAGGCTCAAGTAGAAATTCTTCCGCGAACTTCTGGCGATAAACAAAGCCAGCGGAAATCCCAGGCCCACGCAAAGAAACGTCGCCACCCCCGCGATCCAGAACGACCGTAAAAAGATCGCCCCATATAAAGGATCGAGCAGTCTTCCGAAATTCTCGAAACTCCACGGCCGCTCGACGCCGCCGTAAGCCCCGCGCGTCAGGAATCCATACGCGACGATGATCGCCGAGGGCACCACCAGCGTCAGCGCCATCAGCAGTCCTATGGGAGACAAAAAAATCAGTCGAATCGAAGCTCGTCCGCCGCGTCCCATGCCAGATGCACCGTATCCCCTTCGCAAAACCGAGCCTCCGTGGCGCTCACCTGCACCGTCGCCGCCTCACCCGATTCCAGCAGCGTCTCGACATGCACCACCGGCCCCAGAAACACGCATCGCTTCACCACCGCGCGCCGACCTTCCGCGCAAACGCGCGTACACTCCGGCCGCACCCCGACTCCATCCACCCAATTCATCGCCCCCAGAAACGACGCGACAAACCGCGTCCGCGGCCGCCTGTAAATTTCCTCCGGCGTCCCTATCTGCTCGACCCTACCGCCGTTCATCACCGCAATCCGGTCCGACATCGCCAGTGCTTCTTCCTGATCGTGCGTGACGAATAGAAACGCCACGCCGACGCGCCGTTGTAAATCCTTCAGCTCCGCCCGCACCTGTTTTCTCAACAGCGGATCGAGCGCCGAGAGCGGCTCGTCCAGCAGCAACACGTCCGGCTCCAGCACCAGCGACCGCGCCAAAGCGACCCGCTGTCTCTCTCCTCCCGACAGCTCCGCGGGCAGCCGCGATTCTTTCCCGGAAAGCCGCACCTGCTCGAGCACCGTCGCCACGCGCTTTTCCAGATCCCCCACGTTCTTCCGCCGCAGTCCGAACTCGACATTCCCCCGCACCGTCAAATGCGGAAACAGCGCGTAGCTCTGAAAAACCGTGTTCACGTTGCGCTCATACGGCGGCAGCGCATCGATGCGCGACCCATTCAGCCACACTTCTCCCGACGTCGGCGTCTCGAATCCCGCCACCATTCGCAGCGTGGTGGTCTTGCCGCACCCTGACGGACCCAGCAGCGAAAAAAATTCCCCGCGCTCCACGCGCAGCGACACTTCCGTCACCGCTTTGTGCGTCGAAAAATGTTTCGAAACCGACCGCAGCTCAAGCACCGGCTAACTTCCTGATCTCCGTATAGTGATAAATAAAATTCCCAACCGCATCCGTGTTCCCCGCCGCCGCCATCGCCCGCGCGACCGTTGCCGCCTCGATCGCCCGATATTTCGACGGCAATAAAAACCCAACCGCGCGAGCCGCCGCGATCCCCATCTTCTCGCCCGGTCTCTTCTCAACCCGCTCCCCCATCAGAAAACTCGGCCGGAACGCATGAAATGCGCGCAACTCCATCGTCCGGACCGCCTCTTCCAGTTCGCCCTTCACTCGCAAATAGAAATTGTTCGACTTCGCATCCGCCCCCACCGACGACACCAGCATGAACTTCCCGCCGGCCTTCGCCGTCCGCTCCGCCAGCGCCTGCGGATAATCGAAATCGACATGCCGGAACGCTTCCTGCGACCCGGCCTTCTTGATGGTCGACCCGATCGCGCAATACACATGCGCCCCGTCGGGAATCTCGATCTCTCCGATCCGCTCAAAATCGATGACGCGCTCCCCAGGAATCCCCGAAGCCCGCCGCACCAGGGCCGTCACGTCCCCACGCAACACACGCAGCAACTCCGATCCGACCAGCCCCGTCGCCCCCATGATGATCGACTGCATCTCCTCACTCTACATTTCTCTTCATGCCGTTGTGGGGCCGCTCGTCAGAGCGGCAAGCCGGTCGCCCAGACCGGCTGCCTCTCCACAAATCAGCCGGTTTATCCGCCGCCTCGCCGCTCCGCCATTCGACATATTCGGAACCCTGCCCCACATTGCTATCATCAAACTTAGGGGAAAAGTCCCGACAGAAATGAGCGCAACAGCCGCCGGATTCCCCGGGTCCGCCTGCACCTGGAGATTCTGGCAAACAACCATCGGCAAAAAAGCCGTGATGGCCGTCAGTGGAACGATCCTGGCCGCATTTATTCTCGGGCATCTCGCCGGAAATCTGCAAATTTTCCTCGGCCCCGACGCCTTCAACGGCTACGCCGCCACGCTGCGTCATCTCCCCGAACTTCTGTGGCCCGTCCGCATCGTTCTGCTCGTCTCCGTCATCGCCCACATCTGGAGCTCCATCCAGCTCGCAGTGACGAAAAGCGAGGCGCGGCCCACCGGCTACGTCAAGAAACGGCCCGCCGGATCCGACTACGCCAGCCGCACCATGTACTGGAGCGGACCCATCATCGCCGCCTTCGTCATCTACCACCTGATGCAGTTCACCTTCGGCGTCGGCGGGACCCCGTATCATCCGCTCGACGCCTACGGCAACGTGATCCAGGGCTTCCGCGTGCCCGCCGTGGCTCTGTTCTACATCCTCTCCATGGCGCTGCTCTGCACGCATCTTCGCCACGGCCTGTGGAGCATGTTCCAGACCCTCGGCTTCTATCACCCGCGCCATACGCCGAAAATCAAACGGCTCGCCTCCGTCCTGGCGCTGCTGATTTTCTTCGGATTCATCTCCATCCCCATCGCCGTCGTGCTGCGCGTGATCCCGCAGGTCTTATAACGAATGGAACTCTTAACCGAAATTGAACCGCAGATCGCCGCCGGAACGCTGACGCTCGACTCGCGCACCCCCAGCGGTCCCATCGAAAAGGCCTGGGATAAAACCAAGTTCGAAATGAAGCTGGTGAACCCGGCGAACAAGCGCAAGTACACCGTGATCGTGGTCGGCAGCGGACTCGCCGGCGGATCCGCCGCCGCCACCATGGCCGAACTCGGCTACAACGTCAAGTGCTTCTGCTTCCAGGATTCGCCGCGGCGCGCGCACTCCATCGCCGCCCAGGGCGGCATCAACGCCGCGAAAAATTATCAGAACGACGGCGATAGCGTCTATCGCCTTTTCTACGACACCGTCAAGGGCGGCGACTTCCGCGCCCGCGAAGCCAACGTCTATCGCCTTGCGCAGATCAGCGTCAACATCATCGATCAGTGCGTCGCCCAGGGCGTCCCCTTCGCGCGCGAATACGGCGGGACTCTGTCGAATCGCTCCTTCGGCGGCGCCCAGGTTTCGCGAACCTTCTACGCCCGCGGCCAGACGGGCCAGCAGCTTCTGCTCGGGGCGTATCAAGCGCTCGAACGCCAGGTCGATCAAGGCCGCGTCACCATGTTTCCGCGCCACGAGATGCTCGACCTGGTCGTGATCGACGGAAAAGCCCGCGGCATCATCACGCGCGACCTGGTCACCGGAGCCATCGAATCGCACGTCGCCGACGCCGTCGTCCTTGGCACCGGCGGCTACGGCAACGTCTACTTTCTTTCGACCAACGCGAAAGGCTCGAACTGCACCGCCATCTGGCGAGCCTACAAACGCGGCGCGGCGTTCGGCAATCCCTGCTTCACGCAGATTCACCCGACCTGCATTCCCGTCAGCGGCGACTATCAATCGAAACTCACGCTGATGTCCGAATCGCTGCGCAACGACGGCCGCATCTGGGTTCCGCTCAATAAAGGCGACAAGCGCAAGCCCGGCGAAATCCCCGAATCCGAGCGCGATTACTATCTCGAACGCCGCTACCCGAGCTTCGGCAACCTCGTCCCCCGCGACGTTGCGAGCCGTAACGCGAAAGCCGTCTGCGATGAAGGCCGCGGCGTCGGCGAAAGCGGCCTCGGCGTCTATCTCGATTTCGGCGACGCCATCAAGCGCCTCGGTCAGAAAACGATCGAGGAACGCTACGGCAATCTCTTCGAAATGTACGCGCGCATCACGGACGAAAATCCCTACAAAGTCCCGATGCGCATCTATCCCGCCATCCATTACACGATGGGCGGCCTGTGGGTCGATTATCAACTGCAGTCGACCATCCCCGGCCTGTTCGTCATCGGCGAAGCGAATTTTTCAGACCACGGCGCGAACCGCCTGGGAGCCAGCGCGCTGATGCAAGGCCTTTCCGACGGCTACTTCGTCATTCCCTACACCATCGGCAACTATCTCGCGTCGAACAAGCTCGAAAAGGTCGAGTCGACCCACGAAGAGTTCCGCGCCGCGCAGGACGGAGTCGCCGAAAAAACGCGCCGCCTGCTCGATACCAAGGGCACGCGCACCGTCGATTCGTTCCATCGCGAGCTTGGAAAGATCATGTGGGACGATTGCGGCATGTCCCGCACCGCCGCCGGCCTGCAGGACGCGATCGGCCGAATCCGCAAGCTGCGCGAAGAATACTGGCGCGACGTAAAAGTCTTGGGCAGCGGAAAAGAAATCAATCAGTCCCTGGAAAAAGCCGGCCGCGTCGCCGATTTCTTCGAACTGGGCGAGCTGATGTGCATCGACGCCCTGCATCGCGCCGAATCCTGCGGCGGCCATTTCCGCGAGGAATATCAGACCCCCGACGGCGAAGCCAAGCGCGACGACGACAATTTTTCCTACGTCGCCGCCTGGCAATACAACGGCGACGGTTCTCCGCTGCTCAATAAGGAGCCGCTCACGTTCGACTACGTTCACCCGTCCCAACGAAGCTATAAATAGGAGTGCACCATGCCTCGTCTCCCCTTCCTCCTCATCACCGCACTGGCCGCCGTCCCTGCGTTCGGCGACGTGCTCTACACCAACGGCGCTGTCAACGGCTTCGCGGACGCCTTCTTCGTGAGCACGAGCTTCATCGTCAGCGACTCGTTCACCCTCTCTCAGGACTCGACCGTGGTGGGCGTCACGAATATCGGGATCTGGGTGGCGGAGGGCGGCACCCCCACGAGTTTCGACTGGACCATCTCCACCGATCAACTCGGCGGCGGCACGGTCCTTGCCAGCGGGAGCGGATTCGACACGTCCACCGAGCTGATCGCGGACAACGGCACCGGCGGCAATCGGGCGCACGACGCCGTTTGGGCCGTCGGTTTTTCCCTCAACAACGTGACGTTCGACGCCGGAACTTACTGGCTGACGCTCGCCAATGCAACCGGCACCAATGCGGTCCGCTGGGACGCGACGGTCGGCCCTTCATCGGCTGTCGACGAACATGTGGGATCCGGCACGATCTCCATCGTTTCGGAGTCTTTCGAAATCGACGGTCCGGATATTGGAACGCCGGAGCCCGCAAGCTATCTGCTGCTCGCCTTCGGCCTGGCCGCGGTTTTCGTCCTCAAATCCTCGCGCATGCGATTGTCAAAATAAAATGCGACTCACTTTCCACATCTGGCGCCAGCCTAACCGGACCTCGTCCGGCAAAATGGTGCGCTACGAAAGCTCGAACTTCAATCCCGACATGTCGATGCTCGAAGCGCTCGACGTGCTCAATGAAGAGCTGATCCTCAGGAACGAGGACCCCATCACCTTCGAACACGATTGCCGCGAAGGCATCTGCGGCTCCTGCGGCTTCATGATCAACGGCCTCGCCCACGGCCCTTTGCCGAAGACCACCGTGTGCCAGCTCACCCTGCGCCACTTCCGCGACGGCGAAGAACTTTTTCTCGAACCGTGGCGAGCCAAAGCATTCCCGGTTCTGCGCGACCTGATGGTCGACCGCAGCGCCTTCGACCGCATCATCTCGAGCGGCGGCTACATCAGCGTCCCCGCCGGCAGCGCCTGCGACGGCAACGACATTCTGGTCCCCAAGCCCTACTCCGACCGAGCCATGGACGCCGCCGCCTGCATCGGCTGCGGAGCCTGCGTCGCCGCCTGTCCCAACGCCAGCGCGTCCTTATTCACCGGCGCGAAAGTCTCGCACCTTGGCCTATTGCCCCAAGGCCAGCCCGAACGCAACCAGCGAGCCCTTCGTATGGTCGCCCAAATGAACGCCGAAGGCTTCGGCCAATGCACGAATATCGGCGAATGCGAAGCGGTGTGTCCCAAGGGAATCCGCCTCGAAGTGATCAGCCGCATGAACGGCGATTTCATAAAGGCAAGCTGGTCCAACCGCGGCCAGCAATCCGTCTCTGACGGAGTCTAGAGGCGGCTATTCTCGGATTGCGGGATGCACTTAAACGACTACACGATTGATTCGGCGGAACTGGACTGGGCGCAGTTACTCGCAAACTGGGCGCCGCCGCTGCCCGAATCTCTTGCAGTTTGGTTCGCCAACCGCTTTGGTGACATCTTCGTCATTCCTGAGGACGGCTCGGTGCAGCTACTCGACATCCAGACCGGTATGGTCCGCAAGATAGCGGAAGGTCGAGACGATTTTGCCGAAAGGATCGACAGCGAGAACAATGCGCGTGAGTGGCTCTTGATGCCGTTAGTGGACCGCTGCATGGCGTCTGGTTTAACTGTATCTGCTAATCAATGCTATGGTTTTAAAATCCCACCCATCCTCGGTGGTTCGTACGAGAACGACAACATTGTAGTGAAGGACATGGTCGAGCACTATCCGTTCATGGCAGATTCTCGACGCAAGTGAAAGAGCTGCCGACGGTACGCCAATTCGACTTGTTCTGCGCCCCCGCCGCTGAGTTTCGCGGCGGTGATACATTGGATATACGATGGTCAAGAAGCTCACCAAACACGGCAACAGCCTTGCGCTAGTGATCGACCGCCCGATTCTCGACCTTCTCAAGATCGACCCCGACACGCCGCTCGACGTCTCCACCGACGGCAAACAACTCATCGTCGCCCCCGTCAAACAATCCGCGCGACGCAAGAAGTTCGACGCAGCTCAGGAATTGGCGCACAAGCGCTACGGTAAAGCGTTCAAGAAACTCGCTGAGTGAGCGCCATGGAACCCGTGTTCCTGACGCTCGATGAAGTGATCGAAATTCACGAGCAGCAGGTCGAACTCTACGGCGGCTCCCACGGACTGCGTGATCCAGCGGCTCTCGAATCCGCCGTCGCGACGCCGCAAGCTACCTTCGGCGGCGAACTCCTGCACGCCTCGATACCGGCCATCGCGGCGGGCCTATCTGTTCCATCTCTGTCAGAACCACGCCTTCATCGACGGCAACAAGCGCGTCGGCGCGAACGCTGCCATCACGTTCCTCCTCATGAACGATTGGGAACCGACCTTCGACCCGGAAGAATTGGTCGACTTGGTCCTCGCCGTCGCATCCAGCAAGGTCCAGAAGCCGGAGCTCACCGCCATTTTCCAGTCGCGTTCTCGGCCGATCTCGAACGATCCCAACACTTTGACGTTTTGATGCACGGCGCCACGGCGCCGCCCGTCCTATCCTTCCTCCAGAGAGTCGAGCGCTGCTATCGGCGTCTCGAATGCACCGACGGAGATGCCATGGGAACTTCTCTGAACGTCCGAACGATAGCCGAGGCGACGTCTCGCGTCAAAGCGTCCCCCGTGGTACCGGGGCTTAAACAGACCACCTAGGAGACGTCTCCGATTGAATGTTCTTTGACATGCCAGAATTGAAGCAAGGGGGCGTATGAAAAATCTCCTGCTGTCTTTTCTGGCAACCGCCTTGGTTGTCTCGGCCGACGAAGGCATGTGGACGTTCGACAACCCGCCCACCAAGCTCATCCAGGATAAATATCACTTCACGCTGACCAAACAGTGGCTCGACCACGTGCGCCTCGCTTCTGCGCGACTCAACGACGGAGGCTCGGGATCTTTCGTCAGCCCGCACGGTCTTCTCCTCACCAACCACCACGTGGCGCGCGAGCAGCTTCAGAAAAGCTCCACCGCCCAGCACGACTATATTAAGGACGGCTTCCTCGCCCGCACGCCCGCCGACGAATTGAAGGCGCCCGATCTCGAAGTCAACGTGCTCATGTCCACCGAAGACGTGACCGCGCGCATCGAAGCCGCCACCAAGGCCGCGAAATCTCCCGAGGAGGAATTCGCCGCGCGCAGGAAAACGATCGCCGAGATCGAAGCCGACAGCACCAAGAAGACCGGCCTTCGCAGCGACGTCGTGACGCTCTACAACGGCGGCGAATACTGGCTCTATCGCTACAAAAAATACACCGACATCCGCATCGTCTTCGCTCCCGAAGCGCAGGCCGCGTTTTTCGGCGGCGATCCCGACAACTTCACGTATCCGCGCTACGACCTCGACATGGCCCTGTTCCGCGTCTATGAAAACGACAAGCCCATCGACACCCCGAATTACCTCAAGTGGAACGCCAAAGGAGCCGCCGATAACGAACTCGTCTTCGTCAGCGGCAATCCCGGATCCACACAGCGGCTCGATACGCTCGCGCAGCTTGAAAACGATCGCGACCGCTTGCTCCCGAACGAGCTGAATCTCATCAAGAGCCGCATCGCCGTTCTCGAAAAGTTCTCGAAGACCGGCGAAGAACACGCGCGCCAGGCCAGCTCCGATATTTTCGGTTTGCAGAATGCGCTGAAAGCCCTGAACGGCGAGTTGCAGGGACTCGAAAACGCGCGGATCATGAGCGCCAAACGCGACGACGAGCAGAAATTCCGCGCCGCGGTGCTCGCCAGGCCGGAGCTGCTTTCGAAATACGGCACCGCCTGGGACGAAATCGCCGATGCCGAGAAGAAATCCGCGTCGCGCATCAAAGAGCGTTTCTATCACTCCACCGATTCGCGCTTCGCCGGCATCGCGATGCAGATCGTGCAGTACGTCGCCGAAATCAAAAAGCCCGACGGCCAGCGCCTGCCCGGCTATCACGATTCGCAGCTCGAATCGCTCAAGTTCGAACTGTTCTCGCCCGCTCCGATTTATAAGGATATGGAGATCGCGCGAATCACGGGCGCGCTCCAGCTCGACCTGCAGGAGATGGGTCCGAACGACAAATTTCTGCAGACGATTCTGGCCGGAAAATCGCCGCAGCAGGCCGCGAACGATCTGGTGAACGGCACGCATCTCGACGACCCCGCGCTGCGCAAGAAACTGATCGAGGGCGGCGAGGCCGCGGTCAGCGCATCCACCGATCCGATGATCGTTCTGGCGCGCAAGCTCGATCCGATGCGCCGCGAACTCATCAAGTGGATGGAGGACAACGTCCAGAGTGTCGAGCAGCGCGCCGGCGAGCGAATCGGCGCCGCGCGCTTCGCGGTCTACGGAAAATCGACGTATCCCGACGCCACCTTCACGCTGCGCCTGAGCTACGGCACCGTCAAAGGCTACCCGATGAACGGCACGGAAGCTCCGCCGAAGACGACGTTCTACGGCCTGTTCGACCGCGCCGCCGGATTCGATTATCAGCCGCCGTTCGACCTGCCGTCGCGCATCAAGGAAGGCCGCGCGAAACTCGACCTGGCCGCGCCGTTGAATTTCGTCGCCACCGCCGACATCATCGGCGGCAACTCGGGATCGCCGGTGATCAACAAAGCCGGCGAGCTGGTCGGCCTGATTTTCGACGGCAACATCGAATCGCTGGTCGGAAATTACGTCTACGACATCGAGACGAACCGGGCCGTCGCGGTCCACACGGCGGCGATGACGGAGGCGCTGAAGAAACTCTACGGCGCCGATCGCGTCCTGGCCGAATTGGGGATGTAAGCGGGCTCGACCGTTGACACCGCACCCCTACCTTAAATAAGCTTTCGAGTGCACAATACAATAAGAGGAAATTTCATGCGACGCCCCATCTTTCTGCTTGCCCTGGCTCTTCCGCTCGCGGCCGACCAGCTTCCTTACCAGAAGCCGTCGAAAGAAATTCTCGACATCCTGAACGCGCCCGCGCTGCCCGCGCTGGCCGTCAACCCGACGCGGACCTATGCGACGCTCTCGCAGGCCGACCGCTATCCCTCGATCGCCGAGGTTTCCGCGCCCATGCTGCGCCTGGCCGGCATCCGCATCGACCCGCGCACCAACGGTCTGCACCTGGCGCCGAACAGCATTTCGATCACGCTGGTCAAGCTGCCCGAGGGCGCCAAGATCCCCGTTGCGCTGCCGCCCAAGGCGCGCGCCGGAACGCTGCACTGGTCGGGCGACGGAAAGATCTTCGCGTTTTCCAACACCACCGATAACGGGATCGAGCTGTGGATCGGCGACCCGGCCACCGGCAAGACGCGCAAGGTCGAAGGCGTGAAACTCAACGCCGTTCTGGGCGACCCCATCGACTGGCTCTCCGACAGTAAAACGCTGCTGGTGAAAACTGTTCCGGCCAATCGCGGACCGGTTCCCGCTGAGCCGCGCGTTCCCAAAGGTCCGGCCGTGCAGGAAAGCGACGGCCACGCGATGGGCGTCGCGACCTATGAAGACCTGCTCTCGAATCCTCACGACGAGGATCTGTTCGAATACTATGCCACCGCGCAGCTGACCAAAATCGATAGCGCGACCGGCGCCGCGACCCACATCGGCAAGCCGGGCCTGCTCGACGAAGTCACGCTGTCGCCCGACGGAAAAGATCTGCTGATCACGCGCGAGCACCGTCCGTTCTCTTATCTGCATCCCTATCGCGAGTTCCCCAAGGAAGTCGAAATCTGGAGCCCCGCCGGCGCTGTCGTTTATAAGGCCGCGAGCCTGCCGCTTCCCGCGCGCATCCCGCTCGGCGGCGTGCAGACCGGGCCTCGCAATATTCGCTGGATGGCGAACCATCCCGCGTCGCTGATGTGGGTGGAGGCGCTCGACGGCGGCAATCCGAAAGAGAAAGTTCCCCATCGCGACAAGATCATGGTGGTGAACGCGCCGTTCACAGCGCCGCCCACGGAAATGGGCAAGACCGAGGAACGTTTCGCCGGTATCCAGTTCGGAAAAGATTTCGTTTTGTATGAAGACCAGGCGCGCATCACGCGCATCCTCCGGACCTATGAAGCGAAGACGGGCCAGCAGCCCAAGCTCATCTGGAGCCGCAACGCGCAGGATCGCTACAAAGACCCGGGCCGTCCCGTCGAGACGCGGCAGCGCGCCGGGCGCGGAGGCGGCGGCGGATTCGGCGCGAGCGTGGGAGAATCGCCGCTGCTCGAATCCAATTCGACCATTCTGCTCAAAGGCGACGGCGCGTCGGCCAAAGGCGACCATCCGTTCCTCGACCGGTTCAATCTCGACACGATGAAAGCGGAGCGCGTCTTCCAGTGCCCTGACGATAAATACGAAACCGTGGAAGCGGTGCTCGACGATTCCGGCAAGACGTTCATCACGCGCCGCGAGAGCACGACGGAGCCGCCGAATTATTTCCTGCACAACGGCTCAAGCGAAAAAGCGCTGACCAATTTCACCGATCCCGCGCCGCGCGTCCGCAAAATCACCAAACAGCTGGTCACCTACAACCGCGCCGACGGCGTGCCGCTCTCGATGGAACTGTATCTTCCGCCCGACTACAAACCCGGCACGCGGCTGCCCGCGGTGGTGTGGGCTTATCCGCGCGAATATAACGACGCCGCTACGGCCGGGCAAATCGAGGGCTCTCCCAACCGCTTCACCACGATCACCGGATATTCCGAACTGTTCTTCCTGCTCGACGGTTACGCGGTGCTCGAAAATGCCGCGATGCCGGTGGTGGGCACCATCGACGTCGTCAACAATACTTATGTCGAACAGATTGTGGCCGACGCCAAGGCCGCCATCGACAAGGCCGCGGACATGGGCGTGGTCGACCCGAACCGCGTCGGCGTCGGCGGACACAGCTACGGCGGATTCATGACGGCGAATCTGCTGGCTCACTGCAATCTGTTCCGCGCCGGCATCGCCGAAAGCGGGGCTTATAACCGGACCCTCACTCCGTTCGGCTTCCAGAGTGAAAGACGCTCGTTCTGGGAAGCGACCAGCACTTACACCAACATGTCGCCCTTCTTTTTCGCCGACAAGATCAAGGATCCGATTCTGCTGATCCACGGCGAAGCCGACGACAACTCCGGCACGTTTCCGATTCAGAGCGATCGCATGTATCAGGCGATCCGCGGCAACGGCGGCACGGTGCGCCTGGTGTTTCTGCCCGCCGAAGCGCACGGCTATCGCGGCAAGGAAACCATCGAGCACGTGCTGTGGGAAAAATTCCAATGGTTCGATAAGTACGTGAAACACGCGGGCACGCAGACGTCGAAAGCGGAGTGAGATTGCGGACGATTTTTCTTCTCATCGCATTTTCGACCGCCGGCGCATTCGCGCAACCGCCGGGACGGATGGCCGCGCTGCAGCAATCGGTGGATCAGAAGACGGCGGACTGGGATTCGCTGGCCAGGACGCTGGAATCGCGGCTGGCGCGCATGCTGCCGTGCGATCCGCGCGTCCGCACGGCGATCGAAGATGTGAACAAAGCCTCCGACGCGCGGCTGGCCGCGCTTTCGCAATACTGGCAGGCCGCGGCCGCGCAGGCCCACGCCGACGTTCTCTCGGTGGCGAAGGCGCTGGCGGACGAGGACGCGGCGGCTCGCGATGTCGATACGGCGCGCGCCGAAGCCGAGCAGCAGCGCATCGCCGTCGACGCGCAGCTCGCCGATCTTGCCGATAGCCTGAAGCGCCGGGCGCAGCTCGACGAAGCGGGCAAGGCGCTCACAGCCATCGCCGAACAGGTGCGGCAGCGCGTCGCGGCCGCCGATCAGGAATCGGCCAAGCGCACGGCGCTGACCGCGGCTTTGCGCGATCTGCAAGTCGCCTGCCTCGCGCGTGAAAAATCGATCCAGACGGAAATCGCCGCCCTGACCATCGAAACGGCGCGCTGGAGCGATTACTACGCCTCGCGCATCGCGCGCGCGCACACCGAGTGCTCCATCACCAATCAGGGCCCCACGCGGCCGCTGCGGAAAAAACAATGAAGCGAACCGGACTGATCGCCCTCGCCGCGCTGTGCCTGTTCGCCGAAACCAGCCGCGACGCGTATCGCGCGGCCTATCGCCAATGGCGTGAAGCGGACCCGAACCTGGAGCGCGACTCCGGGTCGCTCTCGGCGCAGCTCGCCGGACGGGTCGATGCCGTGGCCGCGCGCGCGGCGAAGTATGGATCGGAGCGGTCGGCGTACCTGCGCCAATCGGCGGCCGATCAGGAGCAGAGCCTCGCGTGGCTGGCGGTTCCGATCCCGGCTCCGCCCGACGCGCCGCGCGTGGTGCGCGACAATGTCGCCTCCGAAACCGCGGTCGTGAAGCGGAACCTCGACACGTTTTCCAAGGATCCCGATCCGGGAATCCAGTTGCTGAGGGCGGCGCTGGAGCGCGAAAATGTCGCGCTGGCGGCGCTGGCGAACTCGGTCGCGGAACGTCAGAGTGCGGCGGACGCGTTGAAGTCTTCGGCAGCGGACGCCGATCAGGCGCGCGCGAAAGCCGCGGCCGCCGAGCACGACCTCAGCGGCCTGATGACCGCCGCGGCGGAGCAGTCGGACCGCGAATCGGCCGCCTGGGCGGACTATTACCGCAAGCTCGCGGCCTCGGCAAAAGGTGAAGCGCCGCTGCCTGTGCCGACCGCGCCCGTGCCTACGGCGCGTCCCGCGATCACGCCATTGCCGCTGGTGCGCTACACCGGCGCGTGGACGTTCCCCACCGGCGGATTATTCCACGGCACGGCACCCGAGTTTCTCGATCTGGTGGTGCACGAAAGCAACGGGCATGTCGATGGGACGCTGTTCGCGCGTTTCAAAGTCGCCCCCGGCGGCAAGGACGATCCCGTGCTGCGCTTCGATTTCGCGGGCGACCTCAAGAATACGCGCAACCAGGTCTTTCCGCTCGAAACCAGCGACGGAGCCAAAGGGACCATCGAGCTGATCCCCGGTCCCGCCTTCAATCTGCTTGAAGTGAATTTTCAGACCGAGCCCAAGCCGGGCAAGATCCGTCAGGGCAATGTCGTGCTGGTCAAGAAGTAGTAAGCTTCCCGGCGATTTCGAAAGCGAACGGGTCCGCTCACTCGCGTTCGCGGTTCAGTGCTCAGCGATGGAGTTGCAATGTAGACCACAGAACCACGGGCGCCAGCGAGTGGCTAGCGCCGCTTTCGAAACCGCCGGGACAGCTTAGGAGTTCCCTCAGTCTAAAATTTCACCTTGGGAGCTTCCTTCGCCGCGGTGTCGGCCTTGAAATAGGCATCCTCGCGGCTGAAGCCGAACATTCCGGCGGCGATGTTTTTGGGGAACAGCGCGATGTCGGTGTTATAGCGCTGCACGGCTTCGTTGTACTTGCGGCGCTCCACGTTGATGCGGTTTTCCGTGCCCGCCAGCTCATTCTGCAGGCTCAGGAAATTCTCGTTGGCTTTGATGTTGGGATAATTCTCCACCACCACCATCAGGCGTCCCAGCGCTCCGCTCAACTGATTGTTCGCGTCGATCTTCTGCTGCGGGGTCTTCGCGCCCATCATCGCCGCGCGCGCCTCGGTCACTTCGCCGATGACTTTTTCTTCGTGCGTCGCGGCGCCTTTGACGGTCTCGACAAGGTTCGGGATCAGGTCCAGGCGTCGCTGCATCGCCGAATCGACCTGCGCCCACTGGCCGTTGATCGCCTCGCGTTCCGCCACCAGTTCGTTGCGCGAGCCCATCAGGCTGCCGCCCAGAATCAGCGCCACTACAACGACGACTCCCAGTACGATCAATGCACCTTTCATTGTTTTGTCCTCTCAGGCCTCCAGCCGGTCTACAAACTCGATCATTCTTCGGATGCAATCCAGATACTTCGCGAACAATTCTCCCGGATCGCCGATCTCGCTGCCGGAGCGGTCCTCGCGCACGTCGAGCAGCACATCGAACGGCGACACGTCCATTTTCAAAGTTTCCGAAAGCTGGTGGACCACGGCGCGCCGCTCGGTCTTCGCGTCGATCCCCGCGACCACCAGCGCATGGCGGCCCAGGACGCAGAACGTCGCCACCGAATCCACGCACAGCTTCAGCAATTCCGCCGGATCCGATAAGACACGAGCCCCCTGCTGTCTTAAACGAAGAAGCTTGGCCCGAAGTTCATGCTCCACCTGAGCGCGGTAGAATTTTCCGTCCACCGGGACATCGGCGATCACGTCGACGCCGTAGAGCAGCTTGCGGCGATCCTTCATGTCGCGGAATTCGATGGGGAAGCAGTCGGCCGAGTTGTGGGCCTCCTCTTCGCTCATGATGGTCGGAGTGGGATGGTTGTGCTCGCGCCACCAGCGCAGCACCGGCTCGCTGTCGGCGAGTTCGCGCGGCGTGATTTCCTTGAGGACCACCAGGATGTTGAGATCCGAAAATTTCGCGTGATGATCCGCGCCCGCGGCGGACCCGTACAGGATCACCGAGACCAGCCGGTCGGCGAACGCGCGTTCGAGTTTACTGACGAGTTCTTTCAGATCGTCCATATTTTTCCGCCGTTAATGCACGTCAATCAACGTGAATCAAAACATTCATGTTCATTGACGGCTTACCAATCTGATGACGCTCCGCCGCCGCCGGAATCGCCTCCGCCGAAGCCGCCCCAGCCTCCGCCGCTCGAGCCGCCTCCGCCGAATCCTCCGCCGCCCCAGCCGCTTGAGCCGCGTCCCATCATGTTACCGAGAATCATCCCGGTCAAAAATCCGGTGCCGCCTCCACCGCCGCCGCGGCCGATCCGTCCGAGCAGCCACAGGATGAAGAAAAATCCCATGACCATCACCGGCCACGGAATCGATTGGCGCGGCGCGGGACGCCCGGTGCGCACCGGACGCAGAGGCGAAAGCTGGACGCCTTTGGCCTGCGCGATCCGGTCGCCGAATTGCTGCGCCGCCGCGACCATCGCTCCGCCGTAGTCGCCTTGCCGCAGAATCGGGCGGACGCCGCGCAGAATCGCTCCGGCTTCGCCATCGGTGACGATCGGTTCCAGGCCGTAGCCGACTTCGGCGCGCTGTTTGCGGTCCTTGATCGCGAGCAGCAGCAGCAGGCCTTCGTTCTTGCCCTTCTGGCCGATGCCCCATTCGCGATACAGCTTGTTCGCGTCGTCCTCGATGGGATCGCCGTCGAGCGTATCGACGGTCACCACCGCGATCTGCACGCCGGTGGCGCGCTCCACTTCGCCCAGATAGGCTTCCAGGCGCTGCTTGTTGCGCGCGTCGATCACGTTCGCGAAATCGTTCACGTAACCGCTGGGCTTGAGTTTCGATGTGTCTAAAGCGTATGCCGATACTGCCAGCGCTGCGACGACGGCAGCCCGCACGATCGGCGATGAGATGTTCATTAACGAAGATTCGGTCCGGTCAGATCCTCACGACGGACGCGGAAACCCTCCAGCCGGCCGAGCATCGCCAAGGCCATCCGCTTCGGATCGAAGAACTGTTGCGCCAGTTTCTGCACTTCGTCCGCGGTGACGTTTTCGATGCTGTCCAGCATTTCGTCGAGCGAGAAGAACCGGTTGAAGTACAGCTCCTGGCGGACCAGGTTGCCCATCCGGCTCGACGTCGATTCGAGACCCAAAACGTAGGATCCCTTGAGATGATCTTTGGCGCGGCGCAGTTCGTCAGGCGTGACCGGACGATCGGTCAGCTCGCGCAGCTCGTGCACCACGCTGTCGACCACTTTTCCGGCGGAACGCTGCGAGGTGCCGGCGTAGATCAGCATGCAGCCGGCGTCGCGATACATGGTCAGCTCGGAATAAACGGTGTAAGCCAGGCCCTGCTTTTCGCGGATGTTCTGGAACAGTCGCGAGCTCATGCCGCCGCCCAGAATCGCGTTGAGAATATAACAGGCAAAGCGCGATTCGTGCGACATCGCAATGGAGGGCACACCCAGATATACGTGAACCTGCTCCAAAGAGTTCTTGTTTCTGAAGATCAGCGGCGCGTGCGGCTGCGGTTTTACGTCGAGCTTCACCCGCGCCTTCTTCTTCAGGTCGTCGAAATGTTTTTCGGTCAGGTCGACCAACTGCTTGTGTTTCAAACTTCCCGCCGCGGTGATCAGGATGTTCGACGGCGTGTAGAAGTGCCGGTAGTAATGCTCGACTTTGTCGCGATCGAATCCGCGGATGGTCTGCTTGGTGCCGAGAATCGGACGGCCCAAAGAATGATTTTTCCAGAAATGGCTCGAAAAAATTTCGTGGATCAGGTATTCGGGATTGTCCACTTCCATCTTCAGCTCTTCGAGGATGACGCCTTTTTCCTTCTCGATGTCCTCTTTTTGAAAGAGCGGATTGCGGACCAGGTCGGCGACCACGTCGTAAGCCTCGGGCAGATGCTCGTCGAGGACCTTGACGTTGTAGCTGACCAGCTCTTTCGACGTGAACGCGTCGAGCCCGCCGCCGATGGAATCGACCGAGCGGGCGATCTGTTCCGCGGACCGGTTCTTGGTCCCCTTGAACACCATGTGTTCGATGAAGTGGGAAATGCCGGTGTCCTGCACCGGTTCTTCACGCGATCCGGTCCCGATCCAGATGCCGACGGACACGCTGCGGACATGCGGCATGGCTTCGGTAATGACTCGGATTCCGTTGGGTAGGGTCGTGCGCTCGATTTGCCGCGGACCGGAGGAGATTTTCTGACGCGCTCGGCTCATCTACAAACCATTCTATCGCGGCCTGCCAGAGCGTCCTAATGCTAACATGTAAACAGTGGTGCAAAGCATTGTAGGCATGGAACTTGGGGATCTTGAAGCGGCCTTGGGGCCGGGGGAACCCTCGTTTCGCGCGCGGCAGATCTACCAAGCCGTTTATCGCCGTAAAGTGAGCGACTTAGGGGAGGTTTCGAACCTCCCCAAGAGCCTGCGCGGGCGGTTGCCGGTGGGGATTCCCGGGATCGAAAAGCGGTACGAATCGGCGGACGGCACCCGAAGGTATCTGTTACGTTTGGCCGACCAGAAGACGGTCGAAGCGGTGTGGATGCCTGAAGGCGAGCGGTCGACCATCTGCATTTCGAGCCAGGTGGGGTGTCCGGTGAACTGCGGTTTCTGCCTGACCGCGCTGCTGGGGCTGGAACGGAACCTGACGGCAGGAGAGATCGTCGGGCAGGTGCTGCGGGTCGCGGCGGACAATCATTTGGAAGCGAATGCGGACCGCGTGAATATCGTCATGATGGGGCAGGGCGAGCCGCTGCTCAATCTG